>JALEYW010000046.1:0-16855 GCA_022773145.1 Bacteroidales bacterium
CAAAAGAAGGCGCGACTTCGTCGCGCCTTCCCTTGCAGTGATCCGCTTGGGGCTCGAACCCAAGACCCCAACATTAAAAGTGTTGTGCTCTACCAGCTGAGCTAGCGGATCAGACCTCTTTGCTGTTAAGCGGTGCAAAAGTAGAGATTTGTTTTAGAACAGCCAAATGTTTGGCCTGTTTTTTTGTCTTTAGAGATAAAATTCCTGTTTAACTGCCTGATTGTTAGGTTTCTAATGGCAATTTCAGACATACAGAGGCGGGAGTATGAGGCGCTAAGGCGCATCTTGCGACGTGGAAGCGGGTGCTTCATCGGCCGGTGTGCGGGGTGTTTCCACGTAAACACCGGCTTCGCGCTCCACCTCTACCATTTCCGGGTCGAGAGGCTGCTGCGGATCGAACTCGTCGCCCACCACATAGCGTTTGTAGTAAGATATGGACAGTGTGGTCAGGGGCAGCGCCACTATCAAACCGATGATGCCGAAAGCATAACCCCACACGGAGAGGGAAAGGAGGATGATGGCAGGCGGAAGCCCCATGATTTTACCCATGATGCGGGGTGTGAAGATAGTGTCCTGCAACACCTGCACCACCAGGTAAACCACCAACACCAAGAAGAGGAGCCACCAGAAGTTCTGCCCCGTCTCCACACTTTTGAGCAGGGCCAGCAGCGCGGCCGGCACGAAACCTATCACTTGCAGGTAGGGCACGAAACTGATGAGACCGATGAGGCAGCCCAACCCGAGGGGCATGGGGAAACCGATGAGCAGGAAACCGATGGAAAACATGAAACAGTTGCTCAGTGCCACCAAAGCCTGTCCCCGGAAGTAGCCTGCCATGCCGTTTTGCAGGTCTGCCACAAGGCGGGCGGCGAAGACGCGGCGGTGGCGCGGCACAAAATGGATCCAGCTGTTGGCATATTTTTCATAGTCGGTGAGGAGGAAGAGCAGGTAGAGCAGTCCGATGAGCGAGGCGACGATATTGAACAACATGGTCGCCGTTCCCCAAAACACGTTCCATAGTTTCGGCACAGCTTGCTTCATAGCTGCGAGAAAATCCTTCTGTTTCAGGAGGTTTTCTATCTGGTACTCACTGACGTGGCGTTGCAGATAACTTTGCACCGACTGTGGCACGGCAGCGGTGTCGGCTCCTTTCTGCACATACTCCAGGGCCACATCCTTCAGGTGGCTGACCTCTTCCACCATGGGTGGTACGATAAGATAGAAAAAGCCGCCCAGCGTGCCGCAGGTGAGCAACAGGGTGACAGCAATGGCGGCCAATCGGTTACGTATGTAGCAGTACTTTTGCAGAAAACGGACAATGGGATAGAGCAGGTAGGCCACCATCCATGCCACGAAGAAGGGGAGCAACACATCGCTGAGATAATAAATCAAAGCTCCGATGCCAACAATAAGCAGTAAGGCTATGACACCCCGTATAAAGCGATCGAAGGTGATGGGCTTACGTTCGCCCTGTTTTGATTGGTTCATAAGCAAAAAGATTGGGAGACGGGTCTTCGGGAAAAAGGATGTGAAAGTTTTTATTTGGCCAAGGACACAGCCCGTTATTGAAAATACACTTTAATTCGGAGCAAAGTTATACATTCCTCTACGAATATCAGTCTCACTATGCTATTGAAATATTTGAAGACGAACTTCAACCATTCCAAGAACCGGAAAGGTTATCAAGTGAGCCGTTGGTTCCTGACACCCCGTCCAAGGAAACGCCCATCAAGCGACAACCGGCACTCCATCTTGCCACTCCTTTTTCCGGAATAAGGCAGACAGAGTCCCGGTTGTCGATTATCAAAAACCGTAGGCGGAATTAGTGAATCTCCAGCTCGTCGAGCACGTACTTGGCACCGCCGAACTTGTCGATAATGAAGAGTACGTAGCGGATGTCCACGTTGATGCAACGTTGAAGTCGGGGATTGAACTGCAGGTCGGAGGAGAGGCTCTCGATATTGCCGTCGAAGGCTAAGCCTATCAGCTCACCTTTAGCATTCATCACCGGTGAACCGGAATTGCCGCCCGTAATGTCGTTGTTTGAGAGGAAGCAGGTGGGCAGTTTGCCATCCTCGCGGGCGTAGCGGCCAAAGTCTTTTGCCTTATAGAGTTCGCGCAAGCGTTCGTTGATGAAATAATCACTCTCCGTCTTGCTCTCCTTTTCAAACATACCATCGAGCACGGTGCGCCAGTCATAGCGCACAGCATCACGCGGCTTCAAGTCGCACACGCGGCCGTAAGTCATGCGCAGTGTGAAGTTGGCATCCGGCGCTTTAGCCCACTGGTACATATCGCAGAGGCCACAAACGTAAATCTTGTCCAGTTCGGAACGCTGTAACGTAAACGTCATCACGGCGGGCTGTAATTCCATGATGTAGTTTTCGATGCCTTCGAGCATTTCGATGAGCGGATCTTCCAAAAGCAGCTGTGCGTCGTTCTTTTCGAGCGTTTGTGCCAGGCGTGCACTGTCGGCAAATACCGACTGCGTGTACACCTTTTCCACGAAGGCCTTCCAATCCTTTCCATCAGCGAGGAATGCCGGAACAGCATCCAGCTTGTGATGTTTCACGAAGTAAGGGATGAGCAATTCCGTCTGGCCGCGGTCAATATCCATGTGAATGGGTTTCACATCCTTTTGCCAAGCCTTCATGATTTTCTCCTTGGCCTTTTGGATTTCGGCCTCTTTTCCCCCCTTCAGGACCTCGTCATACTCCATGACGAGGTCAACGGAGAAGCCAAACTTCTGGTTGCTGAGTGTAATGAATGCCAGCACCTGGTCGTAGAGCGTATCCTTGTAAGCGGTGCAGAGGCGTTCGATGCGGTCAATGATGTCAGCATATTCCGGCTTGCCCGACTGTGTGGCGAACTGGCGGAAGAGCTGCTCCTCGGTCCGTTTTTGTTCCACCAGGTGTTCTTTCTCCACGGCCTCGTTCATACCGCCGAAGTTCTTAACAGAGTTGCCCCAGCTGAAGTACTCGTCCTCCAAGAGCAGGCGCAGCTCATCGCTCTGGTCCATCAGTTCCTTATAATATTTAAGAAGTGGATTGCCGGCAATGACAAAAGGCTCGTTCGAGCTCTTGCAACGCAGCTCCACCTCGGCTGCGGTGAGATAACGGCTGGTGCGACCGGGGAAGCCCATGACCATGGTGTAATCATTGAGGCTCGGACCTTTCAGCGAGATAGGCAGGTATTTCTTCACCTTGAGGGGTACGTTGTCCTCGCTGTAAGGTGCGGGGTCGCCGTTCTTGTCGGCATAGATGCGGAACATTGCGAAGTCTGCATTCTGTCGCGGCCACATCCAGTTGTCCGAGTTGCCGCCAAACTGGCCGATGTTGTACGGCGGGTTGGCCACAAGGCGCACGTCGAGGAAGGTCTGCTCATAGATCAGGTAGAAACGGTTGGCACCGTAGTACGAGGCGATGTGCGCCTCAACGCCCTTCTTCTTCTTCAGGTCGCTCTTCTTGAACAGTTTCTCGGCCAAGGGAGCCAGGAACTGCTGGCTCTGCATGGTGAAGACATCCACCTTCTCCTTCTTAGCCTGTGCCACCACCTTGTCGGTCACATCCTCCATGCGCAGCACGAAGGTGAAGGTCAGCGTCTCGGGAGTGCGCAACTCTTCGGCCAGGCTGTGGGCGAAATAGCCGTCCTTCATGTAGTCGTGTCCGATGCCGCTCATTTCGTGGACATAGCTGAAGCCACAGTGGTGGTTGGTCAGCACGAGGCCGTTGGGACTTACCACCTCACCCGTGCAGCCGCCGCCGAAGATGCCCACGCATTCGCGCAGGCTGGGCGACGTCTCGCTGTAAAGTGCCTCGGCGGGCAGTTGGAGGCCGGCCTTGCGCAACGAGTCGGCAAGGTGCTGTTCCTCCATCAGTTTCAAGAGCCACATGCCTTCGTCGGCACGCACTCCTGTCAGCCCTGCGAGCAGGGCAAAGCAAAGAATAAAAAATTTCTTCATGTTTATGGTTGATAAAAATTAGAAAGCGAAGATGGAACTATGGGATTGCAAAGGAAAGAAAAACGGACTATATCTCAAAAGTCGCCAACTGTTTTTTCACCCTTCGGGTTGGAAAAGAACGGTTGGCGACTTTCTCCCCTCTTACACCTTTATATATATGCGTGCACGCTCAAGGGCTAAGAGAATGAAGAAAAGGATGAGGAAATTGCCGAACGTGAGCCACGCATCGTACCAGTCGTCGAGCCACTGCCGCAGACCGTAACACAGCGAGTCGACAACGGAGCGGAAGTTGACCACCTCGCCCAACATATAGGCCGCAATGGAATTCATGCCATAGATTTTCAACCAGTCGAACGGGCGGTGAATGCCGCGCACGTCGATGACATAATAAAAGGCCGCCATGAGGAGGAAACAGTAGCCGCCACTGAGTAGCGTCATGCTCGATGTCCAGATACGTTTCACCACCGGCATGTCAAGCCCCCACAGCCACCCCGCCACAACGAGAGCCACTCCTGTGAGGAGCAGGCGCAGGGCCGTGCGGGGCGTTGCTCCGTTGCGGTCCAGGCGGATGATTTGTCCCGCCACTGCGCCGAGCATCACCGTCACGCCGAAATTGAGGCTGGGCAACAGCCAGGCGTAAGTAGGGTCGCCGCGATGGTTTCCCATCACTGCGGCATCGATGCGGCAGGCCAGGTTGCCTTCGGGCGAATAGTCGCCGCAAATCATCATGGGCACGCTGTAAGCCGCCAGGAGTAGCACCATCCCTGCCAACTGTCCGCGCAGCGAGAAACGAAGCAGAAACAATGCAGCGATGAGGTAGCCTGCGGCAATGGCCTGCAGCGTGTTGGTGTAATATTGAAAATAGGACGGGCAGAAACTCAGCAGATTGCCCTGCACCACCATGCCCAGTAGGAACAACACCACGAAGCGGCGCACCACTTTGCGGTAGGCGCGGCCCATAGGCCACTCACCGCGCAGGTAACGGGCAAAGGCGAAAGGCATGGATATGCCGCTCATGAACAAGAACAAGGGCATCACCAAATCCCAGAAGCGGAAGCCTTCCCACACCTCGTGGTCGAAATGGTAAAGCACGGACTGCGCCAATGGGCTGTCGCAGCGGGAGAGTACGGCCCACAACACGGGTTGCAGGAATACAAGCAGGAAGAGGTCGAAACCCCGCAAAATGTCGAGCGAGGCCAAGCGTTTGTTTTGCATAAGGAAGAAAATGACCGAAGAAACACGCGCCGCAACGCGAAAACCTGAAACAATTAGGATGAAAACATACGGAAAGGCGCGCCTGGCTGGCAGGCCGGGCGCGCCTTTGAAGCATTGGGAAGAGGGAAGCAGGATTTACTTCACCACCTTGCGGTTATTCTGAATATATACGCCGTGGGCAGGAGCGGCATGAAGTCGGCGGCCGCTCAGGTCGTACCATTTGTTCTGCACACCTTCAGCCTCAACGCTGCCGATGCCCGTTTGCGAAGCGACCACTCGGAGAATGGCGTCAACAATCTGGCCGCCGTTTTTCAGGATGCCGTTGTCGCTGGTCGGTGTTCCGTCGGCAGCAAGCTGACCGGCAGGGTCCACACTGTTCCAGTCCATCTTGAAACGGATACGGTAGTCACCAGCCTCACCGGGAGCCACAAAGTCGGGGCAAACCATCGTGTTGCGGTCGCCCCCGCTGAGGGCCGTGCCGGCGGAGTTCACACCGTTGGAGTCATCGCTGAAGCTGCCGCTGTAAAAGCTGAACGAAACGACATCAGTGCCGCTCTGGTCCGTTGAACCTTCTTTGAAGGAGAACTGGCCGTCGTTGCCTAAGTCAACGAACACATAGCCGTTCATCCAATTGCCGGCCTTGTCGAACACCACGTTCAGGTTGTCGTAAGCATGGCAGGTCAACACAGCTTCTTCGTTGGCAGTGAAGTCAAAGTAGCAGCGTTCGTTGCCCACAGTGAGCACCTGCGGTTCGCCGGTGCCGGCAGTGAAGGAGATAGTGTTGATGTAGCGGCCCGTATTCGTGGGAGTGGCATCCTTGTCGAAGTTGATGGCATAGGGTTCCACTATTTTCGGCACCACATTGAGCACGATGGAAGCCACCACTCCCGAACCGTCCTGTGCGGTAGCGGTGATGGTCACCTCACCTTCGGACACACCTACAACCAATCCGCCGGAAACAGTGGCCACCGTTTCGTCGCTGCTGGTCCAGCTCAGGGCGGGGAAGGAAGCTTCAGCGGGAGCCACGGCTGCCGTCACGACAAAGGTCTTGCCAATCTCTACCTGCTTTTCAGCCTTCTCGGGAGTAAGTGTAAGGCTTTCAACTGCCACAGCCTGAGCGGCGGCATCCAATCCGTCGAAGCTGAAGATGCTGCTGCCGGGCAGGGTTACGGAGAGCAGCTGGTCTACATCGATGGCCTCACCCTCGGTCAAGCCTTCGAGCGCGTCCTGTTCGCCGAACGACTTGCGGAGCACGATGCTGCCCTGCACGTTGGCCGGGATGTTGAGTGCTTCGCGGAGCGTGAAGGAGTAAGTTTCGGCATCGTTTCCGCCGTTGCGCAGGGCCAGGGTGGCCTTCTTGCCGTTCCAGGAAGCCCAACCGTAGACAGCCGTCTTGGCGTTGTTCCAAGGATTGCCGCCCACCCAGTGAGCGTCGGGCAGCACGTCGGCGTTGCGCTTCTGCCAGCTGATGCACTCGGCGAGATCAGCCCAGAGCTTGCCGTTGTTGATGCTGTTCATCAGGGGGTAGTCGTTGTAGAGCTCTACCATGCCCGAACCGCACACGAAGGCGGCGCGGAGTTCGTGGCGGACTGCCTCATAGCTCATGTCCTTGCTCACACTGCCGTACTGCGAGAGGATGAAGCCGTGGGTCATGAGCGTGTTGATGGGGCAGATGGGCGAGTTGGTCACGTAGTTCTGGTAGACCAGGCGGTCGCGGTAGGTAATCCAGTTCTCACGGTCGCTGCTGTTGTTGCCTGCCGTACCGTAGTCATTCTCCTGTCGCCAGGTGGCATCCGTGTAGTGGTACCAGAAGGGGCTTGCCCAGGTGCCGACCGTGGTGTTGAAGAAGATGTCGCGCTTCAGTTCCTCGCGCACGTAACGTTCGAGGCGGATGATGCCTTCGGCATTCTCATTGCCCGTGTCGCCTGCATCAGGACCTGTGGCCGAGAACTGGGCCGAAATGCCGTCAAACTTGAAGAAGCGGAAGTCGCCTTGGTTCTGCGTGAGGTTGTAGGCAGCATCCTTGAAGACCTTGTAGTAGTTAGGATTGGAGAGTACCATCTGTTCTCCCCTGTCAGTCCAATATTTGCGGCGGTAGTTACCGCTGGTGCCATAACCGCCCACCGGACCGAGCCATGCACCGATACCGGCACCCATTTCGGCGGCCGAGGCGGCCATATCCCTCATCTCATTGGGGAAGCCGGCGTGGAAAGTCCAAGTACCGTAGTTGTCCCAACCGTCATCGATGACGAAGCTGTTGGGGGCGACTCCGTAACGGTCGTAGAAGTCCTTCTTCCAGTGGTTGAGCACGTCCATCACCTGGTCGGCGTTCATGTTCTGCGTGGGGTCTTGCGAGTTATTGCGGTTAATGTTCAGCTCGTACCAGGAGATATAAGCGGGATTGGGCCGCCAAGGCACGGCACGTTCGCGTTCGCTATAAGCCAGGAAGGAGCGACGCTTCTGCGTCTTGTGGATGTTCGTTTCAGCTTCCGTTCCATCCTGTGCGATAAGGCCGACAACGCCCGAAATTTTCCAGGTCTCGCCGGCGGCGAGCGTCGTGTTGCGACTCCAGAGTCCCTCAATGCCCACGATGTCGGTAGAGATAACGGCACCGGCCTTCGGGCTGTAGATTTTCACCGTCATGTTGCTTGTGGCATCGATGGACTCCGTCAGGTCTTGGATAAACACGCGGAGCGTGTACGTGCCGTCGTTCGGCGCGATGAAGCTGAAAGTGTTGTCACTCTGGGCAGTGCCCGAGTAACCGGCGTGGTAGTCGCTGGCGGCTATCGAACCGTTTGCTTCGAGCAGGTCTGCGCCGCCGAAGTTCAGGCGGTGGCTACCCGAGGTATATTTCACCGTGATTTCAACCTTTTGGTTGGCGGTCAGCGTCACGCCTTCGTGAGTAGCGGCATAGACATTGGGATAACCGGCACCTGTGGCCTCCGTCACGCGGGCCGGCACATTCTCCTCGGCCACCTGCTTCCAGTCGGCCACGGCCAGGCTCACCGCGTCGAGCGTCTGGGCCAGTTCCCATTTGTCCTCCTCGCCCGATGCGCCGCCCACCGTGTTGTAGGCCACGGGGTTCTCCAGTCCGGCGAAAATCTTGTTGCTCATCAGTACCGCGCCGCGCGTATTGCCCACCACGGCAGGTGTGGAGCCGGCGGCTTTGGTGTCTACGTTGTAGATGAGGGGGATTACGTTGTACATGTCCACGTCATCCACGCCCGTCAGCTCCATCTCCGTGCGGAGGTAGTGGCTGCCGTCGCGCAGCACGGCTTTCCAGAGAATGTCAATGGCTTTCTCCTTATAAGTATAGGCGTAGCGCGCCACGAGTTGCTTTCCGGCAAAGTGTTCCGCGCCTCCCACGGCGTTATCGTCCGCCTGGATGTCCTCCATTTCGAGACTGACGAGCTGCATGGCCGAAGCCGGCACGTTGTCGCCGTTGCCAAAAGCCACGGTAAAGGGCTCGGTGCCAGCCTGGAGGTCCATGGCCTTCGAGCCGGCAAAGTAGATGGCCTCACCCACCTTCATGAAGCTGGCGGCCAGCACATTGTTGCTCAGCGTGTAAACGTCGCCTTCCTTCACCAGTTCTGCCGCGCCTACGGCGGTCTGCTGTGCGGGGTAGAGCACGGCCTGCGTATAAGGCTGCTTGTCGGGCTGTGAGGGAATGTTAACCACGTTGACCGTGATGGTGTTGGCCACGTCGTTGATGGAGACGGCGGCAAACTGTCCCTCGGCCACAACGACCGTCACGTCGCCCTTCTTCAGCGTGCCCTCCACCTCGTACTGGTCGCCGTTGGAGTAGGTATGGCCGTTGATGATGACGCTCACGCCTTCGGGAGCCACGAGCGTGTAGTTGTGCGTTTCCATCACCACCTCGTTGAATGTCCAGCGGCTGCCGGCATCATTGGCACCGCTGTCCTGCCAGAGGCCGAGCGTGTTCGTGCCGTCCAGCGGGTTGCCGCTGATACCTGTAAACCAGTTCAGGTATTTGGCGGCGGGGCCGGAAGTGTTGTAGGGAGCAATTTCGTAGAAGTCGTCGGCGTAGTTGTTCACATGGAAATATGCGCCTTCCGTTTTTTCATCAGTCATCTGTACGAAGTCCTTGCCGTTGTTGTAGCCGGAGGACTTGGCAAAGCTGAACCATTTCTTGGCCTTGTAGCTGTAGATGTAGAACGCGTTGTCCAGGCCGTCTACGGCGTAGAATGCAAACAAGCCGTAGTTGTCGGCTGTCTGGGTGGGTGCAGTCAGCGAGTTGGCGTAGTAGCCGGCTCCTGACACCATGGTGTAAAGATGTTCCGGACGACCCTCATTTGGGGGGGTAAAAGATTTTTCCACCTTGTCCGCCTTCATTTGCAGCGCTATGCAAACGATGAGAGCCAATAACGAGATAAATCTCCTCATAGGTAAAAAATTTAGGGTTAGAAAATAAAACTGACAATTCTGCGGACAAAGTTAGTGCAAGGCGAGTGAAGAACAAAAAGCAAAAGCTGAAAGATTTGCTTTTTGTATTCCGAGCCGCAGCCTAACTTCTGAAAAGAATTAGATATATCAAAGAGCAAAGTCCACAACAACAGAATAATTGCTATATGACGACAACATTGACAACTACAGACAACTTTTATCATGTGCCAACCGCAGACAACATTAAACGCCTTCATGCCGGTTGTTGTCCATGTTTGTTACTCATTCATTAAAACCAAGCAATAAGTTGTCTTAAGTTGTCTCAGTTGTCTTTTATTATATGATAGATGTGCAAGGCGAGTGAAGAACAAAAAGCAAAAGCTGTGCAAGGTGAGAGAAAAGAAATAAAAAAAGCGCATGAGTGCACAGATACGAAAATTTGACTTCTGGTATGCAGCTGCCGATGCCGACCGCCGCATCCACCTCTATCTGCCGGACACTTGTCCTACGAGAACTGCCACCCGTTTGTGAAACACGACAACCGGGGGCGCACCTGGACACTGGCCCATAACGGCACCCTGTTCGCTCATATAGTGTCTGAACAGCTATTGCGATAATCACAGGAGCATATGTACAACAAAAACTCATTCACCCATTTGTATTTGTCTCAGAAAAAAGCGACATCTATCTGTCCCTGTTCGCTATTCTCAGGAAATCTATTTACCTTTGGAGCACAAAAACCATTATGAGTAGTAAAGGTTAACCGAATCAAAGTCGTTCTTGTAGAGCAACGCAAGACAAGCAAATGGCTCGCAGAATGACTCGGCAAGTGTGAAGTCACCATATCCCAATGGTGTACTAACCGCAGCCAGCCATCATTGGAGACCCTCGTTGAAATAGCGAGGGTGCTGCAGGTTGATGTCAAAGATCTCCTGCACTCAACAGTCCAAGAACCCGATATGGTTTAAGGGGGGCTCTATTCATTAGCTTGAGGCGATTTTGAGACTATCACGCAGCAGATGTCTCTTGTGAATGAAGGAGCGATGCGGGCATCGTGACTGAATGAAAAAGAGACAGATGTAAATGAGAGCCCCCAATCAGCCAAGCAAAAGAGACACCCTAATGAAAACTAATTTATAGAGCACTCCTATAGCATAACCTAACACGGAATTTCAATTATGAGCACCATACAAAATCTTCAAAATTTGGTTAATCGCTTCTTGGAAGCAAAGAAAGGCGGCTGTCTGGAAGGTGCATCAGAAGCAACTATGCGAACGTGGATAGATGAACTTCTGTCTGTGTTCGGATGGAATGTTCAAGATACCCATCAGGTTCTGACTGAACGTACCTTGGACAAAGAAGAACGTCAGAAGCTAAAGGCGATTGGCTCTACGAATGTTCGTCCTGACTATACTCTTGTCAATGGCAAAGTTCAATTGGCATTCGTGGATGCAAAAAGCCTCGAGGTGAATATTGAGACGAGCAAGGAGGTCGCCTTTCAGATTCGTTCCTATGGTTGGTCGATTGGAGCGCCATTCTCGATTGTCACTAATTTTGAACAGTTGGCGATTTATGACTGTTCTTATATGCCACGTGTAAACGATGAAGCAAGTTATGCGAGACGTTTTTATGCGACAGCAGAAGAGTTCGTTGATAAGTTTGAAACCTTAGAAACCTTCCTTTCACGTTGTAATGTTTTGGCTGGCAATGTAAAATTTGTCCAGCAGAAAGGCAACGCTCTTGATGAAAACTTCTCAAAGATGCTTGGTGATGCACGAATCGCATTTGCCAAGTCAATCATTGAGAATAATCAGATAGAGAGTGTTGGTGTACTAAGCTATTACGTACAAACAATCATCAACAGAATCCTGTTCATTCGTGTTTGCGAGTCACGAGGATTGGAAGTAGATGGCTTATTGAGCAGATTCGCTCAGGGCAATTTCTGGGAGGAGTTCAAGAATAGTTCGTATGGTGATTTTTACAATCACTACGATGGACCTATGTTCAAGAAGATTCCTTCGCTACAATCACTACAAATTGACAACGCTGTATTTGAATCATTCCTCGCCAACCTCTACTACCCTTCTCCTTATCGCTTTGATGTTATTCCTTTGAAAACATTGAGCGACATTTATGACCTCTTCCTTGGCTATCAACTTGTAGTAGATGGAACTTCTGTTACAGACGAACTGAAGTCAGAGTTCAAAAAGAGCAACGGGGCAGTAACAACTCCTGAGGCTCTTGTCAATCAAGTCATTGAATGCACCATTCCTTTCAATACGATAAACAGCCTCACAATAGAACAGATTTTCAATCTCAAAATCATCGACATTGCCTGCGGTAGCGGTGTGTTCTTGGTTGGTGTATACGACTATTTGGTAAAACAGATAGAAAAGAAGCTTGAACGGAAGCAAGATTGTGATGCAGAACTCTATGCTGACTTGGAATATCCGGTATTGAATATCAATGGCAGGCGCAAACTCATAAACAATTGCATTTATGGCGTGGACATTAACCCCGAAGCTGTTGAAGTATCCAAAATGTCGCTTTGCTTGCGTCTCATTGACAACTATTCTCCAGAAGATTTCGGCACCGTTGGTTTGCTTGGTTCTCAGATTCTCAAAGGTATAGGTGCAAACATCCGCTGTGGTAACACCTTGGTTGGTACTGACATTGAGCAGCATTATCCTACGATTGCCGATAACTTGAAGGAACTCCAGGAAACAAACGCTTTTCACTGGGAATCATCATTCCCTGCTGTGTTTGAGAATGGTGGCTTTGACTTTGTTGTAGGTAACCCTCCATACGTGGAAGTAAAGAACTATAATGTCGGCTTGCCTCACATGGCTGCCTACATAAAGAGATTCTATTCTTCAAGTAAGAATGGAAAGATTGACCTTGCCATCCCGTTCATTGAAAAAGGTGTCAACCTGCTTAATGCCAATGGTCGTTTAGGCTTTATCGTACAGAAGCGTTTCTTCAAGACTGAGTATGGAAAAGGCATTCGTGAACTTCTCACATCACGCAAGTTATTGAATGGAGTGCATGACTATGAGGAAACTGACCTCTTCGCTGGCAGACTTACCTACGTTGCAATTGTTGTATGTGACAATAATAGCGCAAACAACAGCCAGGTCTGGTATTGCAATTCAAGTTCAACCAACACTATGTTGTTGAGCGCAGACACACTTTCCGGCACTCCCTGGAATTTCGAAAACGCTCAGCTGAATGCCCTTCGTCTTCGTTTGACAAAGAAATTGGGTACTCTTGAAGATGTTTGCAACGTAAAGGTTGGCGTACAGGTTTTGTGGAACGATGCCTTCCAGATTCACGTTGACAAGATTGAAAATAATCTCATCTATGGTCACAGCGTGATAGACGAAAACATTGTGATTGAAAAGGATGCTTGCAAACCTCTATTGTGCAACGAGCATTTTGCACCGCTAACCAAACGCGAATACACAACATACGCATTATTCCCATACGATGTAACCGATGAAGGAGAAGTAACAGAGTTGAGCATCAATGATATTAAAGACAGATTCCCTCATGCATACAACTATTTGACAAAGCATAAGGCACTCATTACTTCAAAAGTACAGACATTGCCTGAGAAGAATAATTCGTACAACGCAGCTGAATATTGGCATTTGTTTACCCGAGCTAACAACCATGGTGCTGTTTACAAGAAACTTGCTATACCTATGACAGCTCAATATCCACAGGCTGCTGTAATTACTGACGGTCATGTGTATTGTGACAACGCTAACATGTTCTTTGTTCAGGTTCCAGACATGACCGAAGAAAAACTCTACGCATTGTCTGCAATTATCAATTCTACTATCTTCTGCGCCTTTGCTCGTTCGATTGCAAATCCACAACAAGGTGGCTATTACAAGTTCAACAAACAGTTCTTGAATCCCGTGCCTGTTCCTAAGGAAGCATTCGTCGAGTGCAAACCTCAGATAAAGAAGCTGGCAAAGATAGCCAAGAGAATTGAAGAAACCAACGAGCAGATACGTACAAGCATCGGTGGACAAACAACTGGTCTTGAAAATTCTCTGAAGGCACTCTGGTCAGAACTTGATCAGATTTGCGATAAACTCTATGGATTGACCCTAGAAGAGAAAGGCATCATCTACTCAACTCACAGATTAGACAGAAATCCCTATGGACAAGAAGATTAAAGCGCTCATAGAAAAATACTCAGACAACGAAGCACTACTGATTCAGCTCGTTGTAACAGCTTTTGCCAGATTCAATCATTTAGAACTTGGCCATGGATTTCTTGCCGCGTTCATAGGTGCTGCAAGTGAAGAACTCGAAGCAGACATTGAACTCCTATCGGCTCAATGTGCTATGGAAGATGTTATCAGCTTCTTTGAGTTAGCCATTCCTGATGCGGAGAAGACTGCAAACGGAGTTGTTTATACACCCAAGTACATTCGTGACTACATTGTTCGTCAGGTTATGCACTCTGTTGAAAAGCCATTGGCAGAATGCCTTTGCGCTGATATTTCCTGTGGTTGTGGTGCATTCCTCTATACGTTGGCTGAGTACATTCATGAACATACAGACGAACCATACAGCAACATCTTCAATCATCTTTATGGTGTGGACATTAGCGCAACAAGTGTAAATCGTGCGAAGATCATGTTGGCTCTTGTTGCTTTGCAGAATGGTGAAATCATTCAAGAGGACACGTTCCATATTTTTGCTGGGGATTCGCTTACTTTCGATTTCCGAACAATGCCAAATGTTGCCAACAACAATGGTCTTGACATTATTGTCGGCAATCCTCCATACGTCCGTTCAAAGCACATTGACAAAGAGACAAAGAAGAACCTCCCTCTCTGGAGTACTTCAAAAGTTGGAAATGCAGACCTTTACATTCCTTTCTTTGAGATAGGTTTGACAGCATTGAACGAGAATGGATTACTTGGTTACATAACTGTCAACACATTCTTCAAGAGTGTAAATGCACGTACTTTACGAAACTATTTTGCGGAAAACCACCTATCATTGAGTATAGTTGACTTCGGACAGCAGCTAGTTTTCAAAAAGAAACTTGCGTACACATGTTTGGCTTTCATGTCAAAGAAACAATGCGAATCCTTGTTGTACGTAAAGGCTGATGTGGCTGATGTGGAAGCGCTGAAGAATTTTGTTTACAGCAGAATCAACTACTCTTTGTTAGACAATCATAGAGGGTGGCACTTGAACAGAAACGAGGTGCTTGAAAACATACGTCTCATTGAGCATGCAGGAGAGGCACTTGGCGATAAATACGTTATCAAGAATGGTATTGCTACGCTTGCTAATGACGTGTTTATCTTCCGCCCTGTGCGTACAGATGACAACTATCATTACCTTGTTCGCAAGGGAAAGGAATACGCTATTGAGAAAGGTATTTGCAGAGATATCATAAAGCCGAACATTTTGAAGAGTGAGGCAGAAATAAGCGAGAAGGAGGAAAAAATCATTTCTCCTTACAATGCAGGATGCAACGTCATAGCAGAAGATTTCTTCGTTGAGAATTACCCTAATGCGTATAGGTATCTTCAGGATTGTCGTGACGTTCTTGACAAGCGAGACAAGGGCGAAGGTGATTACGAGGCATGGTATGCTTTCGGACGCACACAAGCAATTGCCGACTCAGGTAAGAAGCTGCTTTTCCCTTACATGAGTGATTTACCCCACTTCGTTTATACTTCTCAGAAGGACATGATGATTTATTGCGGTTATGCCATCTATAACGAATCGGAAACTGAACTGCTGTTCTTGAAGAAGGTCTTGGAGTCTAGCGTATTCGACTACTACATGAAAAATACAAGCAAGCCCTATTCGACTGGTTACTACTCTTATGCTAAGAACTACGTCAAGTCGTTCGGTATTTATCCATTCACGGAAGAACAGAAACAGCACATCCTTTCTCTTCGTTCTAAAGAGGAAGTTAATGAATATATAAGATCGGTTTATAAAATTGCATTATAGTAGGGTTCACTAAATAAAATCTGTTGCAAGTCTCTCAGATGGGCCTTGGTTCCCTCCCCAATAGCAACAGATTACGATATGAGTGCGAAATGGCTGCCTTCTGAGGGCTTTTACCAAAAGAAGACAAAGAAGTGACGAAAACAGGTGGATGAGGAGCAAGCCGAGCTATATCGCCTTGTCGAAGATTGGGTCAAACGTGATTTGGGTAACGCATGACGAAAACATGAAAATGTATAACGAATAAGACTTGATGTAAGCTTGACCACATTCCAGCTACGTTGTCAAGTTATGGCATTGCCCATGGACTTATCCAAGGAGCGAGCCCTGAGGTTTTGAACCTGATGTCAATAATTCGGTCACGAGCAATGGACAGACTGACCAAGGAGCAACGCCATCGCTGTATGGCTTCGATACGCGGGAAGAACACCAAACCGGAGAAGCTGGTGAGGAGCTTCCTCTTCAGCCGAGGGTACCGCTACCGGCTGAACCACCCGCGCCTGCCCGGCCACCCCGACATTGTCCTGCGCAAGTACCGAACAGTCATCTTCGTCAACGGTTGTTTCTGGCATGGGCATGAGGGCTGCAAATACTATGTAGTCCCAAAGAGCAACACGGAGTTCTGGACCTCCAAGATAGAGCGCAACCGCGCTCGCGACATAGAAGAGCAGCACAAGCTTGCTGCAATGGGCTGGCATTGCATCACCGTGTGGGAGTGCCAACTGAAACCGGCAACAAGGGACAACACCCTGGAGTCGCTGGCCTATACCCTCAACCGTATCTATCTTCAAGACCACAGCATACGACGATATGAACCGCCAGAGGAAGATGTGGGCGCAATGGTTGCAGAATCGCAAATTCATTACTGAACGCTGCAAACGAATGTCGCCCTCCCTACAAGAATGGTAGGGCGTTTTCTTCAAGTTTGTGGTTGCTTGAATGTTCCTCCCCTTGCTTTTCCCTCCTCAAAGATGCAGCCGGAAGGATGAAATAGCGCCTGCTTTGAAAAAGCAATAGTCAATAGTGTCCTAAATAAAAATGAAGGAGGTAGTTTTCCACTATGTAAAAAGTGTACCTTAGTGGTTGCAAACAAAACTACCCTCCTTCATGGCAAAGATAACACTTTTCGTTCAGGTCATCCAGAAGTTGCCGAAAGATTTGATCAAATCCTTGGTAAGAAAGCACGGCACGGACAAACATGCCAAGGGTTTCAACACATGGAGCCATCTGGTGAGCATGATATTCTGTCAGTTTGCCGATTGCGTTTCTCTGCGTGAGATAAGC
>JALEYW010000009.1:0-21000 GCA_022773145.1 Bacteroidales bacterium
AAAGCCCCCAAGCGTAATATAGAAAACTGCTGTTCATCGTTATATATTTGTTAGTGGTTATTCAAATATACAACAAGTTCAGCGGTTTTCTTTTTTGACTATATATTTTTGCGTTCATCACTCGAAATGTCGGATGAACCATAAAAAAGCGTATAGAGGAATGAATAGTTTGGGCAGTAAATAGCAAATTATACGTTCCCATTTTGCTGGTAGAACGGATATAATCTCCACTGCTCAGTGAGTTGTATAATTATAACCCTATCTCTCATCACCTCAGCAACAACCTCATAACCTGCAACCACTCAGAAAAGGAAGTTGCGGAAATCGTTGAAGATTGCCCAGGCCATGAGTAACAGCAGGAGGGTCATGCCTACAGTTTGGGCGCGCTCCATAAACTTGTCGCTTGGTTTGCGGCGCGTGATGACTTCAAAGAGGAGGAAGAATACGTGGCCGCCATCTAAGGCAGGAATGGGCAGGATGTTCATGAAGGCCAGCATCAGGGATATGAAGGCGGTGAGTTCCCAAAAGCGGCACCAGTCCCATGTGGCGGGGAAGAGGCTGCCTATTGTGCCAAAGGAGCCTACGCTTCTGGCGCCATCGGAGGTGAAGAGATATTTTAAATCATCGACATAGCCGGCGAGGACCTGCCAACCATGGGTGAAGCCTGCGGGTATACTTTCAAAAAAGCCGTAGGTTCGGGTGGTCGTTTGGTATTCGTTGGTCATGGGGTTGGCCCATACGATGCCCATTTTGTAGTCTTTGTCGAGCGTGAGGGCGATGGTGTCGGGTTGTGAGGAGCCTCGGTGTATGGCTACGATGGTGGCTTGACGGAGTTTGGCGCTGTCGGCAGGGGAGGCGGTAGCTAATACGTCGTGAAGCGAACCGCTGATGAGGTTGAAGTCGTTGACGGTGGTGAAGGGTGTTCCGTTGAAGCTTACGATGTGGTCGCCGGCACGTAGCCCGGCTTTGTGGGCTGCTGTGCCGCTGACTACACTGTCGACTACGGCGGGTACCAGGACTTCTACAAAGCGGGGCTCTTGTTTAATCATTTCCAGCATGTTGAGATTGCCGGGGAGGGGGATGGACACTGTTTGATTGTTTCTCAAGACAGTGGCTTTATGGGCTTCGCTGAGGTCGCGGTAGACATTGCCATCGAATTTCTCAAAGGTTTTGGTGTCAGTGCCGAGCAGAATGTCGCCATCTCGAAATCCTAACTCGCGGGCTTGCTCGTTGAACTTGAAGCCGTGGGTGAAATTTTTGATGGGGATATAGCTTTCGCCCCAGGTGAACAATACGGCGGAATAGATTACAAATGCCAAAATGAAATTGACGAGTACGCCGCCTATCATGATGAAGAGGCGTTGCCACGCTGGCTTGGCGCGAAATTCCCAGGGCTTGACGGGCTGTTGCATTTGCTCTATATCCATCGATTCGTCAATCATGCCGGAGATTTTTACATATCCTCCCAAGGGTAACCATCCTATGCCGTAAGTGGTGTCGCTGTTGCGGGGCTTGAACTTGAAGAGGGTGAACCAGGGGTCGAAGAATAGACAGAATTTTTCTACGCGAACTTTGAAGAGTTTGGCAAAAAGGAAATGGCCTCCTTCATGCAACAGGATGAGCAGGGCAAAACAGAGAATGAGCTGCAAGGCTCGAATAAGGAATACTTCCATGAGTGAGTTGTGAGTTGGTTGGGAAAGCTCGGGCGGGATTTTGTTTTCGCGGGTTCGTGGCTTTCGAGTGGAAAAAAGGGAGTTTGTTTGTGAATTAAGTGGGGGATATGGGTTAGGTGAAGAGGGTATAATGCTGCTTGGTGCGGAAAAATAGGACCGCTAAGCTGTCGCTTTATAACCTCTAACCTTATCTCTTATGACCTAAGCATTTAGCTACCAATCAGATCTAAAGTTTGAAGTCGTACTTGTTCGTCTGTGGCATAGAGGTCTTCCAGTGTTGGATGGGCTGTGAAGCAGGCTTTGGACATGATGGTTTCTGTAATTCGGGGGATGTCCATGAAGCTGATTCGCTCTTGCCGAAATGCTTCGTTGCAGACTTCACCGGCAGCATTGAGTACACAGGGTATGTTCCCGCCCCGGGCTATGGCTTCGTAGGCTAAAGCTAAACAGGGGAAACGGTTTAGATCTGGTTCTTCAAACCGCAGGGTGCGGAGGCGGAACAAATCTAACGGCTCTCCGTTCAGGGGCAGGCGCCGGGGGTAGCTGAAGGCGTATTGGATGGGGAGGCGCATGTCGGGCGTTCCCAGTTGTGCGATGACGGCGCCGTCGTCGAACTCTACGGCTGAGTGTATGACGCTTTCGGGATGTACCACCACCTGAATGGCTTCGGGCTGTATGCCGTAGAGCCAATGGGCCTCAATCATTTCAAATCCTTTGTTCATCATGGTGGCGGAATCTATGGTGATTTTGGCACCCATTTTCCAGTTGGGGTGTTGTAATGCCTGTGCGGGTGTGACCTTTTCCAATTCTTCAAGCGTGAATTGGCGGAAGGGACCTCCGGATGCCGTTAAGAGGATGCGCCGTATGTGGTTGCCTTGTTCGCCGTTGATACATTGGAATATGGCGGAATGCTCGCTGTCAACGGGCAGAATGGGGGTGCCATATTTTAATGCCAACTGCTTGATAATGCTCCCGGCCACTACTAACGTTTCTTTGTTGGCTAAAGCGATTGCCTTGCCTGCTTTGAGCGCTGCTACCGTAGGTTGCAGTCCGGCAAATCCGACCATGGCTGTGAGTACAATGTCGACTTGGCTGTGTTGGGCGACTTGGCAGATGGCTTCTTTTCCGGCGTAGACTTTGATGGGTAGGTTGGCTAAAGCGTTGCGTACTTTGTCATAAAGATCTTCGTTGGCAATGACTACGCAGTCGGGTTTGAAGGTTTGGGCTTGACGGATGAGTAAATCAGCATTGTTGCCGGCCGTGAGTACTGTTGCTTCAAAGCAATCGGGATGGTTCTTGATTACGTCCAAGGCTTGGGTGCCGATGGAGCCTGTTGAACCTAATATTGCAATGTGTTTCATGTGTGAGGGCGGTTGGAGTTTAAAGGGTTTTCAGATTACTCACGCAACTCAAAGTGTTGCGAAAAGTAATGTAAACTCTTGGATTGGGTTATTCCAATGTGTTACAGGTTGAGCAACCCTTCGGGGAGGTGGAGTAGGAGGGTACGTTCAGTATAGTCGAAATTAACTAAGAAATCGGTGTGGAAGGGGATGATGATTTCGCGTTGATGTTCGTCCTCAATATAGAGTAGGATATTGGCTGAGGAGTCGTCTACCCCTACCACAGTGCCGAGAGGTCCGCCTTGTGTGTCTGCTACGCTGTAGCCGGTGAGTGCCTTGAAACTGGAAAGCATAGGGATGTTGTCTTCTGCGTCATGCTGTGGCAGTTCGGATTTGGGATAGTATACGGCATGACCTACTAAACTGCGTGCTTGCTGCTCAGTGTCAATGTCTTCAAACTTGAAGATGGCTGTATCTGTATTTTTGAAACGGTATTCTTCCCAAAAGAAGGGGACGAGGATGCCGTCCATTTCGAGTATAAGATAAGGGGAGTTGCCGGTATCGAATATGTCGTCGGTGAATACCAGTTCGACCTCACCTTTCAACCCCCTGTGTTTGCAGATGTGTCCGATGAGGAACACGTCGTTAGTTCGAATCATCTTTACCGTAGTTATGGTTTGCGGGTGATGTGTGCTCCCAAGCGTCTGAGTCTTTCTTCAATACATTCGTAGCCTCTGTCGATTTGTTCCACATTGTCAATTTGGCTTGTTCCTTCTGCACTAAGCGCTGCAATCAGGAGGGCTATGCCGGCTCGAATGTCGGGCGATACCATACGGCGTCCGCGCAATTTGATTTTGTGGTCGTGTCCTACCACAACGGCACGATGTGGGTCGCAAAGTATGATTTGTGCTCCCATCTCAATGAGTTTGTCTACAAAGAAGAGGCGACTCTCAAACATTTTCTGATGGAAGAGTACGGACCCGCGGGCTTGTGTGGCCACAACGATGAGTACACTCAGGAGGTCGGGGGTGAGGCCGGGCCACGGGGCATCGGCTAAGGTCATGAATGAGCCGTCGACAAAGGTTTCTATCTGGTAGTGGTTCTGTTGGGGGATAAGGATGTCATCGCCCTTGATGTAGAGTTTGATGCCTAACCTGCGGAAGGCTTCGGGGATAATGCCCAATGATTTGACGCCTGCGCCCCGGATGGTAAGCCCGTTTCCTACCATGGCGCCCATGCCGATGAAGGAACCTATTTCAATCATGTCGGGCAGTATGCGGTGGTGTACGTTGCCGTGTAGTGATTCTACGCCGGTGATGGTCAGCAGATTGGAGGCTATTCCTTCAATGCGCGCTCCCATTTTGTTGAGTAAATGGCAAAGTTGCTGGATATATGGTTCGCAGGCGGCATTGTAAATGGTGGTGGTTCCTTGGGCCAACACAGCAGCCATGACGAGGTTGGCTGTGCCCGTTACAGAGGCTTCGTCGAGCAACATGTAAGTGCCTTTCAGCGTTTTTGCCTCAATGTTGTACGTGCCTTCCTCTTCATTAAAAAAGAAGCGGGCTCCTAATTTCTGCATGCCGTAGAAATGGGTGTCTAAACGTCGGCGCCCAATCTTGTCGCCTCCAGGTTTGGCAATGCGTGCCAATCCGAAACGGGCGGTTAAGGGGCCAATAAGCAGCACAGAACCTCTGAGCCGGGAGCAACGGTCTAAAAATTCCCGACTTTGAAGGTAGGCTAAGTCAACTCGGGCTGCACAGAAGGAACAATCGCCCGGTCCGTTCCATTGGATGTCAACTCCCATTTGCTCTAAAAGCGCAATTAAGTTGTTCACATCCAAAATATTGGGAATGTTCTGTATGCGCACCGTTTCAGCAGTCAGCAGCGTGGCACATATTACCTGCAATGCTTCATTCTTGGCTCCCTGAGGAGTGATTTCTCCTTTCAGTCGGTGGCCGCCTTCAATGATGAACGTACTCATAGCGATTATTTTGTGGTGTTCAATCTGTGCGTTGTTAGAATAACCCCTTGTTTTTGCGCGTGCGGAAGCGGTTTTCGCCAATGTGCATCAACTCTTGTCCTTCGCGTTGAAAGTCGGGGGCTACTTTACCGTTGGTATACATGGCTATATCATGTGCAACCTTGGCATCTTGTATGCCATCGCCCTTCCAATCAGCCAAATTCCGCTTCATTCGATTGGCTATCAGACGAGTGAGATTTTCGCGAGAGGAATTAGCTTCCATTTCGGTCAACTGGTTCAAGGCTTGCTCCAGTAATCGCCCGTAATGGCGAAAACGGATTTCTCCTTTGGGGTAGGGTAATTTGTTGGGCGTTTCTTGCCGGATTGCTTTTTTGCTTATTTCAAAGGGATAATTGATGTCGAGCTTGTAATCGGACATATATGCCAAATGGTCCCACACTTTGTGCTTAAAGCCCGGCACTTCTTTCATCTTCGGATTAAGTCCGAGCATGATGGTCGCAATGGCTTCTGCGTAGCGTTGCCTTTCTTCTTTGTTTTCAATAGTCAGGGCGTAGTCTACCATGTGCTGTATCATTCGACCATATTCGGGGAGCTTCAAGGCAGATTGTGTACTGTTGTAGTCGTGCGGTTCTGTACTGTTTGTATGCTGTGTATTCATATATTATAGAAAAACGCTGTAGTGGAATGACTTATAGCAACAAGAAAATGGTCATTGAATCAGTATTGTTGCCACTATTTAATAATTTGTTTTACTCGGTTATTTCCCATTCCTTTTCGGCATCTCAATACCTTTGGGCTTACTCTTGATGGCAACAAATTCTTTGAGATAAAATGGTTCAAAATAGGCCACATCAACAAACTCATTGCGGGCAATGGCCATTTCTGCAAGAGGTATCATGTTGCGGGCCAAGGGGCGGGCATCGGAAATAAAGTGTGCGTTGGGATGGCAAATTACTTCTTGGCATTTGGCGGCCCCATTACCCATAAAAAATACCGGGCCTTGGTTTAACCAAGGGAGAAAGGTCGTTTCATCGACAACCAAGGCTTGGATGGGAGCTTCTTCGTGCAGGGCGCGATTATATACAGCACAATACACTTCCATGCGACGTGCATCAATCATAGGAACCAAAAGTGCATTTTCCGGTATGTCCGGAGCATGCAACAGTGTGGGCACTGTGATGATTTTTAATGAATCTATGGCGATTAGTCGGGCATCTCGTCCATAAGTAACACCTTTGGCCGCAGATACACCGATGCGCAATCCGGTGTATGATCCGGGGCCTTTGCTCACTGCCACGGCATCAAGCGGAATGGCATGGCTGTCGGCAAACGATAATGCTTCGTCAATATAACCGGCCAATACTGCTGCATGGGAAGGGCCTTCACTGCACGTTTGTTCAAACAAACACATGCCGTCTTGAGACAAGGCTACTGAACAAACATCCGTGGAAGTTTCTATGTGTAAGATACAAGACATGCGAACTTTGTGTATTAAGTACGTTTTTCTTTGACTCCCCAAGAAAGATTTTGAATCTGGATTGGGGGGGAACGTCTGTCGGAAACAAAAGTAAAAGCAACAAGAAAGGAAGAGTATAAAGAAGTTGATTTCAATGCAGTATAGCATTCAAGTCGATGCATTCTTTTATGTAAAAGAATATACTTTAACTCTTTTTCCGATTGGCACGGCGTGTACGTATGTCTGCTTTCTTCTTAGCAGAACCAGAACCGTGAGCTCCCGTAATATAGCCTTTCTTTTTGGCTTTTGTTTTGACCTTGTTTTTGCTTGTGGGGGAAGCAGATTTGCTTCCCTTAAATGTAATGCCTCCGATGATGGCTTTTTCAATCTCCTCATCGGAGGCTTTTCGTGTGGTTGAAACCATGCGGCAACATATTAATGATGGAACAAGCGAATGCCGGTGAAGGCCATAGCCATACCATATTTGTTGCAGGTAGCTATTACGTGGTCGTCGCGTACACTGCCGCCGGCTTGCGCCACATATTTAACTCCGCTTTTGTGAGCACGCTCAATGTTGTCGCCGAAGGGGAAGAAGGCATCAGAACCCAATGCTACATCTGTGTTTTGTGCAATCCAATCTTTCTTCTCTTCTCGGGTGAGTGGTTCCGGCTTTTCTGTGAAGAATTGTTGCCAAACTCCTTCTGCCAGCACGTCCTCATAGTCATCGGATATGTATACATCAATCGTGTTGTCGCGGTCGGCTCGGCGAATTTTCTCCACCCAGGGCAGATTCATCACTTTGGGATGCTGGCGGAGCCACCAAATGTCGGCTTTGTTGCCTGCCAATCGGGTGCAGTGGATACGGCTTTGCTGTCCGGCTCCAATGCCGATGGCTTGTCCGTCCTTTACATAGCACACCGAATTTGATTGCGTGTATTTTAAAGTGATGAGGGCAATTTTCAAATTGCGTTTGGCTTCCTCTGTGAAAACTTTATTGTCTGTTGGAATATTGTCAAACAAGTTGTCTTCGTTAAGGTTGATTTCATTACGACCTTGTTCAAAGGTTACCCCAAAAACCTGCTTGCGTTCTATGGGATTGGGGCGATATTGCGTGTCGATTTGAAGAATGACATAAGTGCCTTTTCTTTTAGCCTGCAGTATTTCCAAAGCTTCGGGGGTATAGCCGGGAGCAATGATGCCATCGCTTACTTCGCGTTTGATGAGTAGCGCGGTGGCTTCATCGCAAATGTCAGACAGCGCGATGAAATCACCATAGGATGACATCCGGTCTGCGCCGCGAGCACGAGCATAAGCTGTAGCGATGGGCGAAAGCGGTATTTGTACATCGTCTACAAAATAAATTTTGCGAAGCGTATCGCTCAAAGGCTGTCCAACTGCTGCTCCGGCGGGAGAAACGTGCTTGAATGATGCGGCGGCGGCTAAGCCGGTGGCTTCCTTCAATTCCTTTACAAGTTGCCAGCCATTCAAAGCATCCAAAAAGTTGATGTAACCTGGTCGCCCACCAAGCACTTCAATAGGCAGTTGCCCCTCTTCCATATAAATGCGTGAGGGCTTTTGGTTAGGATTGCATCCGTATTTCAGTGTTAATTCTTTCATTTGTTAGTTTATTGATTCAAAGAGCTTATAATCAGTTTTCAACAATGCCGCATTCCAACCAACTTTCTGCAACTTTTTTTGCATCTGCCAAAGCTGTTGTGCTGTCGACTTCATATTCACTGCAAAGCAAATCGGCCAGTGTTTGAGTATCGAAATCTTTGTCATTGAGCGACTCCCAAAGATAAGCCGCACTCTCATTCAGTGCAATCATCTTGCAAAAGTCTACATTTTCAATGCCGGTGGCGATAATTACTTTTTCGCCGCACACATCGCGCATTTCAAAACCCGGTTTCTTTTTCATATATAGAGAGATTTTTATTGGTTTAGCATATTCGGCGATAAACGCCAAGGATTATTCTTCTGAATGGTTTAAGTGCCAGCCAAATCCGTGAGTAAACACGCCATTTCAAACCGTCAGTTCTGTCGGGCTTTTTTCTCCCTTTTCGGTAAAAGGCTGTGGCAATACCCACCACATCAGAGTCGTTGCAACATTCTGTGCCTCGAATATTACCATCGCCCATCAGTACCAATTGTCGGCCGTTCCGTTTGATGACGCGGTGTAAAACATAATGCGCCGGTGCAACTTCTGCCAATACCACATCGCGCACCTTTATCTCTGCCGGCTGAATGGAATTCAACTTCACGATATCACGTCCGCTTTCCAAAAAGAGGCGCATGCTATATCCCTTTACACGTAGGGTAGCACTGTGGCCACTGTTTAATGCTTTCTTGATCTCGGCAATCAGTAGGTGATTGGGCACCTCGATAACTCGTTCCTGTATCATGGCTGAGCAACGGTTTGGCAGCAGAGTTGAGCCGCAGCTTCATTGGGTAGACATTTTAAATAGTAAGCCGGTACAGCACTTACCACGCTGGCTACGGTTTGTGTGATTGCAGGATAGGTTTGTTTATCCCACATCATTGTAGAACATGACGACAACACCGAAGCATAAGCTTCCAATTTAGCTTCGCGAACAATGATATTCTCCTTATGCTGTTCCAAGCGGACAAACGCACCTGCTGGTAAACTGAGATTGCGGTAGCATGGTGTCTTTCCGCTCCATGGAGTGCCGTAAACCCAAACCTGTCCGTTGGATTTTACTCTGACGGCCGGGTTGTCATCATTCAGCAAATCTGTATTTGGAATATATTTCAGCCATAATCCTGAATGCGTACTTTTTCCCGTGCCGCTTTTTCCTAAAAACAGATAGGCTTTCTCATTATACATAATAACCGAAGCGTGCATCAGTAACACGCCGTGAACAGCAGCAGCAAAGGCAAAAGCTATCATCATGGCATTGCCCATACCGAATTGGCGGGTTGCTGTTTCACCGAATAACGAAATACGGCAATGGCTGAAGTCTCCCTTTGTGCGCATGGCACAGGCAAGTTGTCCTTCAGCATCGCTTATCAGAATTTTGTAGCCATCATCCATTTGATAAATGCCGTGATTAGTACCACCGCAATCAAATTGTCCCAACTCAGTTCCTTCCGGTTTACAATCTACTTCGCCGTCAATTAGCTCTGCGTTTAAGATGATTGGCTCGGAACATTTTTGGAGATAGAAAGGAGCATATGATGGCAATAAGGATTTGATTTCATTGGCATGCTCTGCATGAATGGCGAAGCATATATCCGCAACTTTAAAATATAGCGTATCCATATATATTATAATGTAGGAACTTAAAATGATGGGCGAGAAGTGCAGTGTCTTGGGAGGACATAATGTGATTAGTTATTCCTCTGTGATAGGTTCCCATTTAAAATCACCTGCGTTCAATTCAGTCCATTTCTTGTCAGTTATCTTTTTGGCTCTTTGGCGCATTTTAGCGAATTTCTTTTCCAATCTGCTTTTTTTAGTGTCAAAGAAAATAGCACAAGTCGCAGGGATACCACGGTTGTCACTTGCGAATTGTTTTAGGTATTGTTGGAATTGTGCAGTATATGCTGCTCTGTTGGTCAGGAATTTTGTTTTTTTATCAAGTGTAGCATGAGGAATGGTTGATATGGCAGATACATAGACTGTAGAATCATTCAAACACGTGCCATAAGCAAAAGCCCAAATTTGCTTTTCATTCTTATCTTTTGCGGTTGCGGTATTTGCCGAGCAAATCAAAATTATCGCTGTTGTCAATTTAAATACAAGCGAAATACAATGATTCATATTCATAGGAAGTGGTATAGGCCCTAATACGGTTTATAAATCAAAACAATGCGGTTGCAAAGTTAGTGCAAGGCGAGTGAAGAACAAAAAGCAAAGCGGAAAGATTTGCTTTTTTTATTCCGAGCAGCAGCCTATCCGCAGCCGTACTTATGAAAAGTATAAGTACATTTTGTTGCTTCATTTGAAAGATTTAATTTTGCAGCCGTTTTTAGAAACGGTCGCGTGGCTTGCCGCGTGTAATCCATTCTTTTTGCTTTTTGTAGTAGGATAGGGTGGTGTTACAGGAGGAAAGTCCGGGCAGCATAGGGTAATCCGCTTCTTAATGGGAAGTCATCCGTAAGGGTGAATGCGTGCAGAAGAAAATAACCGCCCCACCATTGGTGTTATCCTTACGGGATAATTCGTTTCATGTTCATATTGTAAGCGAAAGCAAATGGTTTTTAATGGGGTAAGGGTGAGAAGGTGAGGTAAGAGCTTACCGGTCGTGCGGTGACGTACGAGCCGTGCACCTCGGATGCTGAAAGTTCATGTATACCAACGTCGTAGAGGGCGACCCGTCCGAGTTTGTTTAGGCCGAAAGGGGTAATAAACACGTTGGAGGGTAGAACGATAGAGCGTAACGGCAACGTTGCGTCTGGATAAATGGCAGGCGCGGCTTCTTTTTTTTGAGGGCCGAACAGAACCCGGCTTATAGCGTAACCGTTTCTTTTAAATAGTTTAGGTGTGTCCTTTGACGGGGCACACCTTATTTTATAAATCTACGTGTCTGCAATTTTCATCAAAGAACTTTCTAATGGAAAAACTGTTATTGCAGGACTGTGTTATTTGTTAGGAGTAGCTATATAAACAAAGCCCCGGTCGAAAAGCGAAACCGGGGCTTTAAAGATGTTGAGGATGTGCTTTTTGAATGCACTTGTTACTTCATATCGTTTTGCTGCTTCATGGATATTTCTTCTCCGTGTTGGTTGTAAAAAGCGTATTGCAGATAAGCTAATTTTTGGTTGGGAACAATTTTTACTCCAAAACCATATTTCATTTGCCATTGACGCTTTAGCGACAGAAAACCCTGATTGATGTATGCTGCTACGAAGGGATGAACGTAGAGCGTGAATTTCTTGATCTCAAACTTATTGACCAATGTGTCTATCTTGGTTTCAAGAGCATCAGTGAAGAGAATGCTGGGTTTAATCTTACCCGTGCCGCCGCAAGTGGGGCATGACTCTTCCACATTCACATCCATGGCCGGTCGAACCCGTTGGCGGGTTATCTGCATAAGACCAAATTTGGATAGAGGCAAGATGCTGTGGCGCGCTCTGTCTTGGCGCATATTTTCCACCATGCGTTCATAGAGTTTTTGGCGGTTCTCTGGCAGATTCATGTCGATAAAGTCTACCACGATGATGCCTCCCATGTCGCGCAGGCGAAGTTGTCTTGCCAACTCGTCGGCTGCTCCGAGATTTACGTCAAGAGCATTTGTTTCTTGTCCTTCCGGGCTTTTCGAACGGTTTCCACTGTTCACATCCACCACATGTAGAGCTTCCGTTTGTTCAATAATGAGGTAAGCCCCATGTTTGTATGTTACTGTTCGGCCGAGGGAGGTTTTAATCTGCTTGGTTACAGAGAAGTTGTCGAATATAGGGACATTGCCCTTGTAAAGCTTCACTACGTCTTTGCATTCCGGTGCAATCATTGTTACGTAATCCCGTACTTCGCGGTAAACACTGGTGTCGTTAACGTAGATGTTTTCGTAGGAAGGGTTAAAAAGGTCGCGTAGTAAAGCTACTGTGCGGCTTGTTTCCTCATAGGCCAACTGAGGCAGTTTCAGTTTTTTGCTGTGGGTTTGTCTTACTTTCTTTATGACTTCTTCCCATCGTCCGAGCAATATGCGCAACTCGGCGTCCAATTCCGGTGCACGTTTGTTTTCAGCTACGGTACGAATGATGACTCCAAAGCCTTTGGGCTTGATGCTTTGCACCAATTGCTTGAGGCGTGCACGTTCTGCTGCAGATTTGATTTTTGTGGAAACTGAAATTTTGTCGCAGAAAGGAATCAGTACGAGAAATCTGCCTGCAAAGGATATTTCCGCTGTTAAGCGAGGTCCTTTGGTGTTTATTGGTTCTTTGACTATTTGAACCAGTAACTCTTGGCCTACCTTGAGTGTATTTTGTATGCTTCCGTCCTTATCTAAGTCTGGTTGGCGCATTACTTTTTCGAGTGAAGGCGGGTTTTTGCCTCCATCGCCAATCAGTTGTAAGTATTTTTCCAAGGAGGCATAGTGAGTGCCTAAATCAAGGTAGTGAAGAAACGCATCGCGTTCGAAACCAACATTCACGAAGCAAGCATTAAGTCCTGGCATCAGTTTTCTCACTTTTGCCAAATAGATGTTGCCTACAGAGAAGTGCTCTGTTCTCCCTTCGCGCTGAAATTCCACAAGACGTTTGTCTTCGAGCAGTGCTATGGAGATGTCTTTCGAGGTTACATCTACGATAACTTCGCTTGTCATGTTGAGAATGATTGTTTAATTAAAAGAGTTTTAGCCTTCGTCAGGTCTTTGCAACTCTTTTGTGTATCAAAAAGGCGAGTAAACGAGGATGCTTCTCGCTGTGCGGGGTTGGCTTTGCTCGTTTACTCGTCAGGTTTGAAAGACTCTTAGGCTGTGACGCCGAGCTTATTTGCTCTTATGACGGTTCTTGCGCAGTCTTTTTTTACGTTTGTGGGTCGACATCTTGTGTCTTTTTTTCTTTTTTCCGTTAGGCATACCTATTTACGTTTTATGGTTAATTATGTGAGTTATAGATTATTCTTCAGTCGTAGCTTTGCTGATGGCATCGGAGAATTCCTTGGCCGGTTTGAACATAGCCACTTTGTGAGCCGGAATCAATATGGTTGTGTTAGTCATCAAGTTGCGTCCGGTCTTCGGTGCTCGGCGCTTCAAGAAGAACGTGCCGAAATTTCGGAAGTTGATGGACTCGCCTTCGATAAGTGTTTCTTTCACTGTATCCACATAGGATTCGATAATTCGGGTTACCGTTTCTCTGTCAACACCGGTTTGCTTCGCAACAGACTTGATGATGTCAGTTTTAGTCATGTCTATGAATTTGTTTTTTTGAATGGTTGTGGTTCACTCTCCAATTCTTGAAGGCTTAACACACACTTATTTACTATGTCTGTTTTTTGCCTTTGCGGAAAGTGGGTGCAAAGATATGTTTTTCTGTTGGTTTAGAGAAACAAAGGACTATTTTTTGGATTTAAACGGACCAGAAAAATATCTTCAAAACCCAATCTCTGCTATTTTACGGGAATTTTTTCAATGCGTTTGATATGTCGTCCGCCCTCGAATGCCGTGTTCAGAAATTCTTCCATGATATCATGTGCTGTGGCACAGTCAATGTAGCGGCCGGGCATCACCAGCACATTGGCATCGTTGTGAAGGCGTGTCATGTGAGCTATTTCCGGACACCATACCAGTGCAGCCCGGATGTGTTGATGCTTGTTGAGTGTCATGGAGATACCCTCTCCACTGCCACAGATGGCAATCCCTTTTTCGACTTCTCCATTTTTCATGCCTAAAGCCAAGGCGTGAGCATAGTCGGGATAATCGCAACTATCCGTGCTATAGGTGCCGAAATCCTTGAATGAGATGCCTTTCTCGCGGAGGTATTGAATAACATATTGCTTGAGTTCAAACCCGGCGTGATCGCTGGCCAAACCAATCGTTTCCATTGCAGTCAATGTATAAGATGTAAGAATACAAAGCGTTGTAGATAAGTATATGGAATAAATTATTCCGCTTCATTCAAGTAGGCCAGCACTTCTTTGCGGATGTTTGCAGCCGTATAGCCCAATTTCTCGTCCAGCACCTTGTAGGGTGCGCTGAAACCGAAGCTTTCCAGACCATAAACCTTACCATTAGCCCCAACCAATCCTTCAAAAGTAATGGGGAGTCCGGTAGTCAAACCGAAAATTTTGGCATTTTTCGGCAGGAGCTTTTCTTGGTAAGCCTTGTCTTGTCTACGGAAAAGACCTTCGCTCGGACAGCTTACCACTCTGGCTTTGATGTTGTCTTCCTTCAGCAGGGCAGCTGTATCGGCCAATGTGCTGACTTCTGAGCCGGAAGCCACCAATATCACATCCGGATTGTCTTCTTTCACCACTTCGTAAGCTCCACGTGCCACACCATCTTTGTAATTGGTGTCAGCAGGCAGGTCGTTAACATTTTGGCGGCTGAAAATCAAGGCTGTAGGCGTGTCCATGTTTTCCATGGCCATGCGCCAGCATTCCGTTACGGCGTGCACATCACAAGGGCGTAACACGCGCACACTATCGCGGCCGCTGTGGTTTTTCATTTTTTCCATCAAACGAATCTGGGCCTCCTGTTCCACCGGTTCGTGGGTCGGTCCGTCTTCGCCAACGCGGAAGGCATCGTGAGTCCAAACAAATTTGACAGGAATCTCCATCAGTGCTGCCATACGGATAGCCGGTTTCATGTAGTCGGAGAATACGAAGAATGTTCCCATGGCTGTGATGATACCACCATGGAGCATCATACCTATACATACACAGGCCATGGTGAGTTCAGACACACCTGCCTGCAAGAAGCCACCTGCAAAGTTAGTACGTGTAATCTCGGTGGTATGTGTCAGGAAGCCATCCGTCTTGTCCGAGTTGCACAAGTCGGCAGATGAAACAATCATGTTGGGCACATACTTGGACAGCAGAGCCAAACAAGCTGAAGATCCGTTTCGTGTGGGAGAGTTGGGCTTTTGCTGTATTTCCTCCCAGGGTATATGGGGCAATTTTCCGGCGAGCCAGTCGTTCAGTTGGGCTGCTTTTTCAGGATTGGCCTCTTCCCATGCTTTTTCTTCTGCTTTACGTTCGGCGATGATGGCGCGAAGTTCGTTTTTGCGCTCTTCGTACATCTGTTCCACTTCCGGGCGGATGACAAAAGGATTTTCAGGGTCTGCTCCTAAATTCTTGATGGTGTTGACATAAGCATCGCCACCTAAGGGAGCTCCGTGGGTTTTACAGTTGCGTTCATACGAAGTGTTGTCCGCTTTCCGGCATCCTTTACCCATCACGCAGTGTCCGATGATGAGGGTGGGGCGGTTCTCTTCCTGTTGGGCAGCAGCTAAAGCTTGGCGAACTTGTTCGCAGTCGTTGCCGTCAATTTCCAGTACGTTCCAATTCCAAGCGCGATATTTCATGCCTGTGTCTTCTGAAATCACAGCTGCCGTTTCGGTAGAAAGCTGTATTTCGTTGGCATCAAAGAACATGATCAAATTGTTCAATCCCAAATGTCCTGCAATGCGTCCTGCTCCTTGGGAAATTTCTTCTTGAACTCCGCCGTCAGAAATATAGGCATAGATTTTTTCTTTTGCGAAGCCGGGGTTGCCGGTTCTGGCATAAAGAGCCTTTGCTGCGATAGCCGCACCTACGGCGTAGGTGTGACCCTGACCAAGGGGACCGCTGGTGTTCTCAATGCCGCGTTCAAAACATACTTCGGGATGTCCCGGTGTTGGCGAACCCCACTGGCGGAACTGTTTCAGCTCGTCAATGGAATAGTTGCCAATGAGTGCCAGTTGAGAATATAGCATGGGAGACATGTGCCCGGGGTCCAGAAAGAAACGGTCGCGGCACCGCCAGGTGGCATCGTCCGGGTCAAAATTTAGAAATTCTGAGTAGAGCACGTTGATGAAGTCTGCACCGCCCATGGCTCCGCCAGGGTGTCCGGACTTGGCACGTTCAACCATGCTTGCAGCCAGTACACGGATGTTGTCGGCAGCAAGGTTCATGAGTTCTTTTGAATGTTCAGTTGACATTGCTATATTCGTTATTGTTTATGGGGCTTGGTTATTTTGTCTGCAAAAGTAGTGATAATCTATGATATTTCTGCTATAGTTTATGAGAAAAGCGGTCCGACTCATTTCCACGTGTGTGAAATTGAACAGAAAATCGAACTCCTCGGCACTAAAGTTTCAAGAACGTTGCGCTTTGTTCGGCGTGTACTGAGATTTATTGGACGGCTGTCTAATTTGAATCTTCCGGATGTGATTATGACAAAAAACTCCGGCTTCGCGCAATGAGCGGAAACCGGAGCGTATGAAAATGATAAATAATCAGTGCGGTTTAGCACAGCTTGCGAGAACCATCGCCAATCACCACGTCGATGATGATGGGCTTCTTGCCATACTTCTCGTTGAACTTCTCGACAACCACCTTCTTGAAGTTGTCAGCCAGTTCGTCGGCCACGAGGTTGATGGTGCAGCCGCCAAAGCCGCCGCCCATGATGCGCGAACCGGTTACGCCGGCTTCCTTGGCCACGTCGTTGAGGAAGTCGAGCTCTTCGCAGCTCACCTCGTATTCCTTGCTCAGGCCGTAGTGTGTTTCGTACATCATCTTGCCGACCATTTCGTAGTCATCATGTTTCAGGGCGTCGCAGACAGCCAGCACACGTTCCACTTCGCCAATCACGTAGCGGGCACGCTTATATTCATCGCCGGTAACCTTACCCTTTACTTCGTCGAGCATTTCCATGGTGGCATCGCGCAGGCTCTCCACTTCGGGGTGCGACTGCTTGATGATTTCGGCCACGTGCTCGCACTGCAGGCGGCGTTCGTTGTAGGGTGAACCTGCCAACTCATGTTTTACGCAGCTGTTCACGAGGACGAGCTGGTAGCCCTTCGGGTTCCAGGGGAAGTACTGGTATTCACCGCTGCGGCAGTCCAGACGCATCAGGCTGCCCTTGCGGCCGAATACGGAAGCGAACTGGTCCATGATACCGCAGTTGCAGCCCACATACTTGTGCTCGGTGCGCTGACCTACACGTGCCAATTCCATCTTTTCGATTTTGTTTTCACCCCACAGGTCGTTGAGCGCGAAAGCGTAGGTGCTTTCCAATGCAGCCGATGACGACATACCGGCACCGAGGGGAACATCACCTGCGAAGGCCGTGTTGAAGCCTTCAACGGGAACGCCGAGTGCCATCATTTCACGGCAAACACCGAAGATGTAGCGTGCCCAGGTTGCAGAAGGCCCTGCCTCGTCGTCGAGCGAGAATTCCACATAGTCCTTCAGGTCAATGGAGTAAGCGCGCACGTTGCGGGTGCCGTTGGGTTTGATTTCGGCAATCATGCCTTGTTCTACAGCACCGGGGAATACAAAACCATTGTTGTAGTCGGTGTGCTCACCGATCAGGTTGATACGTCCCGGGCTGGCATATACACTTCCGGTTTCACCGTCAAAATGCTTTACGAAGCGAGAACGAACGTCCTCAATAGTCAGTTTCATAGGTATTCAGTTTTAGGAGTTAGTTGTAAAGATTAGGGATATGGAGCAGGCAAACGGCAATGCGCTACGGGCGGTTGCCGTTTGCCTGAAAATTTTATTTTTCGCGCTTGCTGACGCGGCTGCCAACGAGTGCGTAGAACAGGATGTAGGCAGCGCAGAACACTACTACCCAGAAGCTGTTGATGTAGCCGGCAACGTCAGCTACAGAAGCTTGAATGAACATCATTACGGCGCAGCCGAATACCATCGTCATGAAGATACCCGAAGCGATAGCCGTGTATTTGCCAAGACCTTCAACTGCCATGTTGAAGATTCCGCCCCACATAACAGAGGTGCAGAGGCCAACCAGCAGGAAGGAGAAGATGCCGAGGGGAACTTCTTGCCAGATAAGTTCAAGTTTGCCCCAGTCAACGCCCGGGAAGTTCACGGTTATATCACTGGGAGCGTACATACCGAAGAGTACGAGCAACAGGGTGATGGTCGACACGGTGGTAATCATGGCGCGGCTGGAAACCTTGCCGCCGATGCTGGCACCTACCAAACGGCCAATGAGCATCATGAACCAATAAACAGCCACCAGCATACCCACCGTGCCGGCAGGGATGCCTTCACCGATAAGGTAGAGGTTTACGAAGTTGGGCACACCTACTTCAATACCCATATAAAGGAAGATGGCCAGTGCGCCGAGGGCAAAGTGACGATAGCTCATGGCTTCCTTAATCAGTTCTACCTGTACGGGAGCCTGTTCCGGTTCCTCAATTTTGGTGAAGCAGATTACCACGAAAGCCACCACGAAGATGGCAAGAGCAATCATCAGGGCAGGAGTGGCATCGTCAATCTTGGCTTTCGTAGCGTCGGCAATCAGTGCACCCATCAGGATGTAGCAGGCCACGGCCGCCGAAGAGTTGAACACACCGCCCAGCTGGATGAGCTGGTTACCCTTGTTGCCACCGCCGCCAAGGAGGTTCAGCATGGGGTTCACTACGCAGTTCAGAATACACATACACAGACCGGCAATGAAGGCACCAATCAGGTAAACAGCGAATACCAGACCCAGGTTTTCCTGAGCATCGAGCTGACCACTGTACCATTGAATCAGGATGCCGACGATACCGACAACGAGACCGATGAGAGCCGTCTTCTTGTAGCCGTACTTGGCGATGAGCATACCGGCGGGGATACCCATTATCAGATAGGCCACGAAGTTGCCGTAGTTGCCAATCTGGGCAAGCACGTTAGAGATTTCGCCTTGGTTCTTGATGATGGTTGCCATCGGCGTACACAGGTTCGTCACAAAGGCAATCATGGCAAAGAGCGCAATCATCACTATGATGGCTCCCCATTGTTTCTTTTGATTACTCATGATGTAAGAAAAATTATTAGATTAAGAATTAGTAATTAGATGGTTTTCAGTAGAAAAACAAGCATTATTTGATTTGCTTGTTGAAGTGAGTCTATGAAAAGCGTTGAGTTGACGGGTATGCCTTGGATTTACTATTTTGCAAAGGCTGCTACTCGTCAACTCAAATCTTTACGGCTTATTCCACGCCGAATTTGTAGATAGTCTTCTGTGTGTAAACTTGCCCGGGCTTGAGCACCACGGGCGGGAAGTAGGCACGGTTGGGGCTGTCGGGGAAGTGTTGTGCCTCGAAGCAGAGTGCGGAGCGGCGGCCGAAGGTGGCACCGTGCTGTCCCTTATATCCGTCGGCCCAGTTGTCCGAATAGAACTGCACGCCCGGTTCCGTGGTATACACTTCCATGGAGCGTCCGCTCTTTGGTTCCACGATTTTGGCTGCGAAGGTCAGTTCGCCCGGTTCCTGCTTGTTCAGCACGAAGCAGTGGTCGTAGCCGGCTCCGTTCTTGATTTGTTCGTCGTCGGCATCGATGCGTTCGCCTACGGTGTGCGGTGTGGTGAAGTCGAAGGGAGTGCCTTTCACGCTGCGGATTTCGCCCGTGGGGATGGAGTTTTCGTCGATGGGAATGTAGAAGTCGGCATTGATTTGGCAAATCACGTCGTCGCACACCGGTGTGGGGTTTGCAATGCCTGCCAGCGAGAAGAAGCCGTGGCTCGTCATGTTCACGATGGTCTTCTTGTTCGTTGTGCCCTTATAATCGATTTTCAGCTCATTATCTTCTGTGAGCGAGTACATCACGGTCATGCTCAGCTCGCCGGGAAAGCCTTCTTCATAATAGGGCGATATGTAGCGGAGCACCAATGTTTGTTCATTGATTTGCTCTGCATCCCAAACGCGGGCGTGGAAGCCGGTGGGACCGCCGTGCAGGTGGTTGGGGCCGTTGTTGATGGCGAGGCTGTATTCTTTGCCGTTAAGGGAGAACTTGCCGTGGCATATACGGTTTCCGTAGCGTCCGACTAAAGTGCTGAGGAATGGTTCGGGCGATGCAATGCAGTCGTCGATATTGTCATGCCCTTGGATAACATTGGCGTAGTTGCCGTCGCGGTCGGGCACCATGATGGCCACGAGTGCACCACCATAGTTGGTAATGCCTACTTCCATGCCGTTGGCATTGCGCAAAAAGAAAAGGTCAACTTCTTTGCCTTGCACAATTTTTTGAAAGTCTTCTCTTTTAAGTCCACTTAAGGATTGTGCTTTGTTTTCCATGATATTGAATGGTTTTTGTTGCTAAATGTATTATTTACCTTGCAAATTTGAATAAAAGAATTGGAACGTCAAAGGTTTATATTGTTTTTTTTACCAGTTACATCGGGAGTTTGGTTAGGCAATGTGGATGATGCGTTGGATTTGTTTTGTTTTACTTTCAATACTGCTGACTTTATCAAGGTAAATCAAGGTGGATTGGTTACTTTTGAATTCTTCGTAATGAAAGGTTCTGATTTGTTCTTTACAACTCGGCGAGTAGAAACCACAACTCGCCGAGTAGAATTTTCTAATCGGCGACTAGTGGCACCCGTTTAGCGTGGCAATGTAGATGGCTTCCCTATGGCTGTGAAATGATTTGTTCCCGGCCGGAATTATTTGCTACATATCCCGAATGTGCTTGTAAACAAATCTAAGGCTGTTTGCGACCCCGGCAATGTACAGTGATGGCAGATATATCTCTGTGTTCATTTTTGTCTATTCATGAATGGTGAAAAGGATGTATCACTCAGAGTGCGCGTGCCTATTATATATACGTATTTTTTTCTCTCCCCAAAAAACATTCAATCATTCATTATATGATGATTTTCTGTTGATTTTCAAGGCTTTTTAAGATGAACGTTTGATGTTTCAAAACATTCATCTTATTCAGTTCGCCCGACATGGGCATAATCTAATGGGTGAAAGTCCCGAGCGCGCCCCGATAGCGGGAAGCGCATAGCCTGAGGCAACGGTGTCTACCGCGAGGAGAATCGGAAGGAAGCCAAGGGCAAAAGTCTGGCTCCACGCACAGAAACTTGATACAAGGCTCAAAGTCAGGGGTAAGGTTGCTGAACAAACCAAAGCCCGATAGCTATCCGGACT
>JALEYW010000034.1:0-79254 GCA_022773145.1 Bacteroidales bacterium
CTACGACTCTATGCCCTGCATGACTGTCGCATCACTCGAAATGTCGGATGAACCATATTTTGTTTCTTCAATTGGGAATGTCAGTCAAGAGACCATCAAGAAATATATTGAAAACCAAGGGTAGCTGCGCTACCCCGTATTTTTCATCCCCTAAGCTAAAGACTTAGGGGTTTTCAAATACGCTTTCTATAAAAATAGGAACGACAACTTAGACAACACATAACAACTTTTTTCCTTTACAGAGTTGTCCTCAGTTGTCCAAGTTGTCGTCATTTTTTCGGCCCTCCCCAGGCGGCGGTCGCCCTTCGGGTTGTTGCCGCGGAAAAGTCCCGGACTTTTTTTTACAAGTCGACGAGTAGAAAAAAATAGTTCAGGACTATTTTCCACGATGTCGCCACTCGTAAAACCACCCGTGGGAGGCTCGTGACCGAATAACCACACCAAGAAACATACCATAATCAAAAATTAGATTATCTTTGCAACAAGTAAACGAATTACGAGGGTACAAACCATGAACGGCCGAAGCCCCATGACCGCAGGGCACACTCAATGCCACGGCCGGGACTCAGGACCGCCAACCTTCATCACCCCAACAAAAAATTGACCAACATGAGCTTTTCTCAAACCAGCATGGAGATTTTCCTGCGCTCTGTAAACGACTATCACCTGACGGACAACGTGGATGCCCCCGTGCAAAACCCCTACGAGGCGGGCACCATCGAACACTGCCTGTACCTGAAAAACTGGATTGACGCTGTGCAGTGGCACTTGGAGGACATCGTTCGCGACCCCAACATCGACCCCGTCGAAGCCCTGAAAATCAAACGCAGAATTGACAAGTCGAACCAGGACCGCACGGACCTCGTGGAACGCATCGACAGCTATTTCCTCGAAAAGTATGCCGCCGTGCAGTGCCTCCCCGATGCCACCATCAACACGGAAAGTCCGGCGTGGGCCATCGACCGCCTCTCCATCCTTGAACTCAAAATCTACCACATGCGCTGCGAGGTGGAACGCCCCGACGCCGAAGAGGCTCACAAGGCACAGTGCCAAAAGAAACTCGACGTGCTCTTGGAACAGCAGAAGGACCTCTCCACGGCCATCGACCAGCTGCTCGACGACTTTGAGCACGGACGGAAGTACATGAAGGTGTACCGCCAGATGAAGATGTACAACGACCCCGCGCTGAACCCCGTACTTTATCAGAAGAAATGAGGATCCTGGTCCTGAGGTTCTCCGCCTTTGGCGACGTGGCCATGACCGTGCCCGTGGTGGCCTCGGTCGCTGCCGCCTGGCCCGACGTGGAGTTTGTCGTGGCCGGCCGCCCGTTTGTCAAACCGCTCTTCGACCGCCTCGCCCCCAACGTGCGCTTTGAGGCCGTAGACCTCGGGCAGTACAAGGGCCTGACGGGACTGCTGCGGTTGGGATGGACGCTGCTGAAAAAGTATGGTTTCGATGCCGTGGCCGACCTCCACGACGTGTTGCGCACGAAAGTGCTGCGCACCTTCTTCCACCTGTGCGGCGTAAAGGTGGCCCACATCGACAAAGGCCGCCCCGAAAAACGCGCCCTGACGCGCAGCCGCCACAAGGAGGTGCGCCAGTTGCCCACCTCGTTCGACCGCTATTTCTCCGTGTTCGCCCGGCTGGGCCTGACCGCCGAACCGTGTTTCCACGGCCTCTTCCGCGAAGGGCGTGGCGACGCTTCGCTCTTCAGCGAGGCGGCCGGCGAGCCCGACGGCCTGACGTGGATCGGGCTGGCCCCCTTTGCCGCCCATCAGGGCAAGGTGCTGCCGGAACAGACGGTGGAGGCGTTGCTCCGCGAACTGGCCTCCCACGCCGACTGGCGCGTGATGGTCTTCGGCGGCGGCGAACGCGAACGTCGGTTGGCCGAGGGCTGGGCCGAACGTTTCCCCAACGTCAGTTCCATGGTGGGCCGACTGAAACTGCCCGCCGAACTCTCGCTGATGAGCCACCTCCGCGTGATGGTGTCCATGGACTCGGCCAACATGCACCTGGCCTCGCTCGTCGACACCCCGGTGGTGTCGGTCTGGGGAGCCACGCATCCTTACGCGGGCTTCATGGGCTGGAACCAGCGCGAGGAGCTGGCCGTACAGACTGCCCTGCCCTGCCGCCCGTGCTCCATCTTCGGCAACAAGCCCTGCCTGAGAGGCGACTACGCCTGCCTCCACAGCATCACGGCCCGACAAATCGTGGAAAAAATCGAAGCGGCACTGACCGCAAAAAGATGGAAATAACACACTTAACCCCTTAGCTTTTTCCCCGAATGATAGCTATCGTTTGCAACATCGACGAGCATTACACGGACCACTGCATCGTGATGTGTACATCCGCCATCTGCAACAACCCCGGCGAGGAGCTGCATTTCTACATCATCGCCGAAAACCTGCCGAAGCAGCACCGGCAACGGATGTGCCGGGAGTTGGAAGCACACCCCGGCGTGAAGCTCCACTTCTGCCAGGTCGATGCCACACTGCTCCGCCATTGCTCGGTCAAGGCGGACAGCTATATTTCCATGGCCACCTATTACCGGTGTTTTGTGGCGACCTTGCTGCCGCAGGATGTGCATAAGGTGATATATCTCGACTGCGACCTCATCGTTCACGGCTCGCTGCGTCCGCTGTGGGACACGCCGATAGCAGACTGCGTTGTGGCGGCGGTAGAAGATATGTGGAGCGGAAAGGGGCATTGCCAAAGGCTGCACTACCCCGAGGAGTTCTCCTATTTCAATGCCGGGGTTTTGCTCATCAACCTGGATCTGTGGCGCAAACGGGGCGTGGAGCAACGGTTAGCCGACTTCTTCGCGGCACATGGCCCGGAACTCGTCTACTACGACCAGGACGCGCTCAACGCGGTGCTCTACGGCGAACGCCTTCTGCTGCCTTTCCGCTGGAACATGCAGGATGGATTCTTCCGCCGCAAGCGCAGGATGCGTCCGGAGTCGCTGCCGGAACTGGAGAGGGAGATGCCCCAAGCCGTCATCATCCACTTCACCGGAGACAAGAAGCCCTGGCAATATGCGTGCCGCCATCCGTACAAAAAAGTTTACCAACATTATCTTGACCTCACCAACCGGCGCGGCGAACGCCCCAAAGCCTCCCTCGCAGCCCGGCTGAACCGCCCCTTCCTCATACTCCAGGAAATGCTGGGGCTGAAAAACGGCTACCGAAAACTCCCATCGTGACATGAAAACGACACTCCTTATCTCCACCTATAACCGCCCCGACGCGCTACGCCTCTGTCTGCTCAGTGCCTTCCGCCAAACGCTGTTGCCCGACGAGATCCTGGTGGGCGACGACGGCTCCACAGAGGAAACGGCCCACCTCATCGAGGAAATGAAGCAGCGCTCGCCCGTTCCGCTCATCCACGTGTGGCAGGAGGACAAGGGTTTCCGCTTGGCAGCCGTGCGCAACAAGTGCATTGCCCGCGCCTCGGGCGACTACATCGTGCAGGTGGACGGCGACCTCATCCTCCAGCCGCATTTCATCGAGGACCACTTGGCTTTTGCCGCCCCCGGCTACTACGTGAAAGGGGGCCGCGTGAACATCACCGACCGGCTGACCAAAGCACTGTGCGCCTCGGGCGAGCTTCGCAACCTCACGTTCTTCACGCCCGGCCTGATGCGCCGCGTCAATGCCGTGCGCTGCCTGCCCCTTGCGCGCTACCTGAGCGAACGCCGGCGGACGGCACCCGGACTCGGCTGCAACCTGAGCTACTGGCGCAAGGATGCGCTGGCCGTCAACGGCTACGACGAGTTTTTTGAAGGATGGGGCGGCGAGGACTGGGACTTTGCCGTCAGGCTCCTCCACTCGGGGCTGAAAAAACGGTCGCTGAAATTCGCCGGCATCGTTTTCCACCTCTGGCACAACGACCTCTATATGCACAACAAGGCCAAAAATTTCAAGTACTATTATGAGGTGGTGGACAACGCCCAGCGCGTGCGTTGCGAACACGGCGTGGAGCAATATCTCCAGGAGGCGCAATGAAAGCCGGAAGAGCTTTATAGGCTTTGATAGGAAGCTATAGGATTTCTATAGAAAGCTACAGATTGCTATAGAAAGCTATAGATAACTAAAGAGCTCTATAGCTTTCCATAACCGCCGACAGCTTTCCAAAGCCGCCAACAGCTCCCCATCCCGGCGCGCCCTTTTTTCCAACTTCTTCAGCTCATGAAAATCATCCTTTCCGAAGCTTACGCCGCCTGCCGCAACGAGGTGGAAAGCCTGCCCCACACGTTCAGCGCGCAGGGCCGGGTGCTCCACAGCGGCCGCAACGAAGTGCGCTTGGTGGAGTGGCACGGGCGGCCCTTGGTAGTGAAGCGTTACAAGAAGCCCAACGCGGTACAGTGCTTTGCCTATTCCGTTTACCGCCCCACCAAGGCGGCACGGGCCTTCCGCTTCGCCGCACGCCTCCGCGCCATGCACATCGACACGCCGCGCGAGGTGGCCTACATCGAGTGCCGCTGCTGCGGACTCATACGCCACTGCTATTTTGTTTCCGAGCCCTGCAACGACCCCTCCGTGGCCTCGCTGCTGCCCGTCGACCGTCCGCACGACGAGCCCTTGGTGAAGAGCCTGACCGCCTTTCTTGCATCGCTCCACCGGCAGGGCTTTCTCCACGGCGACCTCAATCTCAGCAACATCCTGTGCCGAGCGGAGGCAGACGGCCACTTCCATTTCACGCTCATCGACACCAACCGCTCACGCTTCGTGGCGGACCCCGCACCCGACGTGTGCATCGACAACCTCAAGCGCGTGACGCACCAACGCCCCCTCTTGCAAAGCATTGCCCGGGAGTATGCGCGGCTGCGCGGCTGGGACGAGGAAGACACCGTCGGGAAACTCACCGCAAGGGTCGAGGCGCTGGAACGAAAGGAGCAGATGCGTAAAAGGTGGAAGAACTTTTTCTAAGAAAACAGCATATCATCGGTTATTTCTTCTCATGTTTACTATCAGCAACGACCATCTCAGCGCCACAGTGAGCGAGATGGGCGCAGAGCTGCAAAGCCTGCGCGATGAACAAACGGGCCACGAATTTCTGTGGCAGGGCGATGCCCGCTGGTGGGGCGGCCGCTCGCCCATACTCTTCCCCATCGTAGGCGGACTGTGGAACGGCTGCTACCGGCTCGACGGCCGCGAAACGAAATTGCAGAAACACGGCTTCGTGCGCTGCCAGCTCTGGCACTGCACGCAGCACGAGGCGGACCGGGTGCGCCTGGAGTTCGACGGCAGCGAGGCGGACTACGCCCTCTTCCCCTTCCGTTTCAACCTGGCCGTTACCTACACGCTCGAAGGCCGCCGCCTGAAAGCGGAATTTGAAGTAAAAAATCTTGACGAACGCGACATGTACTTCCAGCTCGGCGGCCATCCGGCGCTGAACCTGCCCGGATGGCAGGAAGAGCAGGAGGTGGACGGTTATCTCCTGCTGGAAGGCAAACCGGAAAGCGTGCGCCGTGCCGGAGAACAAGGATGCCTGGAGCCGGATAGCCATCCCGTGCCGCTGACTGCCGACGGTCTGGTGCCGCTGTCCGTAGCCACGTTCGCCCATGAGGCATTGATTTTCGACAGGCAGCAAATCCATGCCGCCACCTTGCTCGACCGCAACCGCCGTCGCGTGGTCCGCGTGGAGAGTTCCGCCCCCGTGTGGCTCTTCTGGAGCCCCCAAGGCGTCCACACGCCGTTTGTCTGCTGCGAACCCTGGTACGGCCTCTGCGACCCCATCGGTTACGACGGCGACTTTGCTGACCGCAACTACACGCAATGCGTCCAGTCCGGCCGCACCTGGGAAGGCGGGTTCAGCATCGAAGTGTAGGGAAAAGAATAAGGTTATAAGTTTTTAGGTTATGAGGTTATAAAGTTACGGCTTCAAGATACAGACTCTTTGAAGCCGCTATAGTAACTTTGTAACCTCGTAACCTAAAAGCTTATAACCTTTTATTGAAAAAGACATGACGCAACAAGTAGACGCAGCGGCGGACAGCCGCAGACAAGGCATATACCGCGTGACGCTTTGGGGCAGCGCGGTGAATTTCCTGCTCGTGGTGTGCAAATTCGTGGCGGGCGTGTTGGGCGGCAGTGCGGCCATGGTGGCCGATGCCGTGCATTCGCTCTCCGACTTCGTGACCGACATGGTCGTGTTGCTCTTTGTGCGCCTCTCGGGCAAGCCCTGCGACGTGGACCACGAGTTTGGCCACGGCAAATACGAAACCCTCGCCACCGCCCTCATCGGTCTGATGTTGGGCGGCGTAGGTCTGGGCGTGTTGTGGAGCGGCGGTTTGGAAATTGTGAGCTGGCTGCAAGGCGAAACGCTGCGTGCGCCGGGCCTCATCGCCTTGGGCGCCGCCCTCCTGTCGTTGCTGTCGAAAGAGTTGCTCTACCAGTGGACCGTGCGTCAGGGCCGTAGGCTCCGTTCCGCCGCCGTGGTGGCCAACGCCTGGCACCACCGCAGCGACGCCCTCTCCAGCCTCGGCACCACGGCGGGTATCGGCGGCGCCATCGTGCTGGGCGAGGCATGGCGCGTGCTCGACCCTTTGGCAGCCGTCGTGGTGAGCGTGCTCATCCTGAAGGTGGCGATGCAACTCTTCGTGCCGAGCATGGAAGAGCTGCTGGAAAAGTCGCTGCCCGACGAGGAGGAAAAAGAAATACGGGCCGTCATCCTCGAACAACCGGGATGTACCGACCCGCATAACTTGCGAACCCGCCGCATCGGCAACTACTGCGCCATCGATGTCCACTTCCGCATGGACGGCCGTACCACCATCGACGAAGCCCACCGCGCCACGCGGGAAATTGAGGACCGCCTGCGCGAACGCTTCGGTTCGCAAACGCTCATCAACACCCACGTGGAACCGGTGAAGCCTCCCGTGCGGCGGGAGGCGGAGTAGCGGGCCTCAACTCAGCCCGATGATTTCGCCGTCGACGTATTCAATGTGGTTGGCCTGCGGGTCCTTGGGCAGACCCGGCATTCGGAGAATGTCGCCCGCGATGGCCACAATCATCTCCGCCCCCGCGTTGATCACCACGTCGCGTATGAGAATGTCAAAGCCCGACACCGCGCCATACTGCTTGGCATCGGCCGAGAAAGAGAACTGTGTTTTCGCGATGCAGACGGGAAAGTGCGCCATGCCGTGCTGTTCGGCCAGCCGGATGCGGTTCAGCGCGGGACCTGCGAAGCTCACGCTCGCCGCTCCATAGATATTTTTTGCCACCTTCTCGATTTTTGTGCGGATGGTGTCGTCGTCGTCATAAGTAAAGCGGAGTTGCGGTTGCGAAGGCCGATGTTCGATGGTGTCGACCACGAGGCGCGCCATTTCCTCCGCCCCTTTGCCCCCCTGGGCGTAAGCATGATTGATGACAAAGGGCACTCCCAGCTCCCGTTCGCAGTAGTCGCGGAGCAAGTCCATCTCCCGGTCCGTATCGCCGGCGAAATGGTTGAACACCACCACCACTGATTGTCCGAAGCCCTGGAGATTTTTCACGTGTCGCTCCAGGTTGGCCAATCCCTTGCGGAGCCCTTCCTCGTTGGGCTCTTTTATTTTTTCCAGCTCCACGCCTCCGTGCATTTTCAGTCCCTGTGCGGTGGCAACAATCACCGTCAGGTCGGGCACGAGTCCCGATTTTCTACACAGGATATTATAAAATTTCTCCGCCCCCAGGTCTGCGCCGAAGCCCGCCTCGGTTATGGTATAATCCGCGTAGCTCAGTGCCATGCGTGTGGCGAGCAGCGAGTTGCACCCGTGCGCAATGTTGGCAAAAGGTCCGCCGTGGATGATGGCCGGCGTGTTCTCCGTGGTCTGCACCAGGTTGGGCTGGATGGCATCCTTGAGCAGCACCATGATACTGCCCGCCACGCCGAGGTCGCGCACGGTAAATGGGCGCCCCTCGTAGGTGTAGCCCAAGAGAATGTTCTCTATGCGCCGGCGCAGGTCGCGTTCGTCGGACGCGAGGCAGAGAATGGCCATGAGTTCGGAGGCCGGTGTGATGTCAAAGCCGCTCTGCTGCGTCAGTCCGTTGGTGGCGGGTCCGAGTCCCGTAACGATGGAGCGCAGCGAGCGGTCGTTCACGTCGAGCACGCGCCGCCAGAGCACCTCCTTCAGGCCGAAGCCCTCCTTCTGGTGTTGGTAGAGATAATTGTCGAGCAGTGCGGCAATCATGTTGTGGGCCGAGGTGATGGCGTGGAAGTCGCCGGTGAAATGGAGGTTGATGCGCTCCATGGGGAGCACCTGAGCGTAGCCACCGCCGGCGGCACCGCCTTTCATGCCGAAGCAGGGGCCGAGCGAAGGTTCGCGCAAGGCGACACAAGCCTTCTTGCCGATGGCGTGAAGTCCGAGGGCGAGGCCGATGCTCACCGTGGTCTTGCCGATACCCGCGCGGGTGGCGGTAATAGCGGTGACGAGAATGAGTTTACCCTTGCGGTCGGTGCGCAGAAGGTCGAGGGGGAGTTTGGCAATGTGCTTGCCGTAGTGTTCCAGGCTGTCGGTGGGAATGTCAAGCATGGCCGCCACGTCCTCAATGCGCTTGAGCGGCGTTCCATGCGCTATTTCGATGTCCTTTTTCATGCAGAATGGGATTAAAATGAGCGTAGTTGATAAAACATATCCTTTTATTATTGACGACAACCAGAAACAACAAAAAACAACCTTTTAGAAGAAAGAAGTTGTCCTGAGTTGTCTAAGTTGTCGTCCGCTTTTGATGAACGACAATCAGGGACAACGAATAGCAACTCCTCTCTTTAGAATAGTTGTCCTGAGTTGTCTAAGTTGTCGTCCCATTTAATCATCACCGTCCGGGCGTCAGCTGAGAGCGTGATAACGGTTGTGGCGGCTGAAGGCTATTCCTCCTCTACCCCGGCAAAGAGGTCGGGTTCGGATGCGTCGGTCGGGTCAGTGGGCGATGCTTCGAGAGCCTCCGCCTCGTTGTCCGTTTCCGCCGGTTCCTCCTCCGGTTCGGGCTGTCGCAGGGGTTCGAGTTCCTCGATGCTTTCCACGGTGCAGGTGGTGAGGCGTTTGCCCTTCGCCTTGAAACTCTTGCAGCCGATGAAGTCGGCCACTTCCACCTCCAAGGGGTCGCGGAATGCGTCGGGACCGCCGTAGGTGATGCGCAGGCGGGGGAAGACCACGTCGGTGAGGAGCACGAAGCGCGAGGCCGGGTTGTCGCCCATGAAGCTCTGCGGCCGCTGCTGCGGGGCACGCTCCAGGGTGAACCGCTTCACGTAGGGGAAGCCCTGCTGGTCGGCATCGAAGAGCACCGCGCTCCACACTTTGCGCTCATTGAACTTCTCTATGCGCAGAATGCCCTGTTGCTCGTAATGGTTGTTCGCGTCGAAATTCGTGGTGTAGAACCGGCCGTCGGCGAGCACCACCAGCACGAAGTCGCCCGTGTGAAATTCGCCGAGATACTGGCCGCGGGAATCGTAGTTGAGGCGGCTCACATCGTGGTCGAACCACACCTTTCGTCCGCCCAGCGTCGAGGCGCCGTGCGCCTTGAGCGTGATTTTGTGTACGTCGAGCCTTGTGAGCAGGTTGCCCCGGCTCTGGCGTCCCTTCACGAGAATTTCTCCGAAGTCCTTGTCGAAACTGATGCGTTTGAGCTTCGGGTTGGGCCGGAAGGTAACCTTGATGGTCTCGGCCTCGCCGTTGGGGTTCGCCGTGAAGTAAATGACGCGGCTGCCCGGCGTTCCGGTGGTGAGGTCGTACTCGCGATCGTGGGTGATGGCCGTCACGTTGAAACGTTTGATGAAGCAGGCGTTCGTTTCGCCGTCGCGATAAACGGCATTGTAGATGGTGCGCGTGTCGCCCTTTTTGAAGATGGCGATGTGGATGATTTCCACCTTCTTCTTGCGCTCTTTTTTGGAGCGTTCGGTGTCGCCGATGAACACCTTGTCCTGCACGCGCGTCACCTTGTACGTTCCGTCGCGATAGAAGATGATGACATCGTCGATGGGCGAACAGTTTTCCACGAACTCGTCCTTTTTGAGCGAGGTGCCCATAAATCCGTTTTCGCGGTCGATGTAGAGTTTCTCCGTAGCCTCGATGACTTTGGTAGCCTCGATGTTGTCGAAAGAGCGGAGTTCGGTGTGGCGGGGATGTTCGGCGGCATATTTGTCGTAGATGAGGCGGAACCAGTTGGCCGTCACCTCCACCATGTTCTGCAGGTCGCGGTCGATGCGCGCCACCTCGTCCTTCATGCGTGCTATCAGCTCGTCGGCCTTCTCCTTGTTGAACTTCAGGATGCGTCCCATCTTGATTTCCATGAGGCGCAGGATGTCGTCGCGCGTCACTTCGCGGTAGAAATCCTTCTTGAAGGGTTCGAGGCGCGCGTCGATGTGTGCCACGGCGGCATCCATGTCGCGAGCCTGCTCAAACTGGCGGTCTTTGTAGATGCGCTCCTCTATGAAGATGCGTTCGAGCGAGGCGAAATGCAGACTCTCCATGAGCTCGCCGCGACGGATGAGGAGTTCCTTTTCGAGTAGGTCGCGCGTGGTGTCCACGGAGCGTCGGAGCACATCGCTGACGGTGAGGAACTTCGGCTTCTTGTTGTCGATGACGCAGCAGTTGGGTGAGATGCTGATTTCGCAGTCTGTGAAAGCGTAGAGGGCATCGATGGCCTTGTCCGAGGAGGTTCCGGGCGTGAGGTGGACGAGGATTTCCACGTTGGCCGCCGTGTTGTCGTCGACCTTGCGGATTTTTATTTTTCCCTTCTCGTTGGCTTTGAGAATAGAGTCGATGAGCGACGACGTGGTCTTGCCAAAGGGAATTTCGCGTATGGCGAGCGTTTTGTTGTCCAACTTTTCAATTTTCGCCCTCACCTTCACCGTTCCGCCTCGCAGGCCGTCGTTGTAGCGCGACACGTCGATGGAGCCTCCGGTCTGGAAGTCGGGATAGAGCCGGAAGGGTTCGCCGTGGAGGTAGCTGATGGCGGCCTGGCAGAGTTCGCCGAAGTTGTGCGGCAGTATTTTTGCCGAAAGACCCACGGCGATGCCTTCTGCCCCCTGCGCCAGGAGGAGGGGAAATTTCACGGGCAGCGAAACGGGCTCTTTGTTACGGCCGTCGTAGGAGAGCTTCCACTCGGTGGTCTTGGGGTTGAAGAGCACGTCGAGCGCGAATTTAGAGAGGCGGGCTTCGATGTAACGCGGCGCGGCGGCACCGTCGCCGGTGAGGATGTTGCCCCAGTTTCCCTGACAGTCGACCAGGAGGTTTTTCTGTCCGAGCTGCACGAGCGCATCGCCGATGGAGGCGTCGCCGTGGGGGTGGAACTGCATGGTATGGCCCACAATGTTGGCCACCTTGTTGTAACGTCCGTCGTCGAGCCGCTTCATGGAGTGCAGGATGCGTCGCTGCACGGGTTTGAGGCCGTCGCCGAGGTGTGGCACGGCGCGTTCGAGGATGACGTAGGAGGCGTAGTCGAGAAACCAGTTCTGGTACATCCCGGTGAGTTGGAGGTTGCCTTCAGCGTCGCGTGTGTCCTGCGGCTGATAGTCGGTGTGTGCGGCCTCCGTATCGGGTATTTTTTGTTCGTCGCTCATGGTGGATAGATTTGTACGGCAAAATTAAAGAAAATTTTTCAACTGCGGCGATTGTCCCGTCGCGTCGGCTCGCCATGGGCCTTATGGGGCGCCACAAGTGGCGACATCGTGAAAAAAAGTCCCGGACTATTTTTTTCTACTCGCCGACTTGTAAAAAATAGTCCGGGACTTTTTCACGACGACAATCCGAACGCCGCATGAAGCCTGCGGAGGGTTTGAAAAATGACGACAACTTGGACAACTCAGGACAACTGCCCTAAAGAAAAAAGTTGTTACTCGTTGTCACATGTTGTTGTCCATAAAAAAAGGACGACAACTTGGACAACGGAAGACAACGCTATGGCAGCATAAAGTTGTGTTCAGTTGTTCCAAGTTGTCGTCAGATACGAACATTGGGCGGAGGGTTGTTGCCCTACGCGGAAAGGGGCGTTATTTCTTTGCGGGCTGCGGGTTCGTCTTCACCTTCAGCACTTCCACCTTGAAGATGAGGGTAGAGTTGCCGGGGATGGAACGGCCTGAGCCACGCTCGCCGTAGCCCAGTTCAGCGGGGATGTAGAGGTTCCACACCGAGCCTTCGGGCATGAGGCAGAGTGCTTCGCGCCAACCCTTGATAACCTGGTCGGGACGGAAGGAGGAGGGCTGTCCGCGCTTGTAAGAAGAGTCGAACACGGTGCCGTCGATGAGCGTGCCTTCGTAGTGTACTTCCACTTCCGAGCTGTCGGTGGCCAATGCGCCCTTGCCTTCATCGAGCACGCGGTACTGGAGGCCGCTGGGGAGGGTCTTCACGCCCTTGAGCTGCTTGTTGGCTTCGAGCCAGTCGAGGTTGGCCTGCTTGTAGGTTTCCATCTGGTGCTTGAACTGCTGTTCCACAACCTTCATGGCGCTGTCGGCGGAGAGACCCGTTTCGCGACCCATGGCACTGAGGGCCAGACCGCGCTCAAACTCCTTGGCGTCGAAATAGGTGGAGTCCTCCTTGCCGCAAGCCTGCTTGTTGATCATGGGGTGGTTGCGCTGGTTCATCTCGGCGATGCGCAGACCGGCAGCCACGGCGACGGCTTTCTTGCGCTGGTCGTCGGTCATGGGAGAGGTCATGGCCTCGATGGCGTAGCCTACGTAGGCAGTGTCGACACCCATCTGTCCGGTGAGGTACTGCTTGAGGCTGGGTCCCTGGGCCACACCCATGGCGAAGCTGAACGTCTTGCTGTCGACGGCGGCGGGGATGTCGGACTTCTTGGCAGGGGTTACTACGGCAGCCTTCTTGGCGGCCTTTTTGCCCTTCTTCTGGGCGAGGGCGGGATGGAGGGCTGCCGCAGCGAGAAGCAGGCAGCCGATGGTTCTGAGTTGCATTTTTTTGAACGGTTTATGGGTTTAGTAGTCTGTCAATGCCTGACCCTGTCCGCGGGCCTTGGACCGTGGCTCGGGGGAGCGCAGGTCGCTTGGCTGGCGGGCAGGGCCGGGCTTGTGTGTGCTTGTTTGTTTCACCGTTTCCGGGCAATGGTTATTTCACCGTGCCGAGGTTGGTGATTTTAAAGATGAGTGCGGAGAAGGGAGGGATGGGGCCTGTGCCGTTTTCGCCATAGCCCACTTCGGCGGGAAGGTAGATTTCCCACGTGGCACCGACGGGCATCTGGGGAATGGCGATTTGCCAGCCCTTGATGACGTTCTTGAGGTCGATGGTGGCGACGCCGCCTTCCTGACGCTCAGAGCTGTCGAACACGGTGCCGTTGACGAGCTTGCCTTCGTACTTCACCTTCACGCTGTCGGTAGCTTTGCAACGCTCCGTGCCGCTGCCGGCCTCGATGACCTTGTAGAGTACGCCTTCGGTGAGCTTCTGCACGCCTTTTTCCTTGCTCTTCTTGGCGAGGAACTCCAGTCCTTCCTTGCGCTGCTTGCCGAACATGTAGGCAAGGATGCGTTTGTTGGCCTCTTTCTTGTCAATGAGTTTGCCGTCCACCTTGAGCGTGGTCTTGCCCTTGGCCTGTGCCATGAAGCCGGCCACGAAGTTCTTCACGCTCACCTTCTTGGTGGAGTCGCCCTGGAACACCTGCTGCTCCATCATGGGGAGCTGCATCTTAATCTGCATACCTGCCTGCAGACCGAGGTTGTAGGCCATCTTCTTCTTGTCGTCGGCGGCCTTCATGCCTTCTGCGTAACCTTTGAGGAAGGCGTCGACATAGGCAGAGTCGCTTCCTTGCTGCTTGAGCATGTTGGCGAAATCCTGCTCGTCGGCCGACATGACCATACCCATTTCGTAGCTGAGGGTGTCGACGTCCGTTTTCAAATTAGCCTTGGGAGTGCCGTTGTTGCAGGAGCTCAGGAGAGCTGCTGCGGCGAATGTTGCTGCTAAAATCTTTTTCATTTGTATGTTTGTTTGATGTTGTCCGTTTGAAAAGCCGTTGCGGTCGGCGGTGTCAGCGAACGACTTCGATGAGTTCCACGTCGAACACGAGGGCTGCATAGGGCGGGATGGACTGCCCTGCACCGCGCTCGCCATAGGCCAGGTGGTAGGGGATGAAGAAGCGGTACTTGGCACCTTCGGCCATGAGTTGCACGCCTTCGGTCCAGCCTGCAATGACGCCGTTGAGGGGGAACACGGCGGGCTCGCCGCGACGGTAAGAGGAGTCGAACACGGTGCCGTTGGGCAGGGTGCCTTCGTAGTGGCACTTCACCTTGTCGGTGGCCTTGGGCTTCTTGCCCTCGCCTTCCTTGAGAACCATGTACTGCAATCCGCTGGGCAGCACGGTGACACCTTCCTTCTTGGCGTTCTCGGCCAGGAAGCGTTCGCCGTCCTCGCGCACGGCCTTGCCGGCCTCGGCCTGCTGACGCTGCACGAAGTCGCTCACGAGCTGCTGTGCCTCGGCATCGGTGAGGGTGGTGGCGGAGCCTTCAATCACGGCGGAGGCTGCCTGTCCGAACTGTGCGGCATCGAGGCCCTTCACGCCCATGCCCTTCAAATTATGCCCAATGACCATGCCCAGGGCGTAGCTGAGTTTTTCCATAATGTAGGATGTTTCCTTATTATATAATGTGTAAAATCGTTGATGCTAAGCCAATCAGGGCGCAAAAGTACAATTATTTTTGAAGGGCAAGGCTTGATACTGACGATTTTTCCTAACTTCGCCCCGTTGGCGAACCCTTCGTGGCCGAATGGCGGCACCGGGCCGACGCCGGCGACAGAATGATTATGAAGAAACTGGTTTTTCTCACCGGAGCGGGCATGAGCGCAGAAAGCGGCTTCAGCACGTTTCGCGACAAGGGGGGGCTGTGGGAACGTTACCCCGTGGAACAGGTGGCTACGCCCGAAGGGTGGCAGGCCGACCCGAACCTCGTCACTGACTTCTACAACGGGCTGCGACGACAGCTCGTGCTGGCTAAACCGAACCGGGGACACGAACTCGTGGCGCAGCTGGAAAAGGATTTTGACGTGACGGTCATCACGCAGAACGTGGACGACCTGCACGAACGCGCCGGCAGCACCCACGTGATCCACCTGCACGGCGAACTGATGAAGGTGAGCTCCAGTCGAGAACCGGACAACCCGCGCTACATCCGCACCTTGCCGCCGAGCCACACGCAGGTGGCTCACGGCGAACGGGCTGCCGACGGCTCGCTGCTGCGGCCCTGGATTGTATGGTTCGGCGAGGCGGTGCCCAATCTGGAGGCGGCAGCACACGAGGTGGAACGGGCCGACGCATTCGTCATCATCGGCTCCTCGCTCAACGTGTACCCGGCAGCGGGCCTCGTGCGCTACGTGGGAGCGAACCAACCGGTGTTCCTCATCGACCCGAAACCGGTGAAAGTGCCCTCCGGAAGGGAGGTGGAGGTGATAGCGGAACCGGCATCGGTCGGGATGCAGACACTATGCCGCCGACTGGCGGAACTGGACGCCCTATCCTGACCCCGAACCGACCGGCCGACACACGCAAACCGGCTTCGGCAAACGCCAAACTGCCAACCCAACCAAGCACAACGGACATAACGCCGAAAAGTTTTGCTTATTTATTTGGAAAAGTGAACGAAGTTTTCTTACCTTTGCCCCCAAGATTGAGTGAGGGGCTTTCTGAAAAGTTCCTCACTTCTCTTTATTATCACTCAACAACAACGAATGATTGACAAAAGCACAGTAGAAAAACTGGTTAACCAATGGCTGGAAGGAAAGGAGTATTTCCTTACAGACCTCACGGTTAGCACCGACGACCGCATCGTGGTGGAAATAGACCACGAGGAGGGCGTGTGGATTGAGGACTGCGTGGAGCTCAGCCGCTTCATAGAAAGCCACCTCGACCGCGAACAAGAGGACTTTGAACTGGAGGTGGGAAGCGCCGGCATCGGACAGCCCTTCAAGGTGCTGCGACAGTACGAAATTCACCAAGGCGACAACGTGGAGGTGCTCACCACGGAAGGGAAAAAGCTCAAAGGTACGCTGCAAAACGTTACAACCGAGGGCTTCGACCTGACTTACGAAGAAAAAGTGCGCGAAGAGGGAAGCAAACGACCCAAACTCGTGGAACAAAACGTGCACCTGGACTTCGCCAACGTGAAATGGACCAAATACTTGATTGACTTTAAGTAAAAAAATTATCTCCCCAATATTCTATATGGCCAAAAAGAAAACGGAGACCGCGAGTCTCATCGAAACCTTTGCGGAGTTTAAGGAAGACAAGAACATTGATATCACCACCATGATGGGGGTGCTCGAAGAAAGCTTCCGAAGCGTGATTGCCAAGCTCTTTGGCTCTGACGAAAACTTCGACGTAATCGTAAATCCCGAAAAGGGCGACTGCGAAATCTACCGCAACAGAACCGTTGTCAACGACGACGAGGTGACTGACCCCAACAAGCAAATCGCACTCAGCGAAGCGCAGAAAATTGCTCCCGACTACGAAGTGGGAGAGGACGTGGCACAGGAAATTCACTTCGCCGATTTCGGACGACGCGCCATCCTCACACTCCGACAAACGCTGGCCAGCAAAATACTGGAGCTGGAACACGACGCATTATATAATAAATATAAAGACCGGGTGGGACAACTCATCACTGCCGAGGTGTACCAAATCTGGAAGTCGGAAACGCTCCTCATGGACGACGAGAAAAACGAACTCTATCTGCCCAAATCGCAACAAATTCCGCGCGACTTCTTCCACAAGGGCGACGCCGTGACGGCAGTCATCGACCGCGTGGACAACACGAACGGAAATCCCAAAATCTTCCTCTCACGCACCGCACCGGCCTTCCTTCAGCGACTGCTCGAAAACGAAATCCCCGAAGTGGCAGAAGGACTCATCCGCATACGCGCCATTGCGCGCATACCGGGAGAAAGAGCCAAAATCGCAGTGGAGAGCTACGATGACCGCATCGACCCCGTGGGAGCCTGCGTCGGCGTGAAGGGTAGCCGCATCCACGGCGTGGTGCGCGAACTCCACAACGAAAATATCGACGTCATCAACTTTACAAACAATCCCTCACTCTTCATTCGCCGAGCACTCAACCCCGCACAGGTGTCGAACATCGTGCTCCACGAAGAGGAACGAAAAGCTGAAGTTTACCTCAGCCCGGAAGAAGTGAGCCTGGCCATCGGTAAAGGGGGCATGAACATCAAACTCGCATCCATGCTCACCAACTACACCATCGACGTGTTCCGCGAAGTACAAGGCGAAGAGGAATCGGAAGATATCTATCTCGACGAATTTGCAGACGAAATCGATCAGTGGGTCATCGACTCCATCAAAGGCATCGGACTCGAAACGGCCAAAGACGTGCTCAACGCTCCGAGAGAAATGCTCATCGAAAAAGCCGACCTGGAGGAGGACACCGTGGACGACGTGCTCAAAGTGCTCAGAGCTGAATTTGAAAACGAAGAACCGAAACCCGACACTCCACAGCCGGCTCCCGCCGAACAACTGACGGAAGAAGCCGCTGAGGAAACTGCCGAAGAAATGCCTCAACCTGACAACGAAGAAAAAGAAGCTGCGGAAGAAAAGAGTTAGGACTGATTTTCGAAAAGAGGAATAGAGGCCGGCAAGAATTGCCGACTGCACAGAGCAGCAACCGGCCCGTTCCTGACTTGCCTCACACTCCTAATTTCAAAAAACTCGCATCCTAATTCAATAGAAAAACTTATCAACCCGCATGAATATCAGACTGAATAAAGCAATTAAAGAATTTGGCGTCGGACTGCAAACGCTTACGGATTTCCTGAGCAAAAAGGGGGTAGCCGTTACCGGAGACCCAAACCAAAAGCTCAATGAAGAGGAATACGAAATGCTACGGCAGGAATTTGGTGCCGACAAGGATCTCCGAAACAAGGCGGAAGAGATGATGCAAAGCCGACAGGAGAAAAAACGCCCGGCACAGAAAAACGGCAACAAGCCCGAACCGGAAATGGTGGAGACGGTGGTGCCCGAGGAGATGCGACCCAAGGTGAAAGAGCTGGGACGCATTGACCTCGACGCGCAGAACAATCCCAAAACCACCGAAAAACCGGTCGAGACCCAGCCGGAAAAACCGAAACCCGCCGAGCCGAAAGCACAACCGAAGGAACCCAAGGAACCGGAACAGGTAGCGCAAACGAAACCGGAAGCGCCGGCCGCACAGGTGGAGGAACCGAAACAACCCGCGCAACAGACCGCACAGCCCAAACCGGAACGCGAAAAACCGGCCAAGCCGGCTAAACCCAGCGTGGAGGAAAGGGCGAAAGCCATCGGCGAAGAGGAGGACGGCGTGTTCAAACTGCACACGCAAACGGAGATTACCGGACCGAAAGTGCTGGGTACCATCGACCTGAGTGCTATCAACGCCACCACAAGACCCAAGAAAAAGACCAAAGAGGAACGACGCCGCGAACGCAAAGCGGGTGCGCAAACGAACAGTGCGGCTGCCGGCACTACCAACGCTGCAGCCGGACAGAGCGGACAACGCAAAAAACGCGCACGCATCGGCAACGAACGGGTCGACGTGAACAGTGCGGCTAACCAACCCAAGGCAGGAAAGAACAACCAGGGCAAACGTCGCAACGAGGGCGGAAGCAACAACAGCCAGCCCAACGCCGGAAACAGCCAGAACCGCAACAACCAGAACCAACAGCAAGGCTCAAAGCGCGCCGCAAAGGACCGCAACCGCAAAGCCAAGGAAGTGAAGGTGGAAGTTTCGGAAGAGGACGTAGCCAAACAGGTGAAGGAAACGCTCGCACGCCTGACGAACAAGCAGAAGGGCAGCAAGGGCGCCAAGTACCGCAAGGAGAAACGCGAACAGCAGCACGCACGTGCCGAAGAGGAACGCCGCGAAGCCAAGGCGGAAAGCAAAATCCTGAAACTCACGGAGTTCGTGACGGCCAACGAGCTGGCGCAGATGATGGACGTACCCGTGACCAAAGTAATCGCCACCTGCATGAGCATAGGCATCATGGTGTCCATCAACCAGCGCATGGACGCAGAAACAATCGACCTCGTGGCCGAAGAGTTCGGCTTCAAGACGGAATTTGTTTCGGCCGACGTGCAAGAAGCTATTGCCGAAGTGGAGGACAATCCTGAAGACCTCGAACCGCGCGCACCGATCGTTACCGTCATGGGACACGTGGACCACGGTAAGACTTCACTCCTCGACCACATTCGCAAAACAAACGTCATAGCAGGCGAAGCCGGCGGCATCACGCAGCACATCGGTGCCTACAACGTAAAATTAGAGAATGGCCGTCGCATCACCTTCCTCGATACTCCCGGACACGAGGCGTTCACCGCCATGCGTGCTCGCGGCGCTCAGGTAACTGACATCGCCATCATCATCATTGCGGCCGACGACGACATCATGCCGCAGACGAAAGAGGCCATCAGCCACGCCGTGGCCGCCAACGTGCCCATCGTCTTCGCCATCAACAAAGTGGACAAGCCGCACGCTAACCCCGACAAGATTAAGGAGGGACTCGCAGCGATGAACTTCCTCGTGGAGGACTGGGGCGGTAAGTACCAGAGCCAGGACATCTCGGCCAAGAAGGGCATCGGTGTGGACGAACTCTTGGAAAAAGTGCTCCTCGAAGCCGACATGCTCGAACTCAAGGCCAACCCGAACCGCAAAGCCGTGGGAACGGTCATCGAATCGTCGCTCGACAAGGGACGCGGCTACGTGGCCACCGTGCTGGTGTCGAACGGTACGCTCCGACAGGGCGACGTGGTGCTGGCAGGTACGAACTACGGACGCATCAAGGCTCTCTTCAACGAACGCGGCCAGCGCATCAAGGAGGTAGGCCCCTCCATGGCGGCCACGCTCCTGGGCTTCAACGGCGCACCGCAGGCCGGCGACCAGTTCCACGTGATGGATACCGAACAGGAGGCACGCGACATTGCCAACAAACGCGAACAGCTGCAGCGTGAGCAGGACCTCCGCACACGCGAGGTGCTGACGCTCGAAAAAATCGGCAAACGCCTCAAGATGGGTTCCTACCACGAGCTCAACATCATCGTCAAGGCCGACGTGGACGGCTCGGTGGAAGCACTGGCCGACAGCTTCATCAAACTCTCTACGGAGAACATCGTGGTGAAGGTCATCTACAAGGGCGTGGGTCAGATTTCGGAAAACGACGTCACGCTGGCAGCCGCCTCGGAGGCCATCATCGTGGGCTTCCAGGTGCGCCCCTCTCAGCAGGCACGCAAGCTGGCCGAACGCGACGGCGTGGAAATCCGCCAGTACTCCGTCATCTACGACGCCATCGAGGATGTCAAGGTGGCCATGGAGGGTATGCTCGAACCGGTCATCAAGGAGGAAATCACGGCCAACATCGAGGTGCGCCAGGTTTACCACATCTCGAAAGTGGGCTACGTGGCCGGTGCCTACGTCATGGACGGCAAGGTGAAACGCTCGGACAAGGCGCGCCTCATCCGCGACGGCATCGTCATCTTCACTGGCGAAATCAACGCACTGAAGCGTTTCAAGGACGACGTGAAGGAGGTGAACACCAACTTCGAGTGTGGTATCTCACTGACCAACTGCAACGACATCAAAGAGGGCGACATCATCGAAACCTTCCAGGAGGTGGAAGTGAAGCAAAAGCTCTCCTAAACACAGCGGCCGGCAGGGCATAGACGAAAGGGGCGTTCTGCAAACTTGTTCAACGAACACCTCCTTTCCAAGCTCTTTCATAGCCCCCTAAGGCCGACTTATTCCCCACAAAAGAAGTCTGACGGACGCCGACTGCACCCCTGTGCACGGCAACCGCCAGACTTCTTTTCTTGTATACGGCTGTCAAACTAACAAGCCCGTACTCCCACCACCGCCATTGGAAAGTTGCGACGGACGGAGCGACGCTAAAGGGCGGCATGCTCCTCCAACCCATCTAAATTCACACGGTAGAATGTGGAAGCTTCGTTGCGTTTTTCCAAAAACATCACCATATAAATGGGCGCATACACCACTTTGCCGTCCACCCGCAAATTGTCATTGTTGAACACCACGGCCAAAGGAAACTCATACTCCTCACAATTTAACAAATTGCTCAACGCCCGGTGCTGCGTATAGTCCTTACCCGACTTCACTTCAATGGGTAACACACTTCCGGCCTGCTCCACCACAAAGTCCACTTCCCCCCGTTTTTTGTTATTGTAATAGTAAGGTTTCAGGCCATGGGCCACCAATTCCTGCGCCACCACGTTTTCATACACCGCCCCAAAGTTGATGTCAGCGTCACCCGTGAGGATACGCAGCTGGATTCCCTCCGCATACTGCGCAGCAAGCAATCCGACATCACTTTGGAAAAGTTTGAAGAGGTTGCGCGACTGCGACAGCAGCAGCGGCACTTTCGGTTCTGCCACGTTGTAGACCGGCAGCGCCACACCGGCATCCACAAGCCACAGAAACCCATTACGATAACGCTCGAATTTCGCGTGTTCGTTGAGATCCTTGAGAATAAACCTTTTGTTTTTTGCGCTCAACTCCGGCGGTATCATCCGGAAGATATCCTCAATATACAGTTTACGGGCGGAGTCGTATTGCGCAATGTCGCGTTGGTAAAGTTGCCATATTTCCTGTTGCACCTGCATCACCTGTTGCAGGTTATTGTCCGTGAGATAACGGCTCACAGCGGCAGGCATACCACCCACCACCAGATAGAGCCGAAACAGTTCCATGACTTTGGAATGCACAAAAGGGTCAACGGGTTGCAGTGTCTCCCAAGCCCGACGCAATGCCTCAATCACCATCGTACCCACGCCCAAAGCACCCGTAAACTCTTCAAAGTCAAGCGGATACAACTCCTTTACTCCCATATAACCCACCGGCACCGAACGAAGATCCTTCAACTCCACTCCGGGCAAGGAACCACTGAGAATGTAACGGTAAGAACCTTCATCCACCAGGAACTTGATAGCCGTGACAATGTCCGGACATAGCTGCACCTCATCGAAGAAAACCAGCGTCTCACCCTTCTGCAACGGCACACTGCTGAAGGCTGACAAGCGAAGCAGGAGGTCAGCACTGTTCTTCGCACCACGAAAAATATGTACCGCCTCGGGGCTTTCCACAAAGTTTATCTCAATAAAACGCTTAAACGTCTTGCCAAACTGACGGATTGAAAACGTCTTGCCCGTTTGCCGCGCACCTGTCAGGAGCAGGGCATTACGCGAACGGGCATAGTAGTCGCGCAAATAAGCATCTATCTTTCTCTTAAGCATAAGCCCAAAATATTAAAAACCATTGGTTTTGAGCGGTAAACCGCTGAAATTTCCACTTTTCCAACGCAAAACTACCGTATTTTTGCCGCTTTTCCAACACAAAAACCGCCTTCTTTTGCCACTTTTCCAAACTTTTTTCCAAAAATCGCTGCCATGCGGTGGTCGAAGCAGGCTGTGTGGCGGTCGAAGCGGGCTGTATGGTGGTCGAAGCGGGCCGTGTGGCGGTCGAAGCGGGCCGTGTGGCGGTCGAAGCGGGCTGTGTGGTGGTTGAAGCGGGCCGTGTGGCGGTCGAAGCGGGCTGTATGGTGGTCGAAGTGGGTCGAGCGGCGTTTGAAGCGGGTCGAGCGGCGGTTAAAGCGGGCTGTGTGGCGGTCGAAGCAGGCTGTGTGGCGGTCGAAGCGGGCTGTATGGGGCGGCACGAAGCAACGACGGAAAAAAGTCCTGGACTATTTTTTTCTACTCCTGAATTATTTTTAAAAAGTCCTGGACTATTTTCCACAAGTCCACGTATCGTGCGCCGCCTGCCGTGTGTGGTGCGCCAACTGCCACGTGTTGTGCGCAGTCAGCCGTATATTGTGTGTTGCCCGCCGTGGGTTGCGTATTGCCCGCCGTGTGTGGTGCGCCGCCCGCCACTCTTTACCCCTCCATTTCCGCATTTTTCTTCCTGAGACGCAGCGTTTACATCCAATTTTTGCCAAACAAGCCGGCCATGCGAAGTGATTTCGCGTGGCCGGCTGCTTATGATAAAAACTATAGAAAGCTATAGATAGCTATAGAGAATTATAGAAGGCTATAGAAAACTATAGATAGCTATAGCAATCTATCAAGAGCTATAAAGACTCCGCGGGGCTTCAGCGCGCTGCCTGGCGGGCTCCGCGCGCCTCATTGACGAGCCGGGCGCAGAGCGTGGGGTCGGCCTTGCGTTCGGCAGCGTATACGCGGGCGAGCTGGGCAAAGAAGGCTTCGCTGCCCGTGAGCTGCGCCAAGTTGCGGCAGCCCGTTTCGATGCTCACGCCGCTTCCGCAACGAATGCTGTTGGTGTCGATAAGCGCAAAGTGGTACCGATTGCCCACCTTGTCGTAAAGAATGTTCGACGACGAGAAATCGCGATGCAGAAAGCCGCGCTCGTGGAGCCGTGCGGCGAAACAGGCAAAGCTCTCCGTGATGTCGCGCTGTTCCTCCACCGACGCCTCACCCAGACGGTCGAGGCGGTAACGGTAGTTGGAGAGCAGACAGACGTAGTAGGCCGTGGTGTGCCACAGGCCGTGGCGGTAACGCACCAGGGCCACCGACTCCGGACTCTCAAAGCCGCGTTCGCGCAACAACATGGGACGCAGATACGCCAACTTCCCCTTCGACGTTTTGTAAATCAGCTGCTGCACCTCGCGTCGGAAGGTGGCTCGGGCGAAACGCTTCACGCAGAGCGTCAAGTCCTCCACCTGCAACGTGCGGATGGAGTTGCGTCCCGAATGGATTTCGCGGCCTTCCTGTTCAAAGTGCTCTTCCAAATGCGACAGGTAGTCGCGCAGATGTTCATATTTGGGGTTAAGCAGGATTTTCATGGTATGTGAGAAGCGATTAAAGGAGTTTCAGGCGGAGCTGCTGAACTGATACAACCGAAACCGAAGCAAACCGCCGAAAAAGCGGGCCTCGTTTTCCCAGATCCAAGGATTTGGTCGTCAGCCGTAGCGCAGTGGATATGCCTGCCGGACAAATGTACAAATTCTTAACGATTTATAGCTCTGTTTGGCAGGAAAAACAAACGAATCGACCGGTTATGTCTTTCAAATATGGACAAAATTTGCAAGAAAACGGGGAATACGCCCCATTCAGCCTGCTGCGCGCGCTGAACGACCGGGATACGAACCACTATTGGTTTGATTCCGGCACAACAAGAGGCTTGGTGGAACATCTGAAACGTTACTCCGCGTTCAATCCCCTGGACTTTGACGGTACAGAACTATCATTAGATGCATTCAACGCGCCATGTGAGAAAGCGCGAACCCCTATTCCCCTGCTCTATCAAAGCGGCTACCTGACCATTCAGAGCTATGACAGAAAGTTAGATACGTTTACCCTCCACTTCCCCAACCACGAGGTGCGCCAAGGCATGATTCGAAGCATGACCAGCTACCTGATGGATGCCGAAGGCCGGGTGACGGACGAACAGAACTTTGAATAGCAGAAAAAGATAGCGCAAGGTGAGTGCAGAGCAAAAAAGGAAAACTTCTGCTTTCCTTTTTTCTATGCCGAGCCGCCGCCTATCTTATCCAAAGATAGCGCCCCTACCCTGTGACAGGGCAGGCGGGAAAATCCATTCCGCGGCATAGACAAAAGAAGCCGGCACATAGGATTTCCGGAAGCAGGGATTGAAAAAACAAAGCCTGCGACTGAAAATCCTGTGTGCCGACTTGCGAAGGCCGTTCGTCGCGCGGTTCAGGCGCGGCGCGCGAGCGCGGGCCGGGAGCGCATCAGGCGGTGATTTCCGGCGGGAGGATGGGCATGGCCCCATTCTTAGTGCACACGAAAGCCGAGGTTTCGACAGCCACCTTGTGGGCCTCGGCCACGCTCTTGCCGCGCAGGAGCGACGCGATGAAGGCCGCCGTGAAGCTGTCGCCGGCACCGACCGTGTCGGCCACCTCTACCGAGGGCGTGGGCTGGAACGACACGTGGCCGGGCGTGAAGACGTAGCTGCCGTTGATGCCACAGGTGAGAATGAGCATCTTGAGGTTGTACTTGCCGAGCAAGATCCAGCACTTGTCCTGGAGGTCTATGCCCGGATAGCCGAACATGCGGCTCACAGTCACCAGTTCCTCGTCGTTGATTTTCAGGATGTTGCATCGCTGCATCGACGTGCAGAGGATTTCCTTGGAGTAGAATCCCTGACGCAGGTTCACGTCGAAGACCACGAGCGTGTCGTCGGTCTGCGGCATGGCGTCGAGGTAGCTCTGGATGGTTTCGCGCGACACCACGTTGCGCTGGGCCAGCGAGCCGAAGCAGAGGGCGCGCGTGTTCTGGGCAAGTTCGCGGAGCGAGGCGGTATAGGGGATGTTGTCCCAGGCCACATTCTCCTTGATGTCGTACTGCGGGATGCCCGCCTGGTCGATTTCGACCTGCACAGTGCCCGTGGGATAGGGCACCTCGTTGATGTGGTGGTTCACGCCCTTCGACGTGAGGTTATCGATGATTTCCTTACCCAAGGAATCGTTGCCCACTGCGCTGACCACGCAGCTCGGCAAGCCGAACTGTGAAACATGATAGGCAAAGTTGGCGGGAGCGCCTCCGATTTTCTTGCCTTCGGGCAGGATGTCCCAAAGGGCCTCGCCCATACCTACTACGATATTTTTCATGATAGTGAATGTTGTAACTGAGATTTGTGGAAATTGCCTTAGTATATTGCGGCATCTGCTCCTGCATCCGCCGTCTTGTTAATTTGCTTTCTTGAGTTTAAGCGCGTAGCCCATCAGATAAGCCACGCCAACGGTCATCACGGCCACCGAGCCGGCCTGTCCGAAGCTGTCGGCCGCAAAGCCCATGGCCAGTGGGAATACCGTGCCTCCGAAGAGGCCCATGATCATCAGGCCCGACACCTCGTTGCGCTCGCGCGGCGCATGGAGCAGCGCCTGGGCAAAGATGATGGAGAACACATTCGAGTTGCCGAAACCGATGAACGCGATGCCCGCATAGAGAGGGAGCAGCGAGTGGCCGGCAAAGAGAATGCACATGCCGGCGAGCATGAACAGCGTGCTGACGGCCAGGAACACCTTCGGCGAGAGTATGCGCAGCAGGAGCGCACCGAGGAAACAGCCAGCGGTACGGAAGATGAAGTAGACCCCCGTGGCGAAGCTTGCGTCCTCCAGCGGCAGGTGGAGCCGCTCCATGATGATTTTGGGCGCCGTCGTGTTGGTGCCGACGTCGATGCCCACATGGCACATGATGCCCAGAAAGCAGAAGAGGACGAAGGGGTTGGCCAGCAGCTTCAGGCACTCTGCCACGCCCGAGGCCTTGTCGGGCTGTTCCTCCTCGATGGGCGTGGCCGCCAGCAGCGAGATGGACAGGCAGCTCACCAGGGCGTAGACGACGAAGAGGGCACGCCAGCCCAGTCCAAAGGTGGGGAAGGCAGTGGTGGCGGCCCAGGCCGCTATGACGGGAGCGAGGAAGGAGGCGATGGCCTTGACAAACTGTCCGAACGTCAGGGTCGAAGCCAGCTTGTCGCCTCCTATGAGGTTAGTCACCAGGGGGTTGAGCGAGGTCTGCATGATGGCATTGCCGATGCCGAGCAACGAGAACGCCACGAGCATCACCCCGTAGCTGTCGCCGAAGAGGGGGACGACGAGCGAAGCCGTGGTGACCACCAGACTCACCAGCACCGTGCGCTTGCGCCCGATGCGGTTCATGAGCATGCCCGTAGGCACTGAAAAGATGAGAAACCAGAAGAAAACGAGCGAAGGGAAGAGGTTGGCCTCGGAGTCGGTCAGTGCGAGGTCTTTCTGCACATAGTTCGACGCGGTACCCACCAGGTCGACAAAGCCCATGGCGAAGAAGCAAAGCATCACGGGGATGATCTGCATCAGGAATGATTTTCGGTTGGTTACGAGTGATTGAGCCATAATGATAAGAAACTTATGCTTTTGCGGCTCCGGGAGTCCGCCCGGGAATGCCGGAGCCGCTTGTTTTTACTGCTCCTTGAGGGAATAGATCTTGAGGTTGCTCACTTTCGAGCTGCCTCCATGAGAGGTGAACGACAGCGAGGTGTAGGGCGTGGTGGGGAACACGAGGTTGGTCATCACGAAGCGGCCGTCGTCGCCGAAGACCTCCATGCTCGACTTGTCGATGAAGATGCGCAGCGACACTTTCTTCCCGTCCTCGAAGGTCGGGGCCACGGTGACGGCGGGGAAGTCCTGGCTGAAATCCTTGAGTCCGCTGTTGCGGCGGTCGAAGGCGAGCGTGTGGTCCTGTGTGCGGTAAGTGAGCACCACCGTCTCTCCGGCCTTGTTGGCGAGGTTGACGGTCAGCGAGTCGGCCTTGCGGCAATCCAGGTCGAAGACGATTTCGCAAATGCCGCCGTTGTCGGTCGGGAGGCTGTAGGCACGTCCCTTGCTGCCCACGGAAGCCTTCCTGACGTTAGCTGCCAGGCCGCCGCGCAGTGCCGTGAGTTCGGGCGAAGGCGCCGAGGCGAGGTAGACCTGTCCGTCGGGGGCGCGGAAGAGCCTCAGGTCGCGGGGCAGCGTGTTTGCGCTGCGGAACTGCTTGGTCGGCACTTCGGCCGCATACTGCCAGTTGCTCATCCAGCCGATGACGGTGCGGCGGTCCGGCGAAGTGCCCGACCAGCTCACCGTGGCATAGTGGTCCTTGCCGAAGTCCATCCACTTGGTGGCGATGCGTCCCGAAGCGTCGGTGTCGGCCTTGAACGTCTTGCCGTCGAAGTCGCCGATGAAGTACTGCGTGGCACTGCCGCCGAAGGGGCCGCCGGGGTTGAGGTTGCAGATGAGTGCCCATTTCTCCTCGCCGGTGCCGTCCACCTTCAGCTTGAACAGGTCGGGGCACTCCCAGACACCGCCCTGTGCGCCTTCGCCCTTGCCGAATGCGCTCTGGAGCGTCCAGGTCTTCAAGTCGGGCGAGGTGAAGAAGAGGTACTCGTGCTCCAGGGCATGGGCCAGGGTGAGCACCCACTGTTTCGCTTCGTTGTCCCAGAACATGTTCGGGTCGCGGGCCTCGCTCTCGAGCGTGATGATGGGGTTGCCCGGATAGCGCTGGAAGGTGATGCCCCCGTCGTTGCTGTAGGCCATGCTCTGCATCTGGCTGACGTCGCACGATGTATAGAGTGCCACCACGGCATCCTTGCCGAAGCCGGCCGTATTGGCCGTGTCGACCACCGAGCTGCCGCTGAAGATGCTGCCCAGTCCGTCAACCTCGATGGCCGTGGGCTGGTGTTCCCACTTGAGCAGGTCCTTGGAGGTCGAATGTCCCCACGTCATGTTCTGCCACTTCGAGCCGTAGGGGTTCCACTGGTAGTAGAGGTGCCACACACCGTCCTTGTAGAACATGCCGTTGGGGTCGTTCATCCATCCGTACAGCGGGGTGTGGTGGAAGGCGGGCCTGTACTTCTCGCGGTTGGTGGTGTCGAACGTGTCAGACAGCTTCATGTCTTTCCAGCAGGCATTCTCCTTGGCCTCGCGCAGAGAGGAGCGGTTTTGCGTCGTCACGATGTTCAGCATCACATGGCGGCCCTTGAACGAGGCAAGGTCCAGCGGCACGAAATAGTCCACGCGGTTGCGTGCGAGGCGGATGTTGAGGTTCTGGTGAACCTCTCCGTCGAGCATAACCCTTACCCGTGCTTCTTCGGCGTCTTCCTGTATGGGAAGCAGCAGGTACCTGCTGGGGCCGGTCACTCTCACGAGGGTGTTGTTTATCCCCAGGTGGTTGATTTCAATGCCATTCTCGGCCGAAGCCGAGGGGGCGTACGCCATCGCGCCGAAGAGAAACAGCGACGCGACAATGTGTTTTATCGTTTTCATATTTGTCAAGGTGTTTTGATGCTTTTCGTTTTTCAAGATTCAAAGCGGCCGGCCCAGGCTACGAGAGTTCAGGAGCAGAGGTTCCCCCGATGCCCGTTACAGGCAAATGGCTTCGCCCGGGGCAGCAATCGCGGGCTCACTCGCCCCGAACCTCATAACCTGCGCACAGCGCTTGTCGACCGGCACGGCGGCCGGTCCGTTAACCTAATACAATCTTTTCCACCCTAATACCAATACTCTTAACCTCACAGTTCTAAACTGTTCCAATCTAAATTACTAATCTTCAATATGCGCCATGAGAAACCTCTCATGAAAAGAACGGGGGGCGGCAAGCCTTCGGGTGGGGCGGGCCTGCCTTTTTGATGCTGCAAAACTACGGCAAGCGCAGAACAGACATTATAATAAAACGTGCAAACAGTATGAAAAATGTTGCTTCGCCCAATTATTGATAGCCAAAGCACTGATTTTAGCATGTCTCCCCCTGTACGTCCGTTAACGTACGCATTCGCGGAGGCAAGAACAGTCGGTCTTGTTCCTCTGGAATGCCATATCCGACTCCTTTATATACGCTTTTTCAAAGCCGCAAAAATCCTTCAACCCTTCAGACTATGCGCTTCCCGCTATCGGGGCGCGCTCGGGACTTTCACCCATTAGATTATGCCCATGTCGGGCAAACAGCAGGAGATAAACACCTGCGATGGGTGTTTACCTCCTGCTCTGGTGATGGCAGGCCTCTTTCGTGGGTGAAAGAGAAGCCTTATCAGGATAGTCTTTGTGTCAGAAATCGGGGTAGCCGTAGTTTTGCGTGTAGCGTCCCAGCGAGAAGTTGTACTGGGCAACAGGGATGGGGAAGTACTCCTCGCCTGCATCAAACTTTGCAACCTGGTAGTAGACGCGCTGGTCCTTTTCGGCTTCGAAGTAGCGGGTCATCACGTCTTTGGCAATGCCCCATCTGACGAGGTCGAAGAAGCGTTCACCCTCAAGGGCCTTTTCCAGACGCATTTCGGTGCGCAGAGCCTGGCGTGCATAGTCCTGGGTCCAGCCTTCTGCGGGGTAGAGTCCGATCTTGTAGTTGGCGGCGTCCTTTTCGGGATTGTTGAAGTCCTTCACGTATTCGCTGTCCATGGCACGCTGGCGCACGCGGTTGATGAGCTGTCGGGCCGTTTCGAGGTCTTCGCCCAGTTCAATGAGCGCTTCGGCCTTGTAGAGCAGCAGGTCGGCGTAGCGGATAATCTGCCAGTTGAGTTCGGAAGCACCCCAAGGCCAACCCTTGATCATGTCGGGCGACTCGGGCGAAACCCAGAAACGCTTGGCGCAGTTGTGGCCATAGACACCGCGGTCGCGTACCCACGACTGGCAGGGCGTTTCGCGGTAGGTCTTGTAGGTAATGGTGGGTCGGCCTACCACAAAGTCAAGGCGCGGGTCGACGGTGGGTTCGGTGTTGCTCAGATTCTGGTGCGTTTCATCGATGAACTCCACCACACCGTAGTCGGGGCGCGACTGATAGTCAAATACGGGCAGTCCGTTCTCATCGGTCTGGTAGGCATTGATGAGGTCCTGCGAGGGCAGGAAGAATCCGTCGCCGTGGTAGGGGCTGTTGCCACCCGGGGAGTTGAGAAGGTTGCTCCAGTTGATGCGTCCGCCGTCAGACGAGCCGTCGTTCATGGAGTATTGCACGGAGAAGACCGATTCGGGACCATTCTCGTAGGCAATCATGTCCAGCTGCTGGAAGTCCTTGAGGAGGTCGTAGCCCTTCACCTGGTCGATGAGGTCCACCACTTCGCGGAGGAGCTGCTTATTGACACCCGTAACGGCGTGGGTCTGTTCGTCCTGTTCATAGGCTTCGTAGAGTTTCACCTTGGCGGCATATGCCAGCGCGATGTTGCGATTGATGCGTCCCACTTCGTCCTGCTTTTCGGGAAGGTCTTCAGCGGCGTCGAGCAGGTCGCCGGCGATGCGGGCCAGGTGTTCCTTGCGTGTGAACTGGTCGTTGGGTACGTCAACGTATTCGCTGACCTTGAGGTCCTCGTCGATATAGGGCACCTTGTTGAAGAGTCTGACGAGTTCAAAATAGTGGTGGGCGCGTATCACCTTGACTTCGGCAATGCGCATGTCCCTGTCTTTATACTCATTGGGGTCAGCAGCCTTGAGCACGCGCAGGGCAGAGTTGCAGCGTGAGATGAGGCTGTAGAGGTTGAACCACTTGCCGTCGAGGTTGCCGTTGTTGCTCTGCATCTGGAAGGTTTCCATGGCGTGTACGTCCCAGACGTCGCCCTCGCCGCCGCCGCCCTTGTAGGCGTTGTCGGCGCGCACCTCGCCATAGCTCCAGTTGGTGGTGGGGCGCATGCAGGGGTCTCCCTGTTCGTTGGTCATGCCGTAGAGCGAGGCGTAGGCGGCATTGACCAGGAGCTCGATGGCCTCGGGAGAGTTCATTACACCGTCCGAGAGGCTTCCCTGTGGCGGGTTTTCCAAAAAGTTGTCGGAGCATCCGGTCGTCATGACGACACAAAGCGATGCCAATATATTCTTCAGTTTCATTGTATCAAAGGTTATTGTATGGTGTGGTTTAGAATCCGATTTGAACTCCCAGGGTGAACTGGCGGGGCAGAGCATAGGGATAGCCCAGTCCTTCGGGGTCAGCTCCCTTGTAGGAGGTGATGGTAAAGAGGTTTTGTGCCTGCATGTAGATACGTGCATTCTGCAGCTTGAGCTTGGCACGTACCGACTCGGGCAGGGTGTAACCCAGGGTGAGGGTCTTCAGTCTGAGGAACGAACCGTCCTCGATGTAGAATTGCGAAACCTCGTGCTCGTTGTTGGAGTTGTCGGTGGTGGGGGCGGGAGTGTCGCAATTGTAGTAGCCGGTCTGCAGGAACTGTTCGTAGGCATGAGCAGCAGAGAGCAGGCGCGTTCCGTGGTTGCCGTTCCAGCACTGGAAGAGGTCGGTGTAGTACTTCGAGTTGTTGAAGGCATCGCGGATGATGGCCGAGAAGAACATGTTGAGGTCGAAGCCCTTCCAGCGTGCGCCGAGCGTGAGGCCGAACTGTGCCTTGGGCAGGTCACATCCGATCCAGGTGCGGTCGTTGTAGTTGATCTTGCCGTCGCCGTTGGCATCGACGTACCTGATGCGTCCTACACCGGGCTTGCCGAATTCCACCTGATACTTCTGGCAGTATTCATCGACTTCGGCCTGGCTGTGGAACACGCCCTGCGTCTTGAATCCCATCCAAGAGCCGAGGGACTGGCCCACGAGTGAATGGCCGGCATAGCCGCCGCCATAAGAGTAGTAGATGTCGTCGAGCAGGTCGGTCACTTCGTTTTTCTGGACAGAGACGTTGAGTGCCACGTCATAGCTGAAGTCATTGCCGACATGGTCGCGCCAGGAAACTTGTGCCTCCACACCCTTGTTGACCATACTGCCGCCGTTGTACCAGCAGTATCCGCCTTCGCCGATGGTTGCGATGTAGGGTTTCTCCACGAGCATGTCCTTGGTCTTCTTGTAGAAGTAGTCGAAGGAGACTACGAGGCGGTTCTTGAGGAATCCTGCATCGAAGCCCACGTTGGTCTGGTAAGTACGTTCCCATTTGAGGTCGGGGTTGGTGGCGCGCACGCGGAAGGCACCGGGCGAAAGGGTGTTGCCGTCGCCGTTCATGTTGTAGGAACCGCGGTTGAGGCTCATGAGATACTTGGCGTAGAAGGCTTCGTTGTCGATCAGGTCGTTACCATTGATACCCCAGGAGGCGCGCAGCTTGAGGTCGGCGAGCCAGTTGGAAAGGGGCTCCATGAACTTCTCGCGCGAAATACGCCAACCGGCAGAGAACGAGGGGAACCAGTCGTAGTTGTGGTCCTTGGACAGACGCGAAGAGGCGTCGCGACGGATGGTGACAGAGGCAAGGTAGCGGTTGTCGTAGGTGTAGTTGAGCTTGCCGAAGCCAGAGAACATGGAGTAGTTCGATGCGCCGGAACCTACATTCTTGTTGGCCGAAACGTTGTCGAGGTAGATGTAGTTGGGGTCTTCGATTTCAAGTCCGGTGCCATAGCCGAAGAAGCTCTCGTTGTGGTACTTCTTGGCTTCCAGACCGGCCAGTGCCATGAAGGAGTGCTTGCCCAGGTCGAGGTTGTACTGGGCGGTATTGGTCCATACCCAGTCCACGTTCTTGGCCGTCGACTGCGTGAGCTTGTTCACATCGTCGCGCAACCATTTTGGTTCGAAGGTCTTTCTGGTCTCGTTGTAGTAGTTGACACCGAAGTTGGTCTTGATGATGAGTCGCTTGATGGGTTCGATTTGCAGATAAGCGTTACCGAACACACGCCAGAACTCGTTGGAGTTGGCCTTGCTGTTTTCGATGAGGCGCATGATGTTGGGCGTGTCGCCGAGGATGTCGTTGATCTGGTCGACATATACGCCCTCCACGTCGTAGACTGCCTTGGCGGGGTGCTGCTTCACAGCGTTCTCTTCGGCGCCACCGGGCATGTCGTGGCTCTGCCACCAGTTCACGGCCACATTGCCTCCCACCTTCAGGCGGTTGTCGAGATAGGCGTAGTCGTTGTTGAAGCGCGTGTTGAGTCGCTGGAAGTCGGTGCCCTTGACGATACCATCGTGGTCAATCCAGTTGATCGAGAAGGTCGAAGAACCATTCTCGGCACCCTTCTGAAGGCCGAGGCTGTAGTTCTGCATCAGTCCGGTGCGGTGAATCTGGTCTTCCCAGTTGGTAGATTGCGGCAGTACGTCGACCCCGTTGAGGTTCTTGTAGGTCTGGAGCTGTGCCTTTTCGCCGCTGCCGTAGACAGAGGAGTTGGGCGTGGCACCGTTGTGTGCATACTTGTAGGCCGACCAGTACACGTCGCCCCACTGGTAGGCATCGAGGAGGTCGAGGCCACTCTGATAGGACTGCAGGGTGAGAGAGGCATCGAAGGTGGCATGGGTCTCGCCCTTCTTGGCGCGCTTGGTGGTGATGATGATGACGCCGTTGGCGGCCTGTGCACCGTAGATGGAGGCCGAGGCAGCATCCTTCAGCACCTGGATGGACTCCACGTCGTTGCTGTTGAGGATCGTACCCACATTCTCGCGGGTCATCACTCCGTCAATCACGTAGAGCGGACCGTTGGCATCGCTGCGGAACGAAGAGGCACCGCGAATCGACGTGTTGGTGCTCAGACCGCCCGGTGTACCATCGGTGGTGATGTTCATACCGGCCACACGGCCCTGCAGCGACTGGATGACATTGCCCGTGGGGATGTCGGCCACGTCCTTCATCTTCACTACCGAAACGGAACCCGTGAGGTCCGACTTTTTCTCGGCCGAGTAGCCTACCACAACCACTTCGCCCATCGTGTTGCTGATCTCCTTCAGTTTAATTACCATCTCAGGGGCGGCCTTCACGGTCGTTCTCTCATATCCTATATAGGAAATGATAAGGTCGCTTCCCTCGGGTACTACCAAGGTAAACTTGCCGCTAAGGTCGGTGCGGGTGGCATTGGTCCTTTTTACAGACGATACCACACTGGCCCCTATCATGGGCTCAGAATCGGTGGCCGAAATCACGGAGCCTTTCACCGTGATGTTTTGGGCCTGCACTGTTATGGCCATGATACACAGCCATAACGAAATCAGAAGTCTTTTTTCCATATTGGATGTTTTTCGTTTAAGGGTTTCAATGCCGCAAAAGTACGCCCCCCTATAGCTGTAGGATATAACGGATGTTGCATTTGATGAGAAAAAATCGCAGATGCAACATTTGTAATGCAAATAGCACATTTTTTCGCATACAAAGAGGCGAGCTCTTCGATTTTCCGCACTTCTGTCGATGACTACGATGCGTATGCCGCCCTCCCACTCCTTTATATATAATTAGGCGTAAGCGCTGCCGACTTGCCGGTCGGCATGAGGCGCATGCCGCCCTCCCACTCTATCCTTATTTATATAAGGTGTGCATCCCATAGGTCAGGCGGAACCGGATGCCGGATTTATAGCTTGCTCCTGGAATGATTCGCCCTTTATATACGCATTTTTAGGGTCGCAAAATGAAGGGTCCGTTAAACCTAATACAATCTTTTCCACCCTAATACCAATACTCTTAACCTCACAGTTCTAAACTGTTCCAATCTAAATAACTAATCTTCAATATGCGCCATGAGAAACCTCTCATGAAAAGAACGGGGGGCGGCAAGCCTTTGGGTGGGGCGGGCCTGCCTTTTTGATGCTGCAAAACTGCGGCAAGAGCAGAACAGACTTTATAAAAAAACGTGCAAACAGTATGAAAAATGTTGCTTCGCCCAATTATTGATAGCCAATACACAGATTTTCACAGCATTTCACTATATTTGCGCCTGCCGTCCGCCTCCGCGGAGGCCCATCCTCCAACCTTAACCACGATTGGACCATGAAAAGCCCCCTTGCCCGCCTTCTGCTCCTGCTGGCCCTCAGCCTCCTGACGGGATGCGCAGAAGAGAAGAAATACAGGATTGCCGTGTCGCAGTGCAGCCAGGACGACTGGCGCACAAAGATGAACGACGAAATCTACCGCGAAATCCTCCTCCACGAAGATGCCGAGGTGGAAATCCGGTCGGCCGACGACAGCAACCGGAAGCAAATCGAAGACATCCGCTACTTCGTGCGCAACAAGTTCGACATTCTCATCGTGTCGCCCAACGAGGCGGCAGCGCTCACGCCTATTATTAAAGAGGTGTACGAGAGCGGCATTCCCGTGGTAGTCTTCGACCGCAACATCCACGGCAGCAGCTACACCGCCCGCATCGGCGTGGACGATGTGGGGCTGGGCAAGTCGGCTGCCCGCTATGCACAGCACCTCGTAGGAGAAGGCGCAAAGGTGATTGAGCTGTACGGCCTCCCGGGCTCCACGCCCGCCGAAGGGCGGCACAACGGCTTCGCCGCGGCTTTCCGGGCCGGGGGAGGCACCCTGCTCGCCAGCGTCCCCGCCAACTGGAAGAAGGAAGACGCCATGAAGGCGGCCGACTCGCTGCTGAGAACACACCCCGATGCCGACCTCGTCTACGCCCACAACGACCGCATGGCCATCGGTGCCTCCGAAGTGGCGCACCGCCTCGGGCGACACGACCTCCGCATCATCGGCATCGACGCCGCGCCCGACATAGGCATACGCGCCGTGGCCGACAGCGTCATCGACGCCACCTTCCTCTACCCCACCGAAGGGCACCGCCTCGTCCAGACCGCACTGGCCATCCTCAAGGGAGAACCCTACCAGCGCGAAACCATACTGCCCGTGTCGTCGGCCGTCGACCTCTCCAACGCCGACATCCTCCTGCTGCAGGACAAGACGCTCAAGGCCGAAACCCGCAAAATCAAGCTGCTCAAGCAGGAAATCGACCACTACTGGGCCCAGCACAGCTCCCAGACCACGCTCTTCTATGCCTGCTTGGCCATCATAGTCCTGCTCTTCGGACTCGCATTCCTCCTCCTGCGCGCCTACTGGCAGAACAGCCGCCACCGCGCCGAGCTCATGGCCAAGAACAGGCAGCTCGAGGAGGAACGCGACAAGCAGCAGCAGCTCAACGAGCAGCTGAGGCAGGCCACACAGTCGAAACTCATGTTCTTCACCAACGTCTCCCACGACCTCCGCACGCCGCTCACCCTCATCGCCGAACCCGTCGCACAGCTCGCCGAGGCGCCCAACCTCACGCCCCAGCAGCAGACGCTGGCACGGCTGGCCCACAAGAACGTGAAAATCATCAGGCGACTCATCGACCAGATACTCGACTTCCGCAAATACGAGAACGGGAAACTCGACCTCCACCTCACCGAGACCGACTTCAGCCAGTCCATCCGCGACTGGGTCGATTCGTTCGCGGCCGCCGCGCGCAAGCGCCACATCCATCTCAGCCTCCACGCACCGCAGCCCGAAGCCCCGCTGCCACTGGCCATCGATGCCGAAAAGATGGAGCGCGTCGTGTTCAACCTCATCGCCAACGCCCTGAAGTACACGCCCGAGAACGGCCGCATCACCGTGTCGTACGCCGCCGACGGCCAGAGCCTCACCCTCCAGGTGGCCGACACCGGCGAAGGCATCAGCGAGAGCGACCTCTCCGGCATCTTCGACCGCTACTTCCAGGCCGACCGCGTACACCCCCACGGCTCGGGCATCGGCCTCTCGCTCTCCAAAGCCTTCGTCGAGATGCACGGCGGCACCATCGGCGTCGAGAGCACGCCGGGCCGCGGCTCCACCTTCACCGTCACGCTCCCCCTGCGCCACGTGGCAGCCACCGCAACCGCCACCCCCAAAGCCATCGACAGCCGGGCCGTGGCCGACGAGCTCGACAACATCGACCAGACCGCCGCCTTCGACAACAGCAAGCCCATCCTGCTCGTCATCGACGACAACCGCGACATCCAGACCCTGGTCGGCGAGCTCCTCCTCAACGACTATAATATAATAAAGGCCTCCAACGGGAAGGCAGGCTGCAAGTTGGCCGCCCGCTACGTGCCCGACCTCATCATCTGCGACGTCATGATGCCCGTGATGGACGGCCTCGCCTGCTGCCGCCAGATCAAGAGCGAGCTCACCACCTCCCACATCCCCATACTCATGCTCACGGCCTGCAGCATGGACGAGCAGCGCGTGCAGGGCTACGAGAGCGGGGCCGACGGCTACCTGTCGAAGCCCTTCAGCGCCGACGTGCTGCGCGCACGCTGCAAGAGCCTGATCGAAAACCGCCGCCGCATCAAGGACCTTGCCCAGGGCAATGCGCCCGCCCTGCCGCCGGCAGCCGGCGCACAGCCGCCCGCGGGCGAAATCGACAACGCCTTCTACCGCCGTTTCCTCGAGATTTTCCAGGCCGAGATGAGCAACTCCGCGCTCAGCGTCGACACGATTGCGGCCCGCACAGGCCTGGAGCGGTCACAGTTCTACCGCAAGATCAAGGCGCTCACCAACTATGCCCCCGTCGAGCTCATGCGCCGGCTGCGCCTCGAGCGCGGCCACCAGCTCCTCACCGCCACCGACAAGACCATCGGCGAGATTGCCTACGAAATAGGCTTCTCCTCGCCCGCCTACTTCACCAAATGCTACCGCGACGCCTACGGCGAAACGCCCTCACAGGTACGCAGCAAGGTAGCGGGCGCATAGCGCGCGGCGGGCCGTGCCTCCCGCCCCCGTCCCGGGGGACAGCCCCCTCCCGGCCCACTCCGGCCGGAGGGCGCAAGGTGGTTGTCGGCGGCCGCTAAGCCCCGCGGCCTTCCCGGCCGGAAGCGAGCCGCCGGGACGCGGAGGCCACGGGGGGCTACAGCTCGAAGCGGAGGCCGAGGGCGAGGGAGAGGGTTTCGCTCCAAGGGTAGGTGCGGTTGGTGATTTTGGAGACGAGGTAGAGGTCGCAGGTGCTGAGTTCGTAGTAGAGGGTGACGGCCTGGTGGCGGCGGCGCTTGCGGCGGGGGATGTTGTAGCGGAGGCGCTGGCCGAGGAAGATGTGGGTGCGGATTTTGGTGGAGAAACCGTAATAGTTTTTGGGATAACGGTCGGGCTGCTTGTCCCAGAAGTCGTCGCCTGAAATAGTGTTGAAGAAGAGTCCGGCGGTGAGGGGCTCCACCACCCAGCGTCGGCTGATGGGGCAGTGCCAGGGCACGTAGCGCTGCTTCGCGGTGAAGGTGAAGCGGAATCTTTCGGCGTGGTAACGCGGCACGAAGCCGAAGAGCAGTTCCGTTTCCCAATGTTCGCCGCGCCCGTAGTGCCATCCGAAGCCCACGTTGAGGAGTCCGATGCTGCCTGCGTACTGCACGACCTCCTGGTTCGGGATGAGTCGGCTCCATCCGCGCATGGCCCTTTCGCGGTTGCGCTCATAGCGCGTCAGAACGTGCCCGTCGTGGCGCACACTGTCCACCATGCCGAGCGAGCGCGCCAGCCGCCTCACCAGCGTGTCGGGCAGGAGCACCGTGGTGGCGGAGTCCACACGCACTTCGATAAGGCTGTCGGCCGCCCAGGCGTTGGCTGCACGTACATTTCCCGTTTCTGCCGGAACGAAGCCACTCTCGGGGCATTCGTTTCCGGCCTTTTCATTTCCCATCCCCATAGCCTGCAGTCCGAGGCAGCTTATGGCGACAAACAGGCAGGCGGCCACGCGCCGCGCGGCGTCAGTAGTTGACCACTTCATACGTGTAACCTCCTTCCTCTTTCAGTGTGAAAATGATATACGCCCTTTGCTTCGCCGCTCCGCACTCGTAGTAGAGCACGCCGTCGCCGAAGAGGTCGTTCACCTGCGTTTTGTGATCGTGTCCGCAGAGACAGAAACTCAGTCCGGGGAATTTGCGGATTTCATACTCGAACGCATCCGCCACATTGTTGTTAAACTGCTCCGAAGTGGGCTGTGCGTGCATCGCCACCACGGTGCGTCGGATGTGTGGCGGCAGTGCGTCGCGGTCGGTGCGGATAAAGTTGAAATCGGGTATGTCTGTGGAATAGTCATACTCGAAGGCGTTGGAATTGATGCAGAGAAAATGCGTATCTCCGGCGTTGAAACAGAAATTGGGGTCGCCAAAGAGCCAGCGAAAGGTGTCTGCGCCGGTGCCGAGGCAGTCGTGGTTGCCCAGCAGCACGACATAGGGCACGCGGAGCTTTTCGAGGATGTCGCGTTGCAGCTCCATCTCGTTCGTCATGCCGAAGTCGCTGATGTCGCCGCAGTGTACCACAAAGTCCACGTCGCCGCGTTGGTTAATGCTCTCCACGGCGTCCTCCGTTTCGTCGTACCAGCGTTGCGTGTCGCTGATTTGTGCAAAACGTATCTCGCTGCGTCCGGCGCAGGCCTGCTCTATGCGCGCCATGTTCTCCTCGTTGCGGTGGTGAGGCCCCGAGGTGCGTGTGTCATAAGGGTGATAGTCGATGAGGTCGCAGCCGACAAGGAGCGCGGCGGCGACTCCGAGTGCCGACAATGGAATTTTTTTATTCATAAAAAGGGAATAGGAAAAATGAACGCACAAAAATACGTGCGGCACGTCGGGCGCGAGTGTGCCGATTTACGTTTTAAATGTCCAAATTCCACTCTGTTCCCTCTACCTTCCCGTTTTTTTATCATCAGACAACAACGCAAACAACAAAAGACAACTTCTTTAACCCAAAAAGTTGTTTCTGGTTGTCTAAGTTGGCGGCTGTCATTTAAATAACGACAACAAAAACAACAAAAGACAACTTCTTTAACCAAAAAAATTGTTTCTGGTTGTCCAAGTTGTCGTCCCCAAAAATTCGTCAGCGTTGTCGCTACGCGCGGAGCAGGCGGCGCACGTCGTCGTCCTCGCCCACGAGCCACAGCACGTCGGTACGGCAGATGACCCGCTCCGCCGTGGCCGGCACAATGTTGCCCCCGTCATCCTCAAAGCCAACCACCATACAGTGCCACCGGCTGCGGATGCCGCTCTCCGCCAACGTGAGAGAGAGGAAAGGCGAGTTGTCGCCCACCACCAGGCGGCGTAGCTGCAAGCCGCCGGCCTGCTGCACCGGTTGTCGCTCCGTTTCCATGCGTTGGGCAAAAGCCTGCAAACTCTCGTCGTCGCCAATCACCTCCAGGCGGTCCGCCGGGAAAATCATCGCCGCCGCGTCAGGCACATTGAGGCGTTGTTCGCCGCGCACGATGGCCGCCACCATCACCCCGTCCCTGTGACTGAAGCCCAGCTCGCCCAACCGTTTCCCCGCCCAGGAAGAACCCTCCGGCACGTCGAGTGAGGCAATGTGGATGTTGCGGCTGTCGAGCCGTCCGGCGAAGCCCGGCGACGAACCCTGCGCCGAGCGCGCCATCACCTCGCGTGAGCGCAGGTTTTGCAGGAACGTGCGTTCCATCTTGATGCTCAGCCACTTCACACGGCGCGAGGCCACAATCAGACCCACGATGGCGAGCGCCGCCGCCACGTGCCACCACCAGCGGAAAGGCGACAGAAAATTGAGCACGTAGTACACCGCCGCTGCCGCCAGCACATAGCGCACGATGAAGGTGAGCCACAGCCCCGGACGGTGCAGCCGGCTGAGCCGCCACAGCTGTTTCCACTCCTCGGAGTGGTTCTTGCGCATCACGATGGCACGCAGGAAGGGAGCCGCCGCCAAGAGTGTCAACAGGCCGCACACCGCATTGCCCGGCCAGTGGCTCAGCGCACCCCGGCACAGGGGCAGCAGCGCACCGAAGGCTATCAGGATGACCGCCGCGCTAAGCGTGAGATAGGCTCCCACCTGGCTCAGCAGCGCCATGAGGAGTTTCTTCCACAGCCGCCGGCCATCGGGCAACTCATTCTCCACACGCTGCCGGCTCCGCCGCGCGAGATGTTCCAGCACGTTGTCAGGCACGATGCGCTCCACCCATTCGCCCACAGGACCGGCAGCCCGGATCATGTAGGGCGTGAAAAAGGTGGTGATGATGCTGACGGCCACCACCACGGGGTAGAGAAAACGGTCCGTCACGCCGAGCGAGGTGCCCAGCGAGGCAATGATGAAGGCGAACTCGCCAATCTGTGCCAACGAGAAACCGCCCCGGATGGCCGTGCGCAGGGGCTGGCCGGAAAGGAGGAAGCTGCACGAGCCGAACACGGCCTGTCCCACCATGATGGCCAGACAGATGACCACGATGGGCAGGGCGTAGCGCACGAGCACGGCGGGATCGACCAACATGCCCACCGACACGAAGAAGATGGCGCCGAAAAGGTCCTTCACCGGCGACACCACGCGCCCGATGCTCTCCGCCTGCACCGTTTCGGCCAGGATGCTGCCCATCATGAACGCGCCGAAGGCGGAACTGTAGCCCACCCTTTCGGCGAACACCACGAGCAGGAAACACAGCCCGATGCTCACCACGAGCAATGTCTCGCGGTTCATCCACCGATTGGTTTTCCGCAAGAACAGGGGCACGACGTAAACGCCCACCACGAACCACAGGATGAGGAAGAAGGCGAGTTTCAGCAGGCTGCCCGCCAGTTCCATCCCCTGCAGCTGGCGGCTCACGGCCAGCGCGCTGAGTATGACCATGAGGAGGATACCCAGGATATCCTCCAGGATGAGCACGGAGAGCACCTCGCCGGCAAATTTCTTCTGCCGCAGCCCGAGGTCGTCAAAAGCCTTGTAGATAATCGTCGTACTCGACATGGCGAGCATGCCGCCCAGGAAGAGGCTGTTCATGCTGCCCCACCCGAAGAGATGACCCACACCGCTGCCCACGCTCATCATGCAGAACATCACGCAGCAGGCGGCGATGACGGGCCCCATGCCCATCTTCACGATTTTCTTGAACGAAAATTCCAGGCCGAGGGTGAACATGAGGAATATCACGCCGATGTCGGCCCACGTCTGTATGCTCCCCGTGTCGCTGACGGAGGGGGTGTAAGGCATGTGGGGGCCGGCCAGGAAACCGGCCACGATGTAGCCGAGCACGAGCGGCTGCCTAAGGCGTTTGAAGAGGAGGGTGACGATACCGGCGGAGATGAGGATGAGCGCCAGGTCGGAAATGAGGTCGGGCATGGGCTTTGAGGTGTGAGGGGAATGGGAAACGGGCCGTGCAGAGCAGGCTGCCTGCGGGAAAATAGCGAACAAGGTGTGACCCACAGCCACACCTTGTTCGCTTATCGTAGTCCGGTCATTGCTTTCCGGCTGTGAGTTCTATGATTTTCACCACCAGTTCGGAAGCACGGCGCAGCGAGGGCACGGGCAGGAACTCGTGGGGACCGTGGAAGTTGAGTCCGCCGGCGAAGATGTTGGGGCAGGGCAACCCCATGAACGACAGCTGCGCGCCGTCCGTGCCGCCGCGAATGGCCTTCACCCGCGCGGGAATGCCACACTGCTTCATGGCCTCCACCACGAGGTCCACCACGTGGGGCACGGGCTCTATCTTCTCGCGCATGTTGTAATATTGGTCGTTGAGGGTGAGCTGTACGGTGCCTTCGCCGTACTTCACGTTGAACCACTCCACGCATTTCTCCATGTACGCCTTGCGCCGCTCAAAGCGGGCACGGTCATGGTCGCGGATGATATAGCTGAGCGTGGCGTGCTCCACATTGCCTTCCACGCCGAGCAGGTGGAAGAAGCCCTCGTAGTCCTGCGTCTGTTCCGGCGTTTCGTGGGTGGGCATCTGGGCGGCCAGTTCGGCGGCCACGCGGGCTGCGTTGATCATCTTGCCCTTGGCATATCCCGGGTGAACGCTCACGCCCTTCACCTCCACCTTGGCCGAAGCGGCGTTGAAGTTCTCGTATTCCAGCTCGCCGAGTTCGCCGCCGTCCATGGTGTAGGCCCACTCGCAGCCAAACTTCTCCACGTCGAACTTATGCGCGCCGAGGCCGATTTCCTCGTCGGGGTTGAAGCCCACGCGCACCTTGCCGTGCTTCACCTCGGGATGGGCCAGGAGGTACTCCATGGCGTTGACAATTTCGGCAATGCCGGCCTTGTCGTCGGCACCGAGCAGGGTGTGGCCGTCGGTCACGATGATGTCCTGGCCGATGTGGTCGAGGAGTTCGGGAAATTTCTTGGGCGAACTCACGATGCCGGCCTCAGCGTCGAGCACGAGGTCGGAGCCGTCGTAGTCCCGGACGATGCGGGGCTTGACATCGCAGCCGGAGCAGTCGGGGCTGGTGTCCATGTGGGCAATGAAGCCGATGGTGGGCACGGGGCGGTCGGTGTTGGCTGGGAGGGTGGCGTAGACATAGCCGTTGGCATCCATCTCCACCTCGGTCAGCCCCAGAGCCTTCAGCTCCTCCGTCAGGTACTCGGCCAGGCGGAGCTGCTTGTCGGTGCTGGGCGTTTTGCCGGCGTCCTCGGCCGACTGCGTGTCGAAACTCACATACTTGAGAAATCTTTCTACTATATCCATATTGTGCAGTTTGTTTGTTTTTCCATTCACAAAAGTAGTGCAAAGCTGACGGCGCACAAAACGAAAGGCGAAAGTTTTTCCTTTTTCCCCACCTTGCGGGTCCGTTTTGCCCCGTTACGGGCTTTTTAAGCCACAACGTTTGGCACATTGGCGGCTATCCGTTATCTTCGCCCTGTAAATTTTTCCATCTTCACCGTGGAGAACCAAAGGCCGGCCAAGGCTTCGCAAAAAGTCCGCCACTTGTGCGAAAAAAGTCCTGGAGTAGGAAAAAATAGTCCGGGAGTAGAAAAAAATAGTCCTGGACTTTTTGTCGCCATTCCGTGAACGTGTCCGGCGGGGTCTTTTTCCGTCGGCCGACCGGTCCATCCGGCTCGTGCGGCTCCAAGGTGTCATTCATTTTTTGGCTTATGACAGAGCAGGAACTAATGCAGCGGGCCATCAACCTTGCCGTGGAGAATGTGCGCCACGGGGGCGGCCCTTTCGGAGCGGTGATTGCGCGCGGCGGCGAGGTGGTGGCCGAGGGCGTCAACCGCGTAACGGCTCACCACGACCCTACGGCGCACGCCGAGGTGCAGGCCATCCGTGCCGCAGCGGCGAAGTTGCAAACTTTTGACCTCTCGGGCTGCGACATCTACGCCTCGTGCGAGCCTTGCCCCATGTGTCTGGGCGCCATTTACTGGGCACGGCTGAGCCGCCTCTTCTACGCTGCCACGCAACACGATGCGGCGGCGGCAGGTTTCGACGATGCCTTTATCTACCGCGAGCTGTCGCTGCCGCCCTCGGAGCGCCACCTGCCCACGTCGGCCCTCAGTCGCGACGAGGCCCTGCGGGCGTTCGAGGCGTGGAGGGAACAGGACGACAAGGTGGCTTATTGAGCGGAAGGAAACGGAGTTTCAACGAACGGAAACGTCATCAAAGTTCCATCCGCACAGCCATGGAGCAACGGAAACCGTGGACGATTTTGCCGCAGAGGCCGATGCGCTGTAACCGGATGCACAAAGCGCGTGCCGTGTGGGCGTTTACTGAACATGAGCAGTAAAGGCGACACACGGCACGCGCCATGTTGTGGTCCGTTTCCTAAAAATATCCCTCGCGCTTCTTTTGTTCCATCGACGCATCCTGGTCGAAGTCGATGACGCGGGTGGTTCGTTCGCTCTTGGTCGTGGTCATCATTTCCTCCACTATCTTCTCGATGGTGTCGGCCTCGCTCTCCACCGCGCCGGTCAGGGGCCAGCAGCCCAAGGTGCGGAAGCGGATTTTGCGCGTGGTGATGCGGCTGCGCAGCTCGGCGGGCAGACGGTCGTCGTCGGGCATGATGAGCTGGCCGTCGAGCTCCACCACAGGACGCTCCTTGGCGAAATAGAGCGGCACGATGGGTATGTGCTCCAGACGGATGTATTGCCAAATGTCAAGCTCCGTCCAGTTCGACAAGGGGAACACGCGGATGCTCTCGCCCTTATGGATGCGCGCATTGTAGATGTCCCATAGCTCCGGACGCTGGTTTTTCGGGTCCCACTGGTGGAACTGGTCGCGGAAGGAGAAGATGCGCTCCTTGGCACGGCTCTTCTCTTCGTCGCGGCGGGCACCTCCGAAAGCGGCGTCGAAGCGGTGTTTGTCGAGGGCCTGGAGCAGGGCTTGCGTCTTCATGAGGTCGGTGTGTACCTTCGAGCCGTGGGTGAAGGGGCCCACGCCGGCTTTGAACGCCTCCTCGTTGCTCTCCACGATGAGTTGCCACCCGTGCTCGCGGGCGTACCAGTCGCGGAAGGTGAGCATCTCCTTGAATTTCCACTTCGAGTCGATGTGCATCAGGGGGAAGGGTGGCCGGCCGGGGGCAAAGGCTTTCTCTGCCAACCGCACCATCACACTGGAATCTTTGCCGATGCTGTAAAGCATCACGGGGTTTTCAAACTCCGCCGCCACTTCGCGGATGATATATATGGACTCTGCTTCGAGCTCCTTCAGGTGGCTCAGACTATAGTTCTCTGTCATTGCGTTCAGACTTTGTGATTGTGGTTCAAACACGGGCAAAGTTATACATAAAACCTGTGTTTCGCGGCGCGACTCGTCGTTTAATGATTTTTTAACGACAACCGGGACAGCAGAAAACGACTTTTCGGCGGCTCGCGCGTGCGTTCTCTTTATTTATACGACAACTTAAACAACTAAAAACAACTTCTTTCACTCAAAAGGTTGTCACATGTTGTCTTTGTTGTCGTCATCTTATTTTTCCTTATGGAATTTTAGGCTGCGGCTCTCGCCTTGCACTAATTTTCTTCGTCAATTTAGGCTGCGGCTCGGCAAAGCAAAGAAAAGCCTTCGGTTTTTCTTTGCTTTGCTCTCGCCTTGCACTAAATTTGCACCGCAAAATCAACAACAACCCATCTACATGGCACAAGAAGACGTTTTCAAGAAAATTGTATCGCACTGCAAGGAATACGGGTTCGTGTTCCCCTCTAGCGACATCTACGACGGCCTCGGCGCTGTCTACGACTACGGACAAAACGGCGTAGAACTGAAGAATAACATCAAGCAGTACTGGTGGCAGTCAATGGTCCTGCTCCATGAGAACATCGTGGGCATCGACTCAGCCATCTTTATGCACCCCACAGTGTGGAAGGCTTCGGGACACGTCGACGCCTTCAACGACCCACTCATCGACAACCGCGACTCAAAGAAGCGTTACCGCGCTGATGTCCTCATCGAGGACCAAATTGCCAAGTATGAGGAGAAAATTGAGAAGGAGGTGGCCAAAGCGCGCAAACGCTTCGGCGATGCCTTCGACGAGGCACAGTTCCGCTCCACCAACGCACGCGTCATGGAGCAGCAGGCCAAACGCGACGCCCTGCACCAGCGCTACTCCGACGCCATGAACGCCATGGACCTGGCCGAGCTGAAGCAAATCATCCTCGACGAGGAAATCGTATGCCCCATCTCCGGCACACGCAACTGGACCGACGTGCGCCAGTTCAACCTCATGTTCAAAACAGAGGTGGGCTCCACCGCCGATGGTGCCTCGACCATCTACCTGCGCCCCGAAACGGCACAAGGCATCTTCGTGAACTACCTCAACGTGCAGAAGACGGGACGCATGAAGGTGCCCTTCGGCATCGCACAGATAGGTAAGGCGTTCCGCAACGAGATTGTGGCCCGCCAGTTCATCTTCCGTATGCGCGAGTTCGAGCAGATGGAAATGCAGTTCTTCGTGAAACCGGGCACAGAGCTCGACTGGTTTGCTAAATGGAAGGCTCTCCGCTTGGCATGGCACAAGGCGCTCGGATTCGGCGACGAGAACTACCGCTACCACGACCACGAGAAACTCGCACACTACGCCAACGCGGCCACAGACATCGAGTTCCGTATGCCCTTCGGCTTCAAGGAGGTGGAAGGTATCCACTCGCGCACCAACTTCGACCTTTCGCAACACGCGAAGTTCTCCGGCAAAAAAATTGAATACTTTGATCCTGAAACAAACGAGAGCTACACGCCGTACGTCATCGAAACGTCGATCGGTGTGGACCGTATGTTCCTCAGCGTCGTATGCCACGCATACCAGGAGGAGAAGCTCGAAGGCGGCGACAGCCGCGTGGTGCTCAAGCTCCCCGCTGCATTGGCTCCCGTGAAGCTCGCCGTGCTCCCGCTCGTCAAAAAGGACGGACTGCCCGAGAAGGCGCACGAAATTATGCAGGAACTGAAATTCCACTTCAACTGCAAATACGAAGAGAAGGACTCCATCGGCAAACGCTACCGCCGACAGGACGCCATCGGTACGCCCTTCTGCATCACCATTGACCACGATACGCTCAAGGACAACTGTGTGACGCTCCGCGACCGCGACACGATGGAACAGACCCGCGTGCCCGTGGAAGGACTCCGCGCACTCATAGAAGACAAGGTGAGCATCACCTCGCTGCTCAAGAAATTGCAATAAACCCTTCATAAACCAAGTCCCCACCCTAACCTATTACGGCACCGGATGGGGACTTTATGCCTTTTTCACCATGCGCATGAAACGCCTTTTCCCCCTGCTCTGCCTCCTGCTCCCGCTCTGCCTTCTCACAGCCTGCGAGGACAATGCCGGCGAGGAGGACAACTCGGAATTTACCGACAACTGGACGCAACGCAACGCGGACTTTTTCTCCCAAACCATGGCCCAGGCGCAACAGGCCGTTGCCGAGGCCAAGGCGAACTACGGCGAAGCGTGGGAGGACCACTGCGACTGGCGCGTGTTCCGCAGCTACGCGAAAATGCCCGGCGGACCGCAAACCGACTCTATCTGTGCCAAAATCGTCCGGCGCGGAGAGGGAACTGTCAAGCCGCTCTACACGGACTCGGTCAAGGTGTTCTACATCGGACGCCTCATCCCCACCGCATCCTATCCCGAAGGCCGCGTGTTTGACTACAGCGGCATTTATGCAGAGGACGACTACGTGTTCAACCCCGACTTCAGCCAGCCCCGCGCCTTTGCCGTCAGCAATCTGGTGGAGGGATATTCCACCGCATTGATGCACATGCACGTCAACGACCGCTGGGTGGTGTACATACCGCAGGAGTTGGGCTACGGCTCGGCATCGGCCACCCTCCTGCCCTCCTACTCCACCCTCATCTTCGACCTCCAGCTCCGCGCCATCTACCGCAAGGAGTAAACCCATACGCAAGCCGCCGGCACAAGTGGCGACATCGTGAAAAAAAGTCCGGGACTATTTTTTTCTACTCGACGAGTGGTGAAAAATAGTCCCGGACTTTTTAGAATGGGTCTGCGGAAAATGTTCAAGAAGGCCGATAGCCATGAATCACTCAACAAACTAAGTTTCCAAGGCCGTCAGGCTGCGCGCTGAAGCAGAGGGGAAGGGCTCACGGGTCGACGTCGAAAATCACGCGAACCGCCTTGAAGGCCGGCTGTGCCAGCAGGGCGTCGCGCGCAGCGAGCAGCGTCTGGCGCACAGAGCGGGAGGAGAGCGTGAGGGGCACTTTCACCATGAGTTTGCGGATGAACAGCAGTTGCACCCTCGCCACTACGGGACGGTCCGGCCCCAGCAGTCCTGTGCCGAACACGGGTCGCAACCTCGCGGCCAGGTCCTCCGCCGCCCGCGCCGCCACCTGCTCGTCGCGGTGCTTCACCATCACGTTGATGAGCCTCACCGCGGGCGGGAAGCCGAAGAGGCGACGTTCCTCCATCTCGTCGCGGAACATCGCCGCGTAGTCCGCCCGCACCACCTGCTGCACGAGGGGCAACTCCGGCTGCCGCGTTTGCAACACCACTAAGCCGCGCCCCGACCGTCGGCCGGCACGGCCCGCCACCTGCGCCATGAGGTGAAACGCCCGCTCGTGGGCGCGGAAGTCGGCCTGCGACAACATCTGGTCCGCGTTGAGAATGCCCACCACCCGCACGCGGTCGAAGTCCAAGCCCTTCGTTACCATCTGCGTCCCGATGAGCAGGTTCGTCTCGCCCCGCTGAAAACTCCCGATGAGCCGTTCGTAGGCCGAGCGTGAGCGCGTCGTGTCGAGGTCCATGCGGGCTATGCGCGCCTCGGGGAAGGCTCGGTGCGCCGCCTCCTCAATCTTCTCCGTGCCATACCCCATGTCGCGCAGCTCGTGGCCGTGGCAGGCGGGACACTGCTGCGGCACGTCGTACACCGCCCCGCAGTAGTGGCACACCAGCTTGCCCAGTCGGCGGTGAAGGGTGAGTGAAACGTCGCAGCGCGTACAGCGCGGTGTCCAGCCGCACGTGCGACACTCCACCACGGGGGCATAGCCCCGGCGGTTCTGGAAGAGGATGGCCTGTTCGCCCTGTTGCAACGCCGTGCGCACCTCCTGCAACAAGCGGGGCGAGAAAGGCGAGTTCATCAGCTTCTTGCGGCGCAGCTCTTTGACGTTCTCCACCACGATTTCGGGCAGCAGGACGTGGCCATAGCGTTCCTTCATCTCCACCAGCTCATATTTTCCTTTCTGTACGTTGGCATACGTTTCGAGAGCCGGCGTGGCGGTGCCGAGCACCACCTTTGCCCCCTGCCGTGCCGCCATGACGATGGCCGTGTCGCGGGCCTGGTAGCGCGGAGCCGGCTCCTGCTGCTTGAAACTCGTTTCGTGTTCTTCGTCCACGATGACCAGCCCGAGATTTTGGAAGGGTAGGAAAATGGCGGAGCGCACCCCGAGGATGAGGGGGAAGGGTTGGGGGCCGACCTGCCGCATCCAGAGTTCCACACGCTCGGCATCGGGAAATTTGCTGTGGTACACGGCCATGCGCCGGCCGAACACACGGCCCAGACGCGTGGTGATTTGCGTGGTGAGGGCAATTTCGGGCAGGAGGTAAAGCACCTGTTTCCCCTCCTGCAACGTCTTCTCAATGAGATGGATATACACCTCCGTCTTTCCGCTCGACGTCACGCCGTGGAGCAGGCACACCTGTTTCCGCTGCAACGCCGCTTCCACCTCCTGCAAGGCGCGTTGTTGCTGCTCCCCGAGGGGTTTGGGGCGGAACAGGGGTTGTGCGTCCTCCTCCCCGTCGGCCTCGTCGAGAAATGGCCTGAGGCGCGGCACCTCCACCTGCCGTACCGCCAGCACGCCTTTTTTGCGCAGCTGGGTCAGGGCGGCGTCTGTCTGCGGCGGGGGGCAGAGCGCGTGGCGCGTAACGGGGAGCAACAACCCGGCGTTTTGCAGCCGCAGGGCGGCGGGAGCCTGGGCCAGGTCGAGGTAGCGAAGGAGCAACGCCTGCTGTGCCGGCGCCCGTTGCAGACTGTCGAGCACGCTGTGGAGCTTCGCCTCGTCGAAATACGCCGCTTCGAGTTCCACGCGGCTCTCCGTGCGCGGCCGAAACCCCTGTTCGAGCGACTCGCGCACCACCACGGCCCCGAGGTCCAGGAGGCGTTTCACGGGAGGCAGCGGATTTTTCAAGCCGAGCTTCTTGGCCAGCTCCTTCAGCTCGCTCCCTTTCTCGGCATCGAGGAGTTGGAGGATGGCCCGGTCGGTGGCGTTGAGCTGTTGGCCGTCGGGTTGGAAATCGGCGTTGCGCACAATCCACGTTTCGCTCTCCAGTTTCATCCCCTGCGGCAGTGCGGCTTTCATCACCTCGCCTTCGGTACACATATAATAATGTGCCATCCACTGCCACAGCGCCAGTTGCTCGGGCAGCACGCATGGCCGGTCGTCGGCCACGTCGGCCACCTCCTTGAGCTGCGTTGCGGGTTGCGGGTTCTGCTCCTGCAACTCCACAACGATGCCTGTGTAGAAGCGGCGCGGCCCGAGCGGCACCACCACGCGGCTGCCCACCGCCACGCGGGCGACGAGCCGGGGCGGAACGATGTAGCTGAAACAGCCGGGCAGGGCTAAGGGTAAAAGGATGGAGGCGTAAATCATATCAATGGGGATTTGGCTGCAAAAGTAGGGGATTTTCATGACTTGAAATATCATCTGTAGCGATAGAGCGGCAGATTTGTCACAGTACCCCATAGGGAGTACCGGAGTATTCCCTAAGGGGTACTGCCGGAAAAGGCTTTGAATTCATCAGGCAGGACGAAAAGAGGAAAAAGGAAAGCGAATTTCCTAAAAATCAGCCTTCTTTATCTAATTATCCTGAAATAATCCCTTATTTTTGCGCCTTTCCACGATTTGTGCCTGCCGCACATCATCTTATATCTTACCCAAAAACCATTCTCCCTACGAAAACTTTTTTCACCCTCCGCCTGCTCCGTAGCTTGCTGCCCGCCCTGTTTTTCTTGGCAGGCCTGCCTGCTATGGGCATGACCAACCAGCCCGACACTACGGAGCTGAAGAAGTTGGGCGAGGAGGCTTTCAACAAAGGCGACTACGGCAAGGCTCTCAAACTCCTCTACTCGCTCCACGAAGCGGCCAAGAAAGCCCGCAACGACCACCTGCTCTGCGAAGCGGCCTTCGAAATCGGAGCCTGCTACTTCAGCATCTCGGCTTACGGCGACGCGCAGAAGTTCTTCACCGACGCTTACGAAATATTTCCGCGCAGCAGGTGGGACAAGCATATGCGAATGCGCATCCTCGGAGCCATGGCGGGTGTTTACTTTGAGGAGCAGAACTATGAGAAGGCGCGCGAGCTGGCATCGAAAATTCTGCGCGAGGCACAGGAAACGGCCGACACGACACTCATCCGGCAAAACGCGCAGGGGTTGGCACTCATAGCCAACAAGCAGGGCGACTTCGCAACCACCCGGCAAATGCTGCAACTCGCCAGACGGTATGCGATGCCCGACGACCCTGAAGTGCAACACCTGCAGGCCATCGAAGCCGAAAGCTACATACTCCAGAAAGACTTCGGACAGGCCGAACGCATCTGCCGCCTCATCCTGGCGGCTCCCCAGGCCTACTCCACCGACCGCAACATCGCTCTCATCTACCTCATACGCGCACTGACCCAACGGGGCGCGCTGGCCGAGGCACATGAATTGGTGGCAGAGGCCAAGGCCACAGTGTCACTGCGCAACCGGCCGCTGCTCTGCGAAACCCTCTCGCTGCTGGCACGGCAGATGGGCGACACGGATCGCGCCTTCGACTACATGGACTCCATGGTGGTGTATCATGACTCACTGCAGGAGGTGAGCAACCGCCAGTTGGCTGAGAATGCGCGCATCAAGATGGAGGTGATGGACTACACGGCGGAGTCGGAAAAGGAGATGGCCAAACTGCGCCAAAACCAAATAGTGGCGTGGTTCCTGACGTGTATCAGTGTGCTGTTAGTGGTCATGGCGGTGTGGTTCTTCCGCGCACAGCGGCAAAAGAACCGCCGCGAGAAACAGCTACTCGCGCTACGCCTGGAACGGGAGCAGCAGGCGAAACTGCTGGCCGAGAAACAGATGAAAGAGACTGAACTCCTGGCACGCTACCAGGAGGAAATCATGAAGCGCGAACTGGCCGAGAAGCAGAGCAAACTGAATGCCACCACCCTTTTCGCCACAACGCGCAACGCACTCATCGAACAGGTCATCGAGGCACTGACGGGGCCGGAAATGGCGAAGGAACGAAACCCGAAAGTGGACGAAATCGTGCAACACCTCAACCAAATGCTCCACGGCAACGCCGAGAACGAACAGCTCTGCATCGACTTCGAAGCGGCCAACCCGGACTTCGTGGCCCGGCTGAAGCGCCGTTACGAAACGCTCTCGTCGTCGGACATCCGCTACCTATCCTTCGTGCGCATGAACCTGTCGAACAAGGAAATAGCGGAGCTGATGAACATCACACCGGAGTCGTGCAAACGCCGGCGACAACGCTTGGCGAAAAAAATGGGGATGGAAACGTCGGCGCAGCTCTTCGACTATATCCTGCACTTCTGACCGACGAACCGGCACAACGGCTCCCCCCTTCCTCCAACTCATATTTTTTATCTGACTCGCGCACTGCTTTTACTGTCCCCTGGACTTCTGAAAAAAAGTCCAGGACTATTTTTTTCAAAGCCTGGACTTGTAAAAAGAAGTCCGGGACTTGTTGTCGCCCAACCTACGACGCATTTTTCTTTTGCATGGTTGTTATCCCTATCGGTGTCAGATTTTTGCACAACAAACGCGCAGAATGTCATTTTTTGAGCATAAATGGCACAAAACTGCTCATTCCAACCCCTTTTAACATTCTTGTCACCCTTTTGTCGCCCCCTGAAAGTCACGTTTCCATCATCAATGCCCTTAGTTTTGCCGTCGAAAAACCATTGCGACAAACCATTATCTCATTAAAATCTATAGGCACATGGACGCAAGACTTACTTCCCTGCTGTTAGCCACGGCTTTCTGCTCCGTCACTGCCGGAGCGCAAAGTCTGGATGCCAAGTTCCACGAGAATGGCTCGCCAGCCATCCAACGGACACTCGGCACCGACGGCCCCGGCAACGGCATCAGGCTCAATCCGGCCAGCCGCTTCAACACACGACCCGAAGACGTGGCCTCCCGGCTGGCCGCCGGACTCACCCGCCCCGCCCGCAACGTGACCACACCGACCGCCGCTCCGCGACGGGCAGCCGCTCCGGCCAAGATTGCCGCAGCAGCCAACGTGGCCGACAGCCTGGTCATCTACGGTGTGGTGAAGCCCACCCCCGATGAACCCACAGATCTCGTTCCCTTCGGTCATTACTCCTTCCACGCCGCCCCCGCCATGGACATGCACGACGAGGCCAACGGGCAAAGCCTGCCCGACGGTTTTGCCTACGTCCGCGTGGGCGACAAATACTACGTCACCAACGCGGGAGTCATTTCCGAGGTGGATGCCTTCACGGGCGAAACCCTGCGCACCACGCCCCTACAGCTGAACGGCGCGGACATCACGCCGCTGCAGCTCGGCACGTATGATCCGCTCACGGGCAAGATCTACTTCGGCGCATGGGACGACAGCTGGAACCAAGTGCTCTTCGCACTCGACCCCGAAACGCTCGCTTACGAACAGGTGGGCAGCTTCGGCTCCAACTACCCCCTCTCGCTCGCCGCAGCCCCCGACGGGAAACTTTATACCATCATCTACCCCTCCTCGCTCTACGCTGTAGACAAGGAGACCTGCGAAATGACGCTCATCAGCGAGAATGCAAAGGCAGGCGACCTGGACTACCAGAACGGCAGCGCCGCACAGTCGGCAGCTGTGGACTGGGCCACGGGACAGCTCTACCTGACCAACCTCAACCAGCAATGGCGCATGCACCTGACGAGGATTGACCTCACTACGGGCGAGGCTGTCGACATCGCTGAGATACCGGGCAACGACCGTATCATTGGACTCTACATCCCCATGGCGGACGCCGCCGCTCCGGGCTTTGCCCACCACATCAGCTATGCCGACGGCAAACTGCTCTTCACCGCACCGGAAAAATGCTACGACGGCAGTGCGGACCTGAGCGGCACACTGACGGCCTGCATCAGTGTGGACGGCACAGAAACGGCGCAGCTCAGCGTCACGCCCGGACAGGCTGTGGAGCACGCGCTCGACTTGGCCAACGGGGCACACACGGTGGAAATCAGCATGGCAAACGAAGCGGGCACATCGCCCTTCCGCCGCCTCAACGCTTTCGTGGGCAACGACATGCCCCAGGCCGTGGGCAACCTTACGCTCAATGCCGACGACGGACAGCACCTCACGCTATCCTGGGAGGCGCCCACGCTGTCGCAGCACGGCGGCCCGGTGGACGACGATGCCATCAGCTACCGCGTGACCCGATTCCCGGACAACGTGGTGGTGGCCGACGGACTCAAGGAGCTGACCTTCAGCGAGCAGATTCCCGAACGCCACGCTCACTACTACTACACGGTGACGGCCTGTGCCTACGGACAGGACGGTCCTACCGCCACAACGAACGCACTGCCCGCCGGCAACACCATCATCCTGCCCTACACTGAGACGTTCGACACGCAGGCGGACTTTGACTTCTACAAGGTGGTCGACAACAACAATGACGGGGCCACATGGCAACACATGCTGCCCTACGGCTCAGACAGCGGCTACGCCTACATGAGCGGCAAGTACGAAGGCGGCGACGACGACTATCTCATCACCCCCTCCATCAAACTGCAGAAGGGCGTAGACTACAAAGTGGCCTTCGACACCTACGACCACTGGATGCTCGAAGAGCACATCACCCTCCTGCTCGGCACTTCGCAGGAGCTGAAGGGCGACGAGGTGCAGATTGCCGAGAGCACGCTGCAGCCCAACGGCCACTACGAGTTCCTCTTCAACGTGAAGGAGGACGGCCTCTACAACCTCCTGCTCCACGGCGACACGCAGGGCACCAGCATCAACATCAGCCTGGACAACCTCGCGCTCAGCGTACACGCAGCCTTCGAAGGCCCGGCCGCCGTCGGCGACCTGCAGGCCAAAGCCGGCGAGAAGGGTGCACTGAACAATACGCTCACCTTCACCGCACCCACACAGACCTATCAGGGCGGCACGCTCGCTGCCATCGACCGCATCGAGGTGTACCGCAACGACGGACTGCAGCCCGCCAAGGTCTTCGACGCTCCCACGCCGGGCGAACAGCTCAGCTGGCTCGACACAGACGTGGCCCAAGGCAGTGTGACCTACCGCATCGTGCCCTTCAACGCCGCCGGACAAGGCCAGGAAGCCCGCGTGACCAACTGGGTCGGCCTCGACGTGCCCGCCGAGGTGACCAACCTGAAGGCGCGCATGGACGAGAACTTCCACGCCGTGGCCACCTGGGACCAGGTGAGCGAAGTGGGCGCACACGGTGGCTACGTGAACCCCGCCGACGTGAAGTACGTGCTCAAGCGCTACAACCAGTTCAGCTGGGACAATCCCTACGAACTCGTGGGCGACAGCACGACGGCATTCACCTTGACCGACGAAACCTTCACCCCGCTCTGGGGCGAACGCCAGTCTTACGTCGACTACATAGTAGTGGCCTGCAACAGCGCGGGCGCATCGGCCGGCGAGCCCTTCGGCATCGTGCTCGGAGAGCCGTATGAGAATCCCTACGCCGAGTCGTTTGCCGGCGGCTTTGCCAACCAAGCCCCCTGGACTCTCTTCGCCAATTCTTATTACTACGCCTGGAACATCCAGACGGGTCAGGGTCTGGCCGTGAAGCCCTTCGACGGCGACGACGGCATGCTCCAGTTCTCGCTCATTGCCGACGACTCGAACGAACAGACCATTGCCGGACCGCGTGTCAGCATGGCGAACCTGCAGAAACCGGAACTCTCCTTCTACCTCTTCCACGGCTTTGAAGCCGAACCCGGCGACCTCACGCTCAAGGTCTACACCAACTATGACGACGAGGGATGGAACATGATCGGCGAGGTGGACTATAACAACGGAAACGAGGGATGGTCACGCTACTCCCTGCCCCTGCGCACGGATGCCCACAACGTGCAAATCGCATTCGGTGCTTACGCTGCCGACCAGAGTGCTTCGCTCTACATCGACCAGATTGCCATTGCCGAAGGCGTAGCGAACGAACTGGCCGTAGAGAGCATCAGGGCTGACAAACGTATCGCCGTGGGTGCCACAAGCCGCATCGAAGTGAGCGTGTCGAACTATGGCATGGAAACGGCCAAGGACTTCACCGTGAAGCTCTACAAAGACGGCGAAGCCTTCGCCGAACAGAACGTGGCTTCGCTGGAGAAAAACACGACAACACACGTGGCATTCGACTTTGCCAGCACCGTGGCCGACGCGGCCAAGACTTTCGTGTTCAACGCTGAGGTGCTTTCTGACGAGGACACCAATGCCGACAACAACGCGAGCGGCTCCGTGAAGGTTTACGTGAAGGGTTCTGCACTGCCCGCCCCGGGCGCACTCACCGGCGAGAACAAGCAGCACGAAGTGGTGCTCAGCTGGGAAGCCCCCGCCACGGACGAATTGCAGGATGCCGCTACGGACGACTTTGAAAGCTATGAGACTTTCATCATCGACAACATCGGCGACTGGGCCGTGTACGACGGCGACGGATGCATACCCGTCTACTTCGGAGGTCCTGAAGTGCCGAACACGTATGTAGAGAAAGCCTGGCAAATATGGGCTCCCGAAGAAGCCGGCTTCAGCGTGGAGAAATTCCCCGTGCTGACCCCGCACTCGGGCAACAAGTACGCTACCTGCTGGGCCGCCTCCGACGGTGTTTCGCAAACGTTGCCCAACGACGACTGGCTGATTTCGCCCGACGTGGTAGGCGGTACGGACGTGAGCTTCTGGTACCGTATGCCGAACGAAGGCTCCGACCCGCAGGTGTTCGAGATGATGTACTCCTCGACCGACCGCGAAGTGGAGAGCTTCCAGGCTTTCGACCGCGACAGCATCATGGGCTCTACGGAATGGAAGTACTTTGAATACACCCTGCCGAAGGATGCGAAATACTTCGCCATCCGCAGCTGCAGCAAAGGCTCTTACACCGTGGCCCTGCTCGACGACGTCACCTTCACGCCGCTCTACGGCTCGAAGTCGAAGCTGACGCTCAAGGGTTACAATGTTTACCGCGACAACACGTTGCTCGCCGAAGGCATAACGACTTGCAGCTTCACCGACGAGCCGGAGCTGAACACGAACCACACGTACACGGTTACAGCTGTCTGGGAAGAAGGCGAATCTAACTGCACCAACAGCTTCAACGGCTTGGTTACGGCCATCGACAACGCCGCCACCGCCGCTCCGCAGGTGTTCTCGCTGCCAGGCCGCATCCGCATCGAGGGAGCCTCCAACCGCTCCGTCAGCGTTTGCAACGCAGCCGGCCAGGTGCTCTTCCGCACTGCCGACTCTGCCGACCGTGCCACCGTCCGCGTAACGCCGGGCGTGTACATGGTGACCGTAGACGGCAAGACCTTGAAAGTAGTAGTTAAATAAAATAGGTATGTAGTAAGTTTGGAGCAGTCCGGACGTCGGCCCCTGAAGGGTGAATGACAAGTTCCGGAGGCTCCAAACTTCTCTTTGTTTCAGCATTTCCCTTTTCTCCTCTTCTGCAAGGCGAAGGGCATCTGCTTCAAAAAAAGACATTCATGAAAAAATTCTGGTTTACCTTCCTTCCGCTCATTTGGTTCTGCTGCCTCAGCCATGCCCAGATTGTGGTGTGCTACGCCGACTCTGCCGACAACTACTGGGGCGAAGCAGGAACGGTGGTGACTCCTTATGTAACGTACCCCACCGACCTTGTCGGAGCATACAGCCGGAACCGCATCAGTGCGGTGAGGCTCGCGCTCGGCGCCGAGGCCACAAATGTTTACCTATATATTAAGCAGGACCCGCACGATGCACAGCCGCTCTACCGCCAGAAGGTGGGCAACCTCGCTGCGGGATGGCACGACATCGTGCTGGATACACCGTTCGAAATTGACGGCTCGCAACCCGTTTGCCTTGGTTACAAAGCCAGTTTCGCCGCTGCGGGAGGCGTGGCATACAGCAAAGTACGCCACGAAGGTGCCGGAATCATTTACTACAACAGCAAAAACAACTGGACATCAGTTTCCGGTTCGCTGTGCATCCATGCCCTCATCGAAGGGGAGGAGCTGCCGCAGGGAGAGCTGCGCCTGAACGGGCTGGCCGACGTGACCGCGCCCTACGACTCGGCTTCTGTCTGCCTGACGGGCACCCTACGCAACATGGGGGCGGACACCGTGAACCGCTACACGCTGGCCATCAGCATGAACGGCGCACCTGCCGGCACATGGGAGCGGGCAAAGGAACTGAGGCCGAACGCCACGGACACCTTCTGCCTGCAGCTGCCGGCCGACGTGCCGGGACAGCACGCAGTGGAGGTGCGCATTGACCAAGTGGACGGGAAGCCCGATGCTTGGCTGCCGGGCGACACGGCGCGCTGCACGCTGAAAGTGAACGACCCGCTGTTCCGCCGCAAGGTGGTATGCGAGGAGTTTACCGGCGACTGGTGCGGATGGTGTCCGCGCGGTATGGTGGGCATGGAAAAGGCGAAACAGGCGCACAAGGGCTGGTTCCTCCCCATCTCCATACACGGCGGACAGGGCGACCCGCTCGAAATTGACAGCACGGCTGCCTATACGTACAAGGAGTTCATCGCCCTGCAAAAAGGTGCGCCCACCTGCACCGTGGACCGCCGCATGACGGGCGACCCTTACTGGCAGATCGAATCCCTCTACGCCACCGAGGCGGCCACCCTGTCGGGCTATGCCGTGAAACTGGAGGCGTGGTGGAACGAGGACAGCACCCGGGTGGATGCCGTGGCGAAGTTCCTGGCCGAAACGGACGTGAAGAACCCCGCCCTGCGCATGGCCTTCGTCGTGACGGAGGACTCGGTGACGGGTTACCTGCAGCACAACTATTATGCCGGCGGTGCGAACGGCGAGATGGAGGGTTGGGAAAACAAGACCGACCCCACCACGGACTTTGCCTACATGGATTTGGCGCGCGGCATCTTCGGCGGTTATCAGGGTATGCCCTGCACGGAACTGGCACTGCTGCCAGCAGGCGAAGAGCAGACGTTCAGCTACTCGTTCGAGCTGCCGCCCACTGTCATCGACCCTTCGCGGGTAAGCATCACGGCCTTGCTCATTGAAACCACGACGGGTTATATCCAGAACGCCGACCGCGCCGTACCGCTCCGGAAGGAGTCAGAAGGGCTCCGCGAAACGATGGTGGACCGGCAGCCCCTGCTACTGACGCACTGCGAAGGCGGACAGCTGGCAGTGAACACGAACGTGGCAGGCCGACTGGAGGTGTGGACAGCCGACGGCTGTCTCGTGCGCAGCCTGAAGGTGTGGCCCGGCGAGCAACTCCTACCGCTCCCGAAAGGGATGTATGTCCTGCGCCTCGCAGCCGACGATGGCACAAGCTGTACTAACAAGACCGTAATCTAAGGTTATAAGGTCTAAGGTTATAAGGTTATAAGATCTAAGGTTATAAGGTTATAAATTACTCTTTGAGCCTATGAAAACCTCCGCCGCAAGTGTAACTTTATAACCTTATAACCTTAAAACTCATAACCTTCACTAAAGAACTTCCCCCTACAAACGCAAACCTCCGCCGCAAGCGTAACTTTATAACCTTATAACCTTAAAACTCATAACCTTCACAAAAAAGGATACCCCATGAAATTCCGCTATATCCTCCTTTTCCTCTTTCTGTCACTTACCTGCGGCAGCCATGCGGTGCCGGCGTGGCCTGGACTTCACCGCGTGACGCAGCCAGACGGCACGACGCTGACCTACCGCCTGGTGGGCGATGAGCACAGCCACTGCTTCCTGACGCTCGACGGTTACCTGCTGCAACGCAACGCCGAGGGCACGCTCTGCTATGCCCACCGGCCCGACGGGGGCCTCCTGCGCTCCACGGGCATCACCGCACGCGACGCCGCACTCCGCTCGCCGCGCGAAACGGCCCTGCTCGACAGCATAGGCAAAGCACCGTGGCCCGCCGCACCCGCTGAGGGCGCACGCCGTACCCCGGCACGCCTCATCGACGAGAACTTTCCCACCCTCGGCTCGCTCCGGGGGCTGGTGCTGCTTGTCGAGTTTGCCGACAACGAGCTGCAACCCGACCACGACAACGCGCTCTTCGACCGTGTGATGAACGAGCCCGGTTTCAGCGACTATGACGCTACAGGCAGCGTGGCCGACTACTTTGCCGACCAGTCGGTAGGGCTGTTCACCCCGCAGTTCGATGTCGTCGGACCCATCAAGCTCAGCAAGACGATGCAGTACTATGGGAAAAACGACAGCTCCGGCAACGAGCAGGCGGCCTACCTCATGATTCAGGAAGCCTGCCAAACGGCGCACGACAGCCTGGGCACCGACTTCAGCCTTTACGACTACGACAACAACGGCGAAGTGGACTTCGTCTATGTCATCTACGCCGGTTACGCCGAGAGCTACGGCGCGTCGAGCAACACCATCTGGCCGCACGCCTCGGAGCTGACGGCCTACGGCGCGTACCTCACGCTCGACGGGAAGCAGGTGAACCGTTACGCCTGCTCCTCGGAGCTGAAATACGTGTCGGGCACCACGCTCGAAGGCATCGGCACCTTCTGCCATGAGTTCGGCCACGTCATCGGTCTGCCCGACCTGTACAACACACGCGGCACTACGGCCCAGATGGGGGCGTGGGACGTGATGGACATCGGCAACTACAACAACAACTCCCACACGCCGGCGGGCTACTCGGCCTTCGAGCGCGCCAGCCTCGGCTGGATGGAACTGACGGAGCTGGACCAGCCCGCCGACGACGTGCAGCTGGAGGGACTCATCGCCACACGCCAGGCCTACCGCCTGAGCACGCAGAAAGCCAACGAGTATTTCATTCTCGAAAACCGCCAGCTCACAGGCTGGGACGCTTTCCTGCCGGGCAGCGGCCTGATGATTACGCACATTGACTACGAACCGTCCATCTGGCAGACGAACGGGGTGAACGCGGGCCTGCATCCGCGCGTGGACATCGTGGAGGCCGACGGCACACAGGGCAACGGCGAGGCCACGGACCTCTATCCCACGGCCACGAACAACGCTTTCACGGATTTCACCTCGCCCTCGTCGCTCTCGTGGGACGGCGTACCGACGGAACGCGGCCTGACGCAAATCCGCGTGGAGGACGGCGTGGTGCATTTCCGCTTCATGAAGGACCGCCTCCTCAAACCGGAAATGCCGACGCTGAAGGAACTGACCGACACGACCTTCACCCTGGAATGGGAGGCGGTGGACGAGGCCGTGGCTTACCGCCTGAGCCTGCGCGAGCTGCTGCCGGACTCGCTGAACCCCGTGGTGGCGAGCGAGGACTTCGCGGCCATGAAACTGGGCGGCTATCCGAAATCGGACTATGAGAACATTGCCGAACAGCTCGACAAGTTTCTCTCACAGACGGGATGGACGGGCGAAGAGCTTTACCAGTCGGGCGGCTATGTCAGGGTGGGCAGCTACGGCACGAACGGACGGCTCACCTCACCGCTCTATGACCTGTCGCGCGCAGAGGGACGGTTCACGCTGGCCCTGCGCCTGGTTTCCTATCCGGGCAAGACGGTGAACTACACGATCAAGGCCCTCAACGCAGCGGGCGAAACGCTGGAAACCGTCAGCCTGAAGGCGAACAAGACGGAGCACGAGGTGATCCTGCCCTTCCTTTGCGGCACGGAACCGGTGCGGCTGGAAATCGCCACGCAGCAGGAACGCATTTTCCTGAACGACCTGCGCATCGTGCTCGACACGGTGGCTGCCCCGGAGGTGTGGGCCGTGGGACCGAAGGCGTGGCTGACGGACAGCATTGCCGATACGCACTGCACGGTGCGCGGCCTCTCGCCCGCCACGACGTATGAGCTGACGCTGCAGGCGTTGGCCGCCGAAGAGCTGATGAACTCGCTGCCGAGCGACCCGTTCACGGTGATGACCACGCATACCCCGACCGCCCTGCGCCCGGCTGAAAACCATCCGTCACCGATAGCTACGGTACGCTACTACGACCTCGGCGGGCGGCCCTGCCCGGCCACGCAGCAGGGTATGGTGCTGCGCCGCACCTGGCTGAAGGACGGCACGGTGCGCACGGAGAAGCTGCTCCGATAGGCCATAGCAGGAGGCGTAAGTTGGGGAGGTGATGAGGTGTTGCGCTTCGCGCAGGTTATGAGGTTATAAAGTTACCGCTTAACAACCGAATGCTGCCGCACCCGGTTGCCTTATTACTTCAAAACCTTATCCCTCATCATCTCCTAAACTTGAATGATAATCATACTGTCTGACGTAGGAAAAATAGCCCAACGGGTAACCTTATAACCTCATAACCTGATATCTCATAACCTCCGAAACTTGCATAAGGTGTACTGAAACTCCACTCCCTCGCCCCCTGCGAAAAGGGCATCAAGCGGACGCTTCCCACAAGTCCGCCACTTGTCGTTCAAAAGTCCCGGACTATTTTTTTCTACTCGCCGAGTTGTAAAAAATAGTCCGGGACTTTTTGCAACGGCTTCGGCGACCCGTGGAAATCTGCCGCCGGGCGACCGTCCGGAACGGCATTTCCACCCCACAGAGCATGACGACAAAGCGCGTATCCCACCGGAATGAGGCACGACATGGCCTTTTCCCGATGGGATACGCGCTGCAGTTTTCACGGGGCATCCGTGGGTCACTTCTCCGGCACGCGGAATTTCTTGGGCACGCCGGTTTCAAAGTGCATGGCTTCCCCCGTGATGGGATGATAGAAGTCTAAGCGGAAGGCATGGAGTGCCAGGCGTCCGATGGGGTTGTCGCCATTGCCGTACTTCACATCTCCGCACACAGGACAGCCGAGGTCCTGCATGTGAACGCGGATTTGATTTTTGCGCCCCGTTTCGAGTTTCAATTCCACCAAGGAGTGGTGCCCGTCCGTGCGGATGACGCGGTAATGGGTTACAGCAAATTTTCCGCCATTGTCGACGGGTGAAGAATAAGTGAAGTACGCTTTGTTGTCCTTCAGCCAGCTTTCCACCGTTCCCTCGGGCTGTGGCGGCGTGCCCGACACTAAAGCCATGTAGCGGCGGTCTGTAACGATTTCGTGCCAGTTGTGTTCCAAAATCTGCTCTGCCTCGATGGTTTTGGCGTAGACCAGGAGGCCGGAGGTGTCGCGGTCGAGGCGGTGAACGACGTGTGCCGTACACTTCTGCCGCGTGCGATGAAAATACTCGTCGAGCACAGTTTTCACACTGAAGGCATGGTGTGCGGAGGCCATGGAGAGTATGCCCACTCCCTTTTCTATCACCACGAGATAGTTGTCTTCATAAACGAGCTTCACGAACTTCGACTTGAGGTCGCCCTTTGGCTTGCGTTTGGCCACCTCCACGCGCGAGCCGGGCTGGAGCATGAGGTCGAACTGTCGGGTGTTTTTATAATCCACGCGCACGCCGCCTCCGCCAAGTATGGCCTTGGCGCGTGTACGACTGATGCCGTGCATCGCCTGCTCCAAGAATTCGAGCAGGGGCATGGCCTCTTTCACCACAAAGGTGGTGTATTGAAGTGAAGAACTGTTTCTCATTGTCTTTATCGGGGAATTGCCGGTTTTCGGCGTGCAAAGGTAGTGCTTTTTTAACTTGAAATGTGGAAGAGTTAAAAAGTTTATCGCTTACCTTGGGGAGCCCTGACACCGACAGCAGCCATTCTCCGCCGGCCTTCCACGGTCTGTTTCTGAATGGGAACTTCAGGGGAATGAAGGGGTAAGGTCATCCAGTTGGTCGGTGCGGCATTTTTTGCGCTTCGCTCGCCTTGCACTATTTTACCCAAACTTTTAACATCAAACCTATAAACTATGAAAAATAATGTATACTTTTGCCCAAACCTATGAAGAATTGGGAAATGCGACAGTAACATAACCAATAATACTACAATGGAATCATTACTAAAAATCGTAACGAATCCCGCTTCCATTGCTCACCTGGTGGTTATTTATGCACTGGTCATCAGCTTGGGCGTGAAATTGGGAAAAATTAAGTTTGGCGGTGTTTCGTTGGGCGTAACCTTTGTGTTATTTGTCGGGATTATTGTAGGACACATCTACAGTCATTACATCATTGACCCGGCTACCAGCGACTACATCACTCACGCAGCACAAAAGGAGGTGATTGACTTCGTCAAGGAGTTGGGCCTGATTCTTTTTGTCTACTGCATCGGCTTGCAAGTGGGCCCCGGCTTCTTCGCCACCTTTAAAAAAGGCGGCGTGGGCATGAACCTGATTGCCGTGGGCATAGTTTTGCTGAACATCGCCGTGATGCTGGGCCTCTACTTCCTGGTGTTTGACCACAACAACTTCAACCTGGCCATGATGGTCGGCACTATGTACGGCGCCGTGACCAACACGCCCGGTTTGGGTGCCGCTAATACCGTCGTGAAGGACTTTGCCGGCGACTGGGGCGCAGCAGGCATTCCCGACCTCGCTTCCAGCTACGCCTGTGCCTACCCCTTGGGTGTCGTAGGTATCATCCTGGCCACCGTACTCATCCGTTTCCTCTGCAACATCAAGCTGGAAAAGGAACAGGAGGCCATCCGCCTGGAACAGGAGCGCAACCCGCACGCCACACCCGTTCACTTGGTTATCAAGGTGACGAACTCCTCGGTAGTGGGCCGCACGCTCCATGAACTGCACTCCTTCCTGAACCGCCAGTTCGTCATCACGCGCTGCATCCAGGACGGCAATATGTTCATTCCCAACGGAGAAACGAAACTGGAGCTGGGCATGGAAGTGCACCTCGTCTGCGCTGAGGACGAAGCCGAACCTATCTCGGCCTTGATGGGCGAACACCTGGCCGACCGCCAGTGGAAGGACGACATTGACAAGTCGAAGTACGTCAGCCACCGCTTAGTGATCACCAAACCCGAAATCAACGGCAAAACATTCGGCCAGCTGCACTTCAGCACCATCTATGGCGTAAACGTAACCCGCGTGACACGTAACGGCATGGACCTCTTCGCCGACCGCAACCTGCGTCTGCAAGTGGGCGACCGCATCCTGGTGACGGGTAGCGAAGAGAACATCGAACGCCTCAAGCGCGCCATCGGTGCATCGGTGAAACGCCTCGACCATCCCAACGTGGGCGCCATCTTCTTCGGCATCATGCTCGGTATCATCCTCGGACAAATAGACTTTGGCGGCGGTGTGAAATTAGGACTGGCCGGTGGCCCGCTCGTAGTGGCTATCCTCATCGGCGCATTCGGCTACCGCTACAAAATCAACACCTACACTTCGACCTCGGCTAACCTGATGCTGCGCGAAGTGGGCCTGCTCCTCTTCCTCAGTAGCGTAGGTATTCAAGCCGGAGCCAAGTTCTGGGACACCATCATGAGCGGCGGTTTGCATTATGTCTGGACCGGTTTCCTCATCACCGTAGTTCCCATCCTCATCATGGGCGTTGTGGCACGCAAGGTGCTCAAGCTGAACTATTTCACGCTGATGGGCTTGATCGCAGGCTCGAACACCGATCCCCCTGCACTGGCCTTTGCTAACCAGACCGCCGGAAACGACGCTCCGGCAGTGGGCTACAGCACCGTATACCCGCTGGCCATGTTCCTGCGCATCCTCATGGCACAAATTGTCCTGATGATTTTCCTCGCATAAAGCGAGATGACCCGTCGGTTGCATAACGACAGACATCCTCTCCCGCATAAACTCCACCCCCAAGCCGAACTGACACGTTGCGACTTGGGGGTGGCGACATTATATATAGAGGTGGCGACATTATAAATATAGGTGTTCCCCAAAGTGGCGCGACGGACGGAGCCGACAGGGCCGTAGGATAGGCCATCGGCGGAAACGGAAGCCGGAGCGCAGCAACCCTTCGCCACAATGCCGCCAATGCCACCAACCTTCCTCCCTCCAACGACAAGCATCCGCCTTTCCTGACATTTTTCCACCTCAAAACCCGGTCAAACCCACCTTTTTATCGACATACCCCTACACTTTGTCAGCCTAAAGCAAAAATCATCAGGTAGAAGTTGCCAAATCCAACTTAAATAAATACTTTTGCCGCCAAGACCCCGCCGGTGAGTACGACCGTCGGGCACTTTCTATACAAAAAACGAAAAATCAATCAAAATGAACTTCAAATCCATCCTTTGCACTTTAGTGCTTTTCTGCGCCATGGCGACTACAGCCTCTGCACAGTTGCCCTCTGTGAAACTCAAGGATATCAACGGTAAAGTAATCGACACGGCCAAACTCTCCAACGACGGCAAGCCTTTCATCATCAGCTTCTTCGCCACCTGGTGCAAGCCCTGCAACCGCGAGCTCAAAGCCATCCACGAAGTATACCCCGACTGGCAAGAGGAAACCGGCGTTCGCTTGGTTGCCATCTCCATTGACGAGGCACAGAACGCCCAGAAGGTAAAGCCCATGGTCGATGCTGCCGGATGGGAATACCAAGTGCTGCTCGACCCGAACAGTGATTTTCGCCGCGCCATGGGTGTGAACCTCATTCCGCACGTGTTCATCATCGACGGCGAAGGGAAGATTGTGGAAAGCCGCAGCTCCTACACCGAAGGCGGCGAACAGCATCTGATAGAGAAGGTACGCGAACTCGTGAAATAACATTAAGGATGCGGACAGGAGAAGCCGGCGCACACATCGCACGGAACGGAACTCCTGTCCGCATACTTTTATCATACACCCATACAATAAAAGCATACACATGAGAAAATATGCCGCAATGGCGGCCATCGCACTCACCTCGGCGCTGCCCCTGCAAGCACAGACCGACGACGGCAAAAAGTTCACCCTGCACGGCAGTGTGCAGAGCGACATCCTGACTTTCCCCAAGGAGGACGAGAAAATCGGTACCGGAACTTATGAGGACGACTTCATGACCAATACGTACGCAGAACTCCACCTGCTCAACAAATATGTGCAGGCGGGCGCACGATTGGAGTACCTGGACCACCCGATGCCGGGATTTGAAACGGACTTCAAGGGATGGGGACTTCCCTACTTCTACCTGAAAGGAACTTACAAGGGAGCGGAACTGACACTCGGCGACTTCTACGAACAATTCGGCTCCGGCCTCGTGCTGCGCAGCTATGAGGAACGCTCGCTGGGCATCGACAACTCGCTGCGCGGCGCACGCATGGTGCTGAAGCCCGTGAAGGGCTTGACACTCAAGCTCCTCGGCGGACAACAGCGCTATTACTGGCACCACCGTAACCTGGACAACTGCTCACCCTGGACATGGGGCGGCGACATGGAGGTGAACGTGGACCAATGGTTCAAGAAGATGGACGAGAGCGGCACACGCCTCTTGCTGGGCTTCTCCGCCGTGAGCAACCACGCCGGGAAGGAAGCTGACATCTACACTACGCGGCCCACAGGGGAGCCCAACGAGATTACAGGCGACCCCACGGTGCAACCATACGCCCTGAAGATGCCCAAGAACGTGGGGGCGTTCGACGTACGCGCCAACTTGCAAAAAGGGAACTACAGTTTCTTGGCAGAATATGCCTGGAAGGGACACGACCCCTCGACGGCGAATAATTTTACTTACCAAAAGGGCAAAACGCTCCTGCTTTCGGGTTCTTACTCCAAGCGGGGTATGAGCGTACTCCTCCAGGCCAAGCGCAGCCAGGACATGGCGTACCGCTCGCGCCGCACCATCAGCAACGCATCGTCGGCCTGCTACATCAACCACCTGCCCGCCTTCTCCTATCAGCACACTTACACCCTCGCAGCCCTCTATCCCTACGCCACACAAATGGCTCCGGGCGAATGGGCCTTCCAAGGCGAGCTGGGATATACCTTCAAGCGCAAAACGTTCCTCGGAGGTAAATACGGAACCAACCTGAAGGTGAACTTCTCGCACGTGCGCGGCATCGACCAAAGCACAAACGAAACGCACACCGACGAGCCCGGCGGAAACGGCGCGGAGTCGAAATTCTTCAAGATGGGTCCCGAAACGTACTACCAGGACATCAACGTGCAACTGGAGAAGAAGGTGAACAAACAGCTGAAGCTGAACTTCATGTACTCCAACCAGCGTTACAACCAGCAGGTGGTGGAAGGACACGGCGAGAAGGCTATCAAAAGCAACATCTTCGTGGCTGAAGGAAAATACCAGTTCTCGCCCAAATTCACCCTGCGCGGCGAAGCGCAGTACCTGCACACCAAGCAGGACCAGAAGGACTGGTGGTACGGCCTGCTGGAACTTTCCATACTGCCCCACTTCATGATTTCCATCAGCGACCAGTACAACGGACACGTGCCTTACTTCAAGGCAAACGGCTCGGAAGACGCTTCACGCGGCACGCACAAGGAACACTACCTGCTCGGCTCCGTAGCCTACACGCAGGGGGCACACCGACTCCAGCTGAGCTACGGCAAGACGCGCGCCGGCTATAACTGCTCCGGCGGCGTATGTCGCTTTGTGCCGGCCTCGAAGGGCCTGCAAGCCAACTATACTTTCACTTTCTAACTCTTTTCAACCACAAGCTTTTATTTGTATTCCATGAGAATATATCCTTTCATAGCAGCCCTGGGCTTGGCGATGGCCACGCTCACAGCCTGTGAGAATGTCGACGAGAACGAACGCTTCAACGGCCCCGTGGACATCACGCCCAAGAAGAATGTGCTCATAGAGGACTTCACCGGACAACGCTGCGCCAACTGTCCGCTCGCAACGGAGGAGTTGAAAAACATACAGAACGTCTACGGCACGGAACACGTCATTGCCGTGGCCATTCACGGCGGTTCGCTCGGGCTGAGCGAGGAGGACCGCCCCACCCTCGGCCTGGCCAATAGCCAGAGTGCCGAACTCTACGAATATTGGGGCGTTCAAGAACAGCCGAACGGCCTGATTGACCGCAAGGGTGGCCTGCAACCTTTCTCCAACTGGTTCGGCCTGACCATCAACCGCCTGATTGAGGCTCCCAAAGCCGACATCCGTCTGCAACAACCCACGTTCGACCCCGCCACACGCAAGCTTAGCCTCCACGCAGAGGTGGAGAGCAACGAAAATGTGGAGGGCAAGCTGCAACTGTGGCTCACGGAGAGCAACCTGGTGCGCATCCAGTCGCTCCCGGCGCAGTGGGGCGGCGGCACCGACAAGGAGTACGTCCACAACCACGTGTTCCGCGCTGCGGTGAACGACCTCTTCGGCGACGAACTCGTGCTCCAGGCCGGACAGGCGCAGAGCCGCGACTACGAATACACGCTGAAGGACCACTGGGTGGAGGGAAACATGGCCGTCATCGCCATCTTCTACAACGAGGCCGACGGCGTGATGCAAGTGACCGAACAACCTGTCATTCCATAACACAAATCCATAAAACAACTGCTTATGAAAAAGATTTTTACCCTTTGCTGCTGCGCACTCTTCGGCGCAGCCATGGCCCATGCCCAGCTGCAGGTAACCTGCAACGGTAAAGAAGTGGCCGAAGGCGAAGTGCTGACATTCTACGCCCACGAAGACGACTTCGGAGAAATCAGTGCCGGACCCGCCATGGACCCCACGTTTATAAACACTTCCGATGCCGATTACGACATCACCGTCACGGTGAAGACAAGCGAGAACGCCAACAAAGGCGGTCTGAACTGGTGCGGTATCACGATGATGTGCCAGGATATTAAGGGCGGCTCGGAAACGCGCACCGGCACGCTGAAAGTCATGGGCTTCCCCCTGAGCATGCAGCTCCACGGCGTTTTTGAAAAAGGCGACTTCAAGACCTACGAAGCTACCGTAATGGTGAAAAAAGGTTCGGAATACCTCACATCGTTCAAGGAAGTATTCGTTTATGACGGCGAAGACCACACCGGCATCGAGAACGCCGAAGCCGGCCACCGCGTGAATTTCACCAACAACGCCTTGACGTACAGCTTCAACACCGTGGCACCGCGCAGCCTCCAGGTGTATGCCGCCGACGGCCGCTTGGTACGCTCCGCAGCCCTCTCATCGGCCAAAGGAAGCCTCAACCTCAACGGTCTGCCCCAGGGTGTGTATGTGTACAACCTCACCGAAAACGGCAAGACGGTGAAGAGCCAGAAAGTAGTGCTCGCAGGTAAATAATAACTGCGGCGAATGCCGACGATAGAGCGGACTTCCCCAACTGCCATACCTCAACCGACTGCTTGATAGCAAGCAAAGGTTTTCGTATCGCAGTTGGCGAAGTCCGCTCTTTTGCATCCTGCCCTCCTCCTCGCGCCTTAAAGCCCTCCGCATTGCGCCTGAGTGCAACGGGCACAAGGCATTGCGAGGAGGAGAACGGCCTGTCCTCAGCCGCTTCGCCCCTTCCCGCGAAGAAATATCGGGCCTGTTTATCCCACGGAAAAGATACCGCGCAAAAGTCCTGGACTATTTTTTTCAACTCGGCGAGTAGGAAAAAATAGTCCAGGACTTGTAAAAACAACTCCGCCTGTTGGAAAAACAGCTTCCATCCATTTAAAAAACTGACAACAACAAAAACAACACGAAACAACCCTTTAAGCTAAAGAAGTTGTCCCATGTTGTCCCTGTTGTCGTGTTCTCAAACTCTGACAACAACAAAAACAACACGAAACAACCCTTTAAGCTAAAAAAGTTGTCCCATGTTGTCCAAGTTGTCGTTATCTCAAAAACTGACAACAACAAAAACAACACGAAACAACCCTTTAAGCTAAAAAAGTTGTCCCATGTTGTCCCTGTTGTCGTTATCTATTATTATAGATTCGCGATTATTTTTCTTTCACCTTCTTTCCTTCGCGGTCGATGTACCACTCGGAATCCTTGCGGCTCACCTTGCACTTACCGTCGCGGAAACCTTCTACGCGGTCGTAACGGTGCGGTTTGATGACTACGGCACCCGTGGGGTCGATAAAGAGCACCTTGTCGTCTTTGTTCCAAACCGGAGCCAGCCCTTCCGAAAAATCTTTTGCGGCATTATAGGTTGGAGCGATAACCTCCTGGCCCTCTTTGTCGGCAAAGCCGTAGCGATCGTCGCGCTTGAAGAGGATGCGGTCGTCGTGGAAGCTTCCGATGGAATCATAGGTGATTTCCATGCACGGAGCGCCGCCCGCCTTGAGCAAGCCCCATTTTCCCTGTTGGCTCACATGGATAAAGTCGGCACAGTTGAAAGGCGTGTCAGACACCTCCGCCTTCTGTCCCTTGACATCCACCATCTGTTCGTACACACAGGGATAAATCACTTCGCCCGTGGGCTTCATGAAACCCCACTTCTCCTCCACACAGCAGGCCGTTACTTCGCTGTCGAACGGTTTGATGCAATCGAATTTCGGTTCCGCCAAGGTGCGACCCTCGCCGTCCATCAGTCCGTAAAGCCCCTTTTCTGTTTCAAAATACACCGGCGTCTGGCGGAAGAGCGGCGGCATCTGCGGATTGTAGCGCAGGCGCAAATCCTTGTCAAAGCGGAAAATGTCCTTCATCTGGCAAGGTTGGCGCAGCTGTCCCTGGAGCGTAATCAAGCCATAGAGGTTGTCGCGGCACACCCATGCCAGTCCGTTGGCAAACTCACCGACATAGCTGTATTCAAAGGGGACGATGGTGTTGCCCTTCAGGTCGGCCACGCCGCGTTTGCCTTCGAGCGTGGCATAGAGCAACCCCTGACGCGGACGTTCCACCTTGTCGAAACGGCAAGCCAGCACCTCGCGTCCGGCCAGCGTAACAAATCCCTGTTTGTTGCCCTGAAGGGAAATGAACTCCTTCGACAAACGTTCCATGCCGTCGAGCCGGTCATACACAAAGGGAATGCACTCCGTGCTGTCGGAACATACCACGCCATACTTGCCGTCCCGGAGTCCGCAATAGAGGCTCAGCGTGTCCTTCTCGCCGGCATAGTAGAGCCAGTCGTAACGGAAGGGCACCACTTCCTCCTCATTGTAACGCACCACGCCGTAGCGAACGGAGTAAGCCCCTTGCGCATCCATTCCTTCGCGACAAGCCACGCACAGACCGTTGTGGTCGCCGCCCACCGCAGTGAAGCGGGCAAAGGGGTCGGTAATCCAGTTGGTTTCCTCGCCGTCGGCGGGATAATCATAGAGTTCAAAATCGGCGGGGTTGGCCAATGCCTGCTGCCACATTTGGCGTATGTAGGCGTGGGTCAGCGTAGTTTGTCCGTCGGGGGCAGCAAAGCCTTTGAGGTGGAGCACCTTACGCTCCTTGGTGCGCGTGGTGATGAGCACATCGCGCTCCACGAGTGCCAAACCGTCGGAGAAAGGTTCGAGCGAGTAGAAAAGCGGTGGCAGAACGAACTCTCCACGCTGATTGATGTAGCCCCATTTTCCGTCTAAGCGGACCCGAGCGCAGCCCTCGCGGAAGATAGGGACCTCTGTCTCCGCTACGGATTCGTTGTCGTAGTAGCGCGTGTTCTGAATGTGGTAAGGCAGTCGCAACACGGTATCTCCCTTCTCACCGACAAAGATGGCGTTGAGCGTTTCGTTCTTCAGTTCTTGGAAACGGAGGCCTTCGCTGAGCAAAGCCTGCTCTGAGGCAAATGACTTGCGGACCTCTTCAATCTTGGTGCGGTAGGAGGTGTAGGGAAGCTGGGCAAAATCATACTTCAGGGGAACAAATTCCTTTCCCATCTTGTTCACGTAGCCCCACTTGCCTTTCTTGCACACCGCCACGATGTCGTTGATATAGCGAGCGCAGTCGTTGTATTCCACCGGCACGAGTGCGGTTCCCGTGGTGTCCACCAGTCCACATTCCCAGCCACCGTCGACCAAGCGTCGGGCACAGAAGATGAGGCCATCGACGGGTGAGCGTTCGATATAGTCGTAGGTACAGGTCAACACCTCGCGTCCCTGCGTATTGATAAGGCCCATGCTGCCGCCCTCCTGGACCTGTACGCGGGCCAGGTTACCATAGAAAGCGTCGCAGGCGGCATATTTGCACGAAATCACCTCTTTGCCCGTAGCATCGACGTAGCCGCATTTTCCGGCGCGCACAACGGGAAGGCGCACCTCGGAAGGCTGCAGGTTGGTGCGCAGGCGGTAGTGGCAGAAAGAGAACACCGTGTCCGGGTCGAAGCTGTCCTTCACCGGACGGGGCGTTTCGTATTTACAAGCCACAACTTCGTTGCCCTGCGTGTCGATGTAGCCCCATTTTCCGGCGCGTTGCACGAGAGCGTAGCCGCCATGGAAAGCTCCGAAGTCGGTATATTTTTGCATTTTGGCCAGAAATTCCGGCGTAAGTTCCACTTTGTTCTGTGAACTTTGGGCCTGTGCCGTACAGATGGCACAGATCAGAGGAAACAAAAGCAGGACGCACCTTACGGCGTGCCTGAATCGCGTAGTGAAAAGCATAGAATGGATCATAAGTGTTTCGGTAGTTGCAGCCCGACCGCATAGCGGGCTTCGCAGTTCCGGAGTGAGTAGTAAAAGATGTTGTATGGCAGGCCAAGGTTGTCCGGCTGTAACGACCGGCGCCGGAGTTGGCGGTCCTGCTCCTTTTGTCCTGAAAATTAAATTCTGTTTTATAAAGTGTCCCGGACAAGCATGACCGTTCAGTCCGACATCTTGTCCGGGACGTTCTCTTCTCTATTTATCTGAAAAACGCTTTCGCGTTGCATCGAGAGGCTTTGTCGCTGCACTTCCTCCTGTGTTTCACGCCATAGGCGGAACGGGGTGTGCGGTGCGCGTTATCCCACGCGACTTCCCGCCACTACGGGCCGGTCGACGGTAACCACGCTGAGCGACTCGTCGAAGTTGACGGCAGAGAGTATCATGCCTTGGCTCTCAATGCCGTTGATGGTGCGCGGAGCCAGGTTGGCCACGAAGCACACCTGCTTTCCTACCAAATCCTCGGGATTGTAGTGTTGGGCAATGCCGCTCACGATGGTGCGGTTTTCGAGTCCGTCGGCGATTTCAAACTTCAGGAGTTTCTTGCTCTTCTTCACCTTTTCGCAGCTGAGGACGGTACCGACGCGGATGTCGAGTTGTTCAAACTGTTCAAAGGGAATGTTGGGCAACACGGGCTCTGCCTTGTAGTTGGCCGCCTCGTTGGCCTTTTTCGTGTCGAGCAGTTTCTGCACCTGCGCTTCGATGACGCTGTCGTCTATTTTCTCGAAGAGCAACTCCGGCTCTGCGAGTTGTTTTCCGGCGGGCAGGAGGTCGATGCTTCCGAGTCGGTCCCATTCGGCCGCCTCCATGCCGAGCATACGGCGGAGTTTTTCGGAACTGAAGGGGAGGAAGGGCTCGAAGGCCGTGGCGAGGTTGGCCACCAACTGGAGGGAGAGGAAGAGCACCGTCTTCACGCGCTCGGGGTCGGTCTTTACCACCTTCCAGGGCTCGGCGTCGGCCAAATACTTATTGCCTATTCGCGCCAGGTTCATGGCCTCTTTCTGCGCATCGCGGAAGCGGAAAGCTTCGAGGAGGCGTTCCACCTCGGCCTTGACGTTCTGGAACTCGCTGATGGTTTCTTGATCCTGCGGGGTGAACTCTCCCGGTTGCGGAACCACGCCGTCGTAGTACTTCTTGGTGAGTTGCAGCGCGCGGTTCACAAAGTTTCCGTACACGGCCACGAGTTCGTTGTTGTCGCGCGCCTGGAAATCTTTCCAAGTGAAGTTGTTGTCCTTCGTTTCGGGGGCGTTGGCCGTGAGCACGTAGCGCAGCACGTCCTGTTTGCCGGGGAAGTCGCGCAGATACTCGTCTAACCACACCGCCCAGTTACGTGAGGTAGAAATTTTGTCGTCTTCGAGGTTGAGGAACTCGTTGGCGGGCACGTTGTCGGGGAGGATGTAGGAGCCTTCCGCCTTGAGCATGGAGGGGAAGACGATGCAGTGGAACACGATGTTGTCCTTTCCGATGAAGTGGATGAGCCGTGTGGAGGGGTCCTTCCACCAGTTTTCCCATGTGTCGGGTAGGATTTCCTTGGTGTTGCTTATGTAACCGATGGGGGCGTCGAACCACACGTAGAGCACCTTTCCTTCTGCTCCCTCGACGGGTACGGGTATACCCCATTCGAGGTCGCGGCTCACGGCGCGGGGTTGGAGTCCCAGGTCGAACCAGCTTTTACACTGTCCCATGACATTGCTGCGCCACTCCTTGTGTTGTTCGGTGATCCACGGCTCCAGCCATTGCTGGTGCTTGTCTAAGGGGAGATACCAGTGTTTTGTTTTGCGCAGCACGGGCTTTGAGCCGCTCAGTGCGCTTTTGGGGTTGATGAGTTCGGTGGGTGAGAGTGCCGTTCCGCACTTTTCGCACTGATCTCCGTAGGCGTGTTCAAAATGGCAGTGGGGGCATTCGCCGGTGATGTACCGGTCGGCGAGGAAGGTGTGTGCCTCTTCGTCGTAGTACTGCTCGCTTTCTTTCTCCACGAACTCTCCTTTTTCGTAGAGTTTGCGGAAGAAGTCGGAAGCGGTTTTTCGGTGAACCTCGGAGGTGGTTCGTCCGTAATTGTCAAAGGAAATGCCAAATTCGCGGAATGATTCGGAAATAATCTTGTTGTAGCGGTCGACCACCTGTTGGGGTGTGCATCCTTCTTTGCGGGCGCGGATGGTCACCGGCACGCCGTGTTCGTCGGAACCGCAGATAAAGAGCACTTCGCGCTGCTTGAGCCTCAGATAGCGCACGTAGATGTCAGCGGGAACGTATACGCCGGCCAAATGACCTATATGTACTCCGCCGTTGGCATAGGGCAATGCGGCTGTAACAAGCGTTCTGGCAAATTGCTTATTTTCCATTGTATGTGCTGTGATTGTATTTATTGGCAGCAAAATTACACTTTTTATAAATAATAGGGCATTTTTTATATCGGGAAATGGTTCCGGGGGCCTTCAGGCCGTCATGTACACGCAACATGGCTGTGTTTTAATAAGAAAACGACAACGTAAACAACTAAAGACAACATACGGCGGAGGAGAAGTTGTCTTATGTTGTCTAAGTTGTCGTCTGTTATTCAATAAACGACAACGTAAACAACTAAAAACAACATCCGGCGAAGAGGAAGTTGTCTTATATTGTCATAGTTGTCGTCTAATTTTAAGAAAACGACAACGTAAACAACTAAAGACAACATCCGGCAAAGAAAAAGTTGTCTTATGTTGTCATAGTTGTCGTCTGTTATTCAATAAACGACAACGTAAACAACGAAAGACAACATCCGGCGGAGGAGAAGTTGTCATTGGTTGTCATAGTTGTCGTCTGTTATTCAATAAACGACAACGTAAACAACTAAAGACAACATCCTGAACTTGAAAGGTTGTCATTGGTTGTATAAGTTGTCGTTTCGTAAGACGTACGCGCGCGCGTTCCTATTATATATAAGGGTTTGTTGCGATGGCGCAGCCGCTTTCCGTCGCGTTGTCGCGGTGGCGGGCTACGTCAGGCTGATATTTTCCACCTCCACCCTTTCGTGCATGAAGAGGGCCGCGCTTTGTTGGAACTTTTCGGCGTTTTCGGTGGTCAGGTAGTGGCATTGTCCGTGTTTTCCCAGTCGGCAGTCCATCTCCGGGTGGCGTTCGAGGTAGCTGCGGAGCGATGTGGCGACATACTCCCCCTGTGGCACGATGCGCACGCCGGGCGGGGTATATTTCAGTATTTTGTTCATCAACAAGGGGTAGTGCGTGCAGCCCAGGATGAGCGTATCAATCTGCGGGTCCTGCCGAAGGATGCCCTCCACGCGCTTCTGCACGAAATAGTCCGCCCCCGGCGAATCGAACTCATAGTTTTCCACCAAGGGCACCCACATGGGGCACGCCTGTCCCGTGACCGTGATGTCGGGCCACAGCTTGTTGATTTCCATCGTGTACGACCCGGAGTTCACCGTGCCCGCCGTGGCGAGCAGTCCCACGTGGCGGGTGCGGGTGAGGGGGCCTACGGCTTCCACCGTGGGCCGTATCACGCCCAGCACGCGCTTGTCGGGGTCGAGGCGCGGCAGGTCGTTCTGCTGAATGGTGCGCAGCGCCTTGGCCGACGCCGTGTTGCAGGCCAGGATAACGAGCGGACAGCCCCGGCGGAAGAGTGCCTCCACCGCCTGGAGCGTGTAGCGATAAATCACCTCGAAAGAGTGTGCGCCATAGGGCGCGCGGGCGTTGTCTCCCAAGTAGAGATAATCGTACTGGGGCAACATCTGCCGCATCTGGCGGAGTATGGTCAGTCCGCCGTAGCCGGAGTCGAAAACACCAATGGGGTTCACGTGCTGAAAGAATAAGGTGAAAAAGCCGGATGTCGTGTCCGGCTATTGGTCAGGGGGTTACCGTTTCGGAAATCTTCTCCTTCACATAGGGCATGGCGTCCTCCGCCACGGCGGGGTGGAGGAAGGAGCACGAAGGCGTGTCGAGGTTGATGATGACCTCATAGCCTCTTTCGAGGCCCACGTTGCGAATCAGCTCGTCGAGCATTTGTCGGAGCGGGCGCATCATGTCGGCCTCTGCGGTGCGGAGCAGTGCGTCGGCATCCTTGCGAAAGGCGATGGCCTTCTCCATCTGTTCCTGCAAGTCGCGCTGGCGTTTCAGGAGGATGTTCTGCGGGAAATCCTTCTGTCCTTGCAGAAACTCGGCAAAGAGGCGTTTGAAATTCTGTTCGTTGTAGGTCGTTTCGGCCTCGTACTTCTTCTGCAGCTCCTCCATACGTTGCTGCACCTGCGCATACTGCGGCAGGCTCACGAGCAGGGAGTCGTAGTGGATGGTGCCGTACTTGATGGTCGACTGGGCCTGCATCGTGCAGGGTGCCAGCAAAAGGAGAAAGAGAAATAGCAGTCGTGTCATACGTTTATGGACTTGAATGTGGCGTGCGGCCAACCGGCGTCGGCGTTGCGCCACCCTTTAGTAATCATAGTTAACCGAGGCGGGCTGTCCGTTGGAGCTGTAATAGCTGCACAGGTCGAGGTTGCCGTCGTTGCGGAAGCTGTAGCTGAAGTTGAGCGTGTAGTTGAGCTGTTCGTTGGGAAATTCGTAGGAAACGGACTTCACGAGGTTTTGCGTGGCGGCTCCGAAGAGTCCGGCGTAGTAGAGGTATTCGTAACCCATGATGCCCAGTTCCTTGGTCACTGCCACGGGCAACACGCCGTTGGCATTGGGCTCCACGGCCGGAGTGAAACGGAGCACGACGGGTGCATTGCCCGTTTCGGTATAGGTGATGGTGGAAATGTTGCCGCCGGAGTATTCTATGTCGCCCGTGGTGACATACGAGGGTCCCACGCCGATGGTTTCTTCGTAGACAGTTTTTTTCCACTTCGTGATGCGCCCTTCAAAACCATAGGAGAAGGTGTAGACATTGCGGTTCACGCGCATTTCCACGATATACCCCGAGGAGTTGAGCGAAAGCTTCGTGTTGCTGCCTGTTGAAGTTGACACGTTGACTTTATTGGCTTCGTAGCTCAGGTCGGCGGTCATGGTGATGGCCTTGTCGTAGCTGTCGGACGCTGCGCGCACCGTTCCGGTGGCTTTGGTGAGGCGTTCGTTTTTGTAGGCGAACTGCCAGTCGTAGCTCTGCTCCACGCTGCCGCGGTTGCTGACCGCCTTGACGGGTGCGCCTCCGCGCGTGGGGAGAACGGGCTTGAAAGTGGGCGAATCGTCGTCGGAGCAGGCGCAAAGGCCGATGGCGACGAAGGCTGCCACGATAAAATTATAAATCGACTTCATCATGATTTTCCTTTTTGGGGTTTGACGGGCAAACTTACGGTTTTTTTTCGGAATACGCCCAAATTCGTTGCATCGAAAGCAGATATTAACGTGCAGATGAAGGTTTAGAGGGGAAAGTGGAGAAGTTTTGCGGTTCATCCGACATTTCGAGTGATGCGACAGTCATGCAGGGCATAGAGTCTTAGTATAAAGTACTTCTCATCCCTAAATCCATACGCATTTCTTTTCATTACCTTGATTTTATTGTTAATTCCTTCTACCTTAGCGGTAGATATGTGGCAGTCATACCATGCAAGTATGCCTCTCCTGTATGCCAGTAGCGTCATTGCC
>JALEYW010000036.1:0-13133 GCA_022773145.1 Bacteroidales bacterium
GGTGAAGCAACGCCTTCAGGACTTCATCACGGACTACCGCACGAAGAAAGCACGCAACGACGTGGAACATATCACCCGGATTTGCCAGGAGGCGCATCAGAAATATTTGGACAAATGCAAAGAGTACGCCCAATTCTGCGATTCGCACCAGGATGTGTACATGCAGAGTTACCGCACGCGACAGGACCAGCTGGAGAACGAGGTGCAAATGGCTTACACGGCTTACAGCTCGCTGGCCCAACAGAAAATCATGGCCGACTCGAAACTGCAAGAACGCATCCCGGCTTTTACCACACTGCAAAACGCCAGTGTACCCGTGAAACACGCGGGACCCAAGCGTATGATTACCGTGGCCGCCCTTATGGTGCTGGCTTTCCTCGTTTGCACGGTTCTGTTCATGTACCGCCAAAAGACAGAAGTTGAAGCCTGACAGGCCCTTTGCCCCACACACGCCGCACGCCTTCGTAAGCTCTCTCCCTGACTAACCCTACCCTCATGTTTGTAGCCCTTCTCTTCATACTCATGGTCAGCATGGCCGCCTTTTCTTTCCTGAAGAATGAGCGGCCCACTACCCGTTCGCTCGTTTTCATGGGAACAGTAGGCATCATCACCCTCATGGCTGCGCTGCGCCCATTGGGCATTGACAAGGACTCGCTGCAATATTACAGTTATTACCTGGGGCAATTCGATGACATCGTCGAGCCTTCCTTTATCCTCATCCGCGACTTGGTACAGCTCACGCTGGACGATGTGCAGGGTGTGTTCATCGCGTATGCGCTGCTGGCCATTCCCTTGAAATGCTTCGTGTTCACCAAACTGTCGGACGAATATTTCCTGCTGCTGGCTGTGTACATGAGCAACTTCCTCATCCTCCACGACATGACTCAGATAAGGGTGGGCGCGGCCATGGCATTCATTTTCTTAGCATTCTATTTCCAAATTCAAGGAAAACGATGGATAAGTTTTCTGCTAATTTGTGTTTCCATCTTTTTTCATGTATCAGCAGCTCTCATGCTGTGCCTTCCTCTTCTTCCCAACAAAGACTTAAAAATGTGGCATCGTTGGGTTTTAGCCGGTATTCCATTTTTGGCTTTTTCCACCGTGCTGTTTCAAATAGACCTAATCTCACTTATCCCCTTCGATTTTGTTCAAGATAAGCTGACTATCTATGACGGAATTAAAGATAGTAAAGGCGCAGAAACCGTAAACTTGTTTAATGCCGCCATTATGGTAAAAATGATGGTATTCTATTTCCTACTTTGGAAATATACCATCATCAAACCCTACTGTTCTTATCTCCCCCTCCTTTTACAATTATTTGTTATCTCCTACGTGTGTCTGGGTGTATTCAATTTTTCTGCTGTATTCGCAAGCCGTATCAGCGAATTGTTCTGCTTCGTTGAGATTTTGATGGTTCCCCTGATTATCCATGCCATTGAACCTAAATGGATTGGGCGGCTTTTTGTCTTATTCTATGTAATAGGCATATTCCTGCTCAATGTGGTATATGCGGGTTTGCTTACGTATTAAACCAACGATTTCGTTAAGCCAAATGAGCAGAGTTCAAGCTCGCTTGAATACTCTGCCATGGCGAGAAATCGCACTTTTAAGAACGATTTCGTTAAGCCAAATGAGCAAAGCAAAACTTGTTTTAGCTTTGCCATGGCGAGAATTTTCGTGCAAGCGAGCGCAGAGCCGAACTTGTTCGGGCTATGCCGAGCGCAGCCGAGAATGTCAAATGAAAATCGCACTTTTAAGAACTATTACCCATCTTACAACGCTACCCAAAGTGTGGAAGGACAACGTGGCCACTTACAAGATGTTTCAAAGCATTGGCTATGGATGCTTTTTGAAATACTTGTATTATAAACTGTCTTATCCTTTGAAATACAGGGCTGATTGAAATTTGCCAGCCTTTCTGATTATTTTATCCCCCTCCGGTTCAACGCCTCGGCATAGCGGCGGGCATTGGCCAGGTGTTCTTCGTAGGTGGCGGCGAAGTTGTGCGTGCCGGAAAAGTCTTCCTTGGCACACATATACAGATAGTCGTGGTGCTGATAGTTCAACACGGCATCAATGGCATCGGGCGAAGGGATGCAGATGGGGCCGGGAGGCAGTCCCTGGTTGCGGTAAGTGTTGTACGGACTGTCTGCCACCAAATGCGCATGCAGAATACGCCGCAGTGCAAAGTCGCCTAAGGCGAACTTGACCGTGGGGTCGGCCTGCAGCTTCATACCCTGACGCAAACGGTTCAGGTACATTCCGGCAATTGCCGGACGCTCGGCACTGTTGGCACTTTCCTGTTCCACAATGGAGGCCAACGTGGAAACTTCCACTGGCGTAAGTCCGGCTGCCTCGGCTTTCTGTTTGCGTTCGGCTGTCCAGAAAACTTCGTACTCTCTGTACAAGCGGTGCAGAAGTGATGAAGGCGTTATGGTCCAAAAAACTTCATAAGTATTGGGGATGAACAAGGCTGGAACCGTAGCGGTGTCTACCCCCAGACTGTCGAGCAATGCGGCATCGGTAAAAGCATGATACAAAGCGGCGGAGTCTGCCTGCAAACGGGGAGCCAGACGGGCGGCCATATCGGCCAAGGTATGTACCACGGGAACGGTCAAACGGACGGGCTCTTGCAGGCCACCACGCAAATGGCGCATCAGCTGGAACGTACCTATGCCCTTGCCTAACTGGTAACGGCCGGGGTGGACATGGGAACCGTAGGACAGTAAGGCTCCGCAAAAACGCGCAGTGGAAGTGCGCGGATTATCTGGAAGACTTTCCATTTTGAAATAAACAGAGTCCACCGTGTCGTCAGCATCAATGTACAGATAGGCATTCCCTTTTGTTCCGCAGAAAGGAACGAACAACAGATACAGGGCCACCCCTGCCATTATCACTAAGACCAAGGCAGCTCCTGCGCCAGCCATGACGATTCTCTTCTTCTTTGTTTCCATAACATTTCTTTTGAATAGGGCAAAAGTAGTGCAAAGCGAGAGCAGGACAAAATGAGAAACTGAAAGTTTCGCATTTTTCATGCCGAGCCGCAGCCTACTTTATGTAAAAGTAGTGCAAAGCGAGAGCAGCCTACTTCATGTAAAAGCTGAAAAATATCCCTGCTTGAACCCTATAAGCCAACAAAAATGTAATATCAAGGTGAATAAAATAGAACGAAACATAAATAGTTCTCTCAATTTTACTACTTTTGCACAAAATTCAAACGAATGTGCGGAAGTTTGAGCAAGCCCTATCGCGAAGCGGCTTCCCGCAAGGCCCAAACTGAAATGAAAACATACACCGATTTCGTAAACATCATTGCGGAAAGTCTCAAGAACAATTGGGACCTCGATGCACTGACTGACTACCAAGGGGTTACACTGCAATATAAAGACGTGGCCCGCAAGATTGAGAAGCTCCACATCCTTTTTGAAAATGCCGGCGTACAACCCGGCGACAAAATTGCCCTCTGCGGACGCAACAGTGCCCACTGGGCTGCCGCCTTCATGGCGGTGCTGAGCTACGGTGCCGTGGCAGTGCCCATCCTCCATGAGTTCAAAGCTAAACAAGTGCATGACATCGTGAACCATTCGGAGGCCAAAATACTGTTTGTGGGCGACATGGTATGGCCGGAACTCAAGGCCGAAGATATGCCGCACCTGGAAGGTATCGTAGCAATATGGGACTATTCCCTGCTCGTTTCCAGAACAGAAAAGCTGACTGAGGCTCGCGAAAGGCTGAACGAACTCTTCGGACGTAAATACCCCAAGTATTTCCGCAAAGACCACATTTGCTACCCCAACAAGCCGGCTGCCGATGACCTGGCTTTGATAAACTACACCAGCGGCACAACCTCTAACTCGAAAGGGGTGATGATTCCCTACAGGGCACTGTGGTCGAACTATGAGTTTGCCGAGGAGGTGCTGGGAAGCAAAGTGAAACGGGGCGACAACGTGATTTCCATGTTGCCCATGGCACACATGTACGGCATGGCGTTTGAATTTATCTTTGAGTTCCTGCACGGTTGCCACGTCTATTACCTGACACGCATCCCATCGCCCAAGATTGTGATGCAGGCTTTCGCCGACATCAAACCGGCCATCATCATCTCCGTGCCGCTCATCATCGAAAAAATCATCAAGAAGAATGTGCTGCCGAAGTTGCAGACTCCCAGCATGAAGGTGCTGCTGAAACTGCCGCTCATCAGTACGCGCATCTTCGACAAGATACGGGAACGGCTGGTGGAAACCTTCGGCGGACGTTTTTATGAAATAATCATCGGCGGTGCCGCATTCAACAGTGAAGTGGAGGACTTGCTGAAACGTATCGGCTTCCCTTACACCGTGGGCTATGGCGCAACGGAATGTGCTCCGATCATCACCTACGAAGACTGGCACGAGTTCAGAAAGGGCTCTTGCGGTAAGGCCGTGCCCCGTATGGAGGTGAAAATCAACAGTAGCGACCCGGTACATGTGGCCGGTGAAATCCTGACACGAGGTGCTAACACAATGCTGGGCTATTTCAAAAACGAAGAAGCCACACGTACCACGCTGGATGCCGACGGATGGTATCACACGGGCGACCTGGGACTGATGGATGCCGAAGGGAACGTGTTCATCCGGGGACGCAGCAAGAATATGCTGCTGGGGGCTTCGGGACAAAACATTTACCCGGAAGAAATCGAGGACAAGCTGAACTCGCTGCCCTACGTGAGCGAGAGTATCATCATTCAGCGCAACGAGAAACTGTACGCACTGATCCATCCGGATTACGACGAGGCCAAACGCGACGGGCTGGATGAAGCCGGACTCCGCATGGCCATGGACCAAAACCGGAAGGATCTGAACGATATGGTGGCTGCCTACGAACGCATTGCAGGCTACAAATTGTTTGAAGAGGAGTTTGAGAAAACGCCGAAACGCAGCATCAAACGCTTCCTTTACGAACATACGGAAATTACCGGTGCCTAAAGGCGACAGGTGGGCTGAAGGGTCGCCACCCTTCGAAATTAACACCTGAATGATTATTCTCCATTCTTTCCACCCCAATTAAACATTATTCTGCTGCATGATAGCAATCACTGAAGAGCCCATCGCCACGATAGCCGGAGAAGAAACCGGGACTGCCGCTCCTCAAGAAGAAACGCCCCATGAGCATGCGCACCAAATGGTGTTGCGCTCCGAGGGGTTGGTGAAACAATACGGTAAACGCACGGTCGTCAACGGTGTTTCCTTTGATGTAAAACAGGGGGAAATCGTAGGGTTGTTAGGCCCCAACGGTGCCGGGAAAACCACTTCCTTTTACATGACCACCGGACTGGTTGTACCGAACGGCGGACGCATTTTCTTGGACGAACAGGAAATCACCAAAGACCCAGTCTACAAACGGGCTCAGAAGGGCATCGGGTATCTGGCACAGGAGGCTTCGGTTTTCCGGAAAATGAGCGTGGAGGACAACATCGCTTCCGTTCTGGAAATGACGGGACGCTCCAAAGAGTACCAACGCGAGAAACTGGAAAGCCTCATCGCAGAGTTCCGCCTGCAAAAGGTGCGCAAGAACCTGGGCGACCAGTTGTCGGGCGGTGAACGCCGACGCACGGAGATAGCCCGTTGCCTGGCCATCGACCCTAAGTTTATTATGCTGGACGAACCTTTTGCGGGAGTGGACCCGATTGCTGTGGAGGATATCCAGTACATCGTGTGGAAACTGAAATACCGCAACATCGGCATCCTCATCACGGATCACAACGTGGAAGAAACGCTCTGCATCACAGACAGGGCTTACCTGCTGTTTGAAGGACGCATCCTCTTCCAAGGTACACCCGAGGAATTGGCCAACAACCAAATTGTACGCGACAAATACCTGACGAACAGCTTCAAACTCCGAAAAAAGGATTTCCAAGCCATGAACCGGAATTGAACTTCAGCTGAGTTCACCTTTTAAACCCACGAACTTGCCAATTCATTTTGTCTATCATATATATAAAGGAATAATTACATCATGATATTTCCTCTCCTTCTCATCTCGGCCTCCATGGCTGCTGATACCTTAGTGGTGGACCATGCACGCATGGAAGGACCTTATACCATCCAACAACCCTATGCCATCGACTCACTGGATGTTAAGGGTAAAAGCTTTGACGTGCAGGAAGTTTTCAAGCAGAACAAAAAGCTTGTGGACAAGAGCCGCATCAGAAAGACGCAGCAGACTGTCATCCAACACGGCGATGCGCTCTCGGTTGTGGACAGCACAACCTCACTCCGGCAGTTGCAATTTAGCATAGAAACTTCCCGATTTGCCAAGGGACGGCTCGAAATCAACAAGCTCAAGAACTACAAGCTGTTCGTGAACGGAACGGCTTGCGACGACAAACAGCTACAACTGACTCCGGGAAGGGCTGACATCATCCTGCAAGTGCTGACAGGAAAAGAGGACAAGGACTCGTTCGACGTGAAACTGGTGGGTGATGACCTGAAAGGGGTGACGGTCAACCCGACCGGGAAACGGCCTTACACCATGGCGGACATGCTGCAAGGCGACCATTACCGCAGTGTGGCGCTCTCTCCTTCAGGCAAATATTTAGTGACTTCAAGCTATTACCTGAAGCCGGACGGTTCGGCACAATATACCACGGTGCTTAGCGAAACAGCTACCGGACGGGAACTGATGCACCGCAACGAATATGTATGGCTCAGCTGGCTCAAAGGAGCCAAAGACGTGCTGTATTATACACGACCGAGCGGAACAGGAAAGGAACTGGTGGTTTATACCCCGGACAATGGCAAGGAACAAGTGCTGGCCGACAACCTGCCCGATGGAAGCTTCAGCGTTTCACCCAAAGAAGATTACCTGATATTCTCCATCACGGAAGAGGGAAAGAAACCTACCAACGGCCTGAAACGGTTGGAACAACCGGACGACCGTATGCCGGGATGGCGCAACCGCAACGCGCTGTGGAAATATGATTTGCAAACAGGCGTGATGCGCCGGCTTACCTTTGGAGCTGCCAGCGTATGGCTATCGGACATATCGGCCGACGGAAAGTACCTGCTGCTGCAATATGGACGCTTCGATGCGTCGAAAGCTCCCTTTGAACGCTCTTCAATCCTCAGGATGGAGGCTTATACCGGTCAGGTGGACACGCTGCTGGCCGATACGGTGTTCGTTTCGGGAGCACGCTTCTCTCCCGATGCCCGACAGTTGCTCATTTCAGCTTCTCCCGCTGCTTTCAACGGCATAGGCAGCGAAGTGAAGCCGGGACAGCAACCTCAGGCCTTCGACTACAGGCTGTACCTTTACGACATCGCCTCAAAAACCACCACACCGCTGCTGAAGGGCTTTGCCCCGGCTGTCGAGAAGTATGAATGGTCCGCCGGAGACGGGAAGGTTTACTTCGCTGCCGCCGACCGGAGCTACCGCTCTGTGTTCTCGTTGGATGTCAAGACGAAAGAGGTGATCCGCTACGAACTGCCCGTAACCTATGTGCAGGATTACAGCATCGCCACTGCCAACCGCAATCCGCAGATGGTGTTCTTCGGACAAAGCGCTGAAAGAGCACGCGAGATGTTCACCTGCCAGCTGGGCACGAAGAGCAAACCGCAAGCCAAACGCATCGGGCACATCAATTTTGACGAGCTCTACGGCGATGTGGCCATCGGCACCTGCCATAACTGGCAATTCAAGGCTACACGCGGCGATTCCATTGACGGTTTCTACTTGCTGCCTCCTGACTTTGACGCTTCAAAGAAATACCCGCTCATTGTCTATTATTATGGCGGATGCACACCGACCACCCAATGCCTGGAGTTCCAATATCCGCTGCAAGTGTTGGCGGGACAAGGCTACGTGGTCTATGTCTGCAACCCAAGCGGCACCATTGGCTACGGTCAGGAATTTGCCGCACGCCACGTCAACACTTGGGGAAAAGAATCGGGCGACGACATCATTGAAGGCACGAAGCGTTTCTGCCAAGAACATTCTTTCATTGATGCCTCACGCATTGGTTGCATGGGCGCTTCGTACGGCGGTTTCATGACGCAATACCTGCAAACGCAAACGGATTTGTTCGCCGCAGCCATTTCCCATGCGGGCATCAGCAACATCGCCAGCTACTGGGGTGGCGGCTACTGGGGCTACACCTACGGCGAATGTGCCCAATATGGCAGTTTCCCCTGGAACAACCCGGACCTGTACGTGAAGCAGTCGCCGCTGTTCAATGCCGAAAAAATCCATACGCCGCTACTCCTGCTGCACGGCACGGCGGACACGAACGTGCCCACCAACGAGAGCCAGCAGCTCTACACTGCCTTGAAGATATTGGGACGCGAAGTAAGCTACATCCAAGTGGAGGGCGAAGACCACGTCATCACGAACTATCCCAAACGCTTGGCTTGGCAAAACGTCATCTTTGCCTGGTTTGCCAAATACCTGAAAGGCGAGGGAGATTGGTGGAAACAGGTGACGGAGAACCTATAATATAAGGTGATGAGGGATGGGGTTACAAGGTTATAAAGTCACTCTGGCGTATTCCTGCCCTTCAGACTTCAGACAGATACTTTATAACCTCATAACCTGATCCCTCATCACCGCAGCAATCATACTTGCAGAAGTAGCTTGCGGAAATTGAGTAATAATACTAATTTTGCGCCGCAATTACGACACAAGCCAGACTTAGTATCTATGTTCAAAAAGAAATCAAGGAATTGGTACGTGCCCAAAGGACAGGAGGCCACAGAATTTGACAAGAAAATCCTGGCTTTCCAAAACAAAGGGGAAATCGTACCCAAACGCACACTGATAAAGACACCGGAACAAATAGAAGGAATACGTCGCTCCGGAGAAATCAACACGGGGGTGCTCGACCTCATTGAACAGGAAATCCATGAGGGGATGAGTACCGCCGAAATTGACCGGCTTGTATATGACTATACCACGCAACACGGTGCCATTCCCGCCCCTCTCAATTACGAAGGTTTCCCCAAAAGTGTATGCACCAGCATCAACGAAGTGGTGTGCCATGGCATTCCCTCGGAATACGAAACGCTCCAAGAGGGGGACATCGTCAACGTGGATGTAAGCACCATCCTCAACGGATATTACAGCGATGCCTCACGAATGTTCATCATTGGCCAAACCTCGCCCGAAAAAGAGAAGTTGGTGCGCGTGACCAAGGAATGCCTGCAAATCGGAGCTGAGGCGGCACGCCCCTGGGGCTTTGTAGGCGACATCGGCAAGGCGATTGAAAAACATGCCAAGAAGAACGGCTTCAGCGTGGTGCGTGATTTGTGCGGCCACGGTGTGGGACTGGCTTTCCATGAAGACCCTGAAGTGGACCATTACAATACGCACAAACACGGGATGTTGCTCGTTCCCGGCATGGTATTCACCATTGAACCGATGATCAATATGGGTGTTCCCGATGTATTCATTGACGAAGAGGACGGCTGGACTGTGGTTACCGAGGACGAGCTGCCCTCGGCGCAATGGGAACACACTTTCCTCGTGACGGAACAGGGATTGGAAGTGCTGACGCACTGATGACGCTCCGTTTCTTTTCTTCTCCTACCTCCCTTTATTTAATCCGAACAAACTAATGACAACAATACTTGCCATCGAATCCAGTTGCGATGACACTTCCGCTGCCGTACTGCGCGACGGCTACCTCCTGAGCAACGTGACTGCCGGCCAAGCTGTTCATGAGGCTTACGGCGGTGTCGTCCCCGAACTGGCTTCCCGCGCCCACCAACAGAACATCGTGCCGGTGGTGGACCAAGCCCTGAAACAGGCCGGCGTAACCAAAGAGGAACTGTCAGCAGTGGCGGTAACGCTGGGTCCCGGCCTCATGGGGTCGCTCCTCGTGGGTGTTTCCTTTGCCAAGGGACTGGCATCGGCATTGGGCATACCGCTTATCGAAGCCAACCATCTGCAAGGACATATCCTGGCGCATTTCATCCAGACTCCCGACGATGGGCATGAACTGCCTCCCTACCCTTTCCTTTGCCTGTTGGTAAGCGGTGGTAATTCGCAGATTGTCAAGGTGAAGGCATACAACGACCTGGAAATACTGGGCCAAACCATCGACGATGCGGCGGGCGAAGCCATGGACAAATGTTCCAAGGTGATGGGCTTCGGCTATCCCGGCGGACCTATCATCGACAAACTGGCGCGCCAAGGCAATCCCCAGGCTTACCAGTTCAGCAAGCCTCACATTGCCGGACTTGACTATAGCTTCTCCGGCCTCAAAACGTCTTTCCTATACTTCCTGCGCGACAGGCTGCAAGAAGAGCCGGACTTTATTGAACAACATAAGGAAGACTTGGCCGCCTCGTTGGAACGAACCATCGTGGAAATCCTGATGAAGAAACTGGACATGGCGGTGAAACAAACCGGCATCCGTCACGTGGCTCTCTCCGGTGGAGTGTCCGCCAATACGGCACTGCGCGAAGCGTTCCGGCAGAGGGCGGAAAAGAAAGGATGGCACATTTACATTCCCCGTTTTGCCTACACCACGGACAATGCGGCCATGATTGCCATCACGGGATATTTCAAATATCAGGACAAAGCATTTTGTCCGATAGACAAGCCTCCCTATTCCCGCACAACTATTAAAGATTAAATGTTTAAAATCAAATTATAAAGCATGGATTTAGATCTCAAACTTGTCAGCAAAGAAATCAATGAATTGATGTGGCGTGACTGCAAAACGCTTTCAACCGCCGAAAGCTGCACCGCAGGACGCATAGCCAGCGTTATCACAGCCGTTCCCGGCAGTTCCAATTATTACAAAGGTGGGCTTATCTGCTACGCCGACGAAGTGAAAACCAACCTGCTCGGTGTGGACGCCGCAGTGATTGAAGAGCAGACCCCGGTTTGTGAGGAAGTGGTTCGTCAAATGGTAGCCGGCAGCAACAAACTTTTCTCCACCGACTATGCCGTGGCTATCAGCGGCTATGCCGGCCCTGGCGGACCCGACGGCGGCAAGGCAGGAGTTATTGTGGGCACCATCTGGATTGCCGTCGGTAATGCCAAGCGCGTGGTTACCCGTGTCATTGAAGAAGACAACGGTCGCGACAAGAACCTGGCTTCTGCCACTTCCGTTGCCATGCACATGCTGCTGGACTTCATCAAGGAAGAAGAAAGAGCCGAAGAAGCCTGATCTGACACAGTTGCTGTTTCGGGAGTTGAACAACGCCTGCAAATAGGCCTTGGGCAATTTGCCATTTACGCCCCAACATTCACACTCCTCTATACGCTTTTTTTATCCTAAAAAAAGCATTCACCCCTTCACACGGAGCACGTTTCCGTCTGATTTTCAATTGATTAGAGTGTGAAGGGTTGGATTTTCAAGCCTTCACACCATGAGAACCGCTCAATCCTCATATTTCCTGTTTTTCAGCGGTTTCCCGGTGTGAAGGCTTGCTTTTTCAGCCCTTCACCAGCGTTCACCGCCCGTGTGAATGCTTTGAAATCCAAACCTTCACACCGGAAACCTATGAAAATCAACAGGAAATGCGCTCCGTGTGAAGGGGTGAATACTTTTTTCGGGAAATAGAAACCGTATATATACGCGCGCGAAATGAGCATTTCCTAAACAGAATGTAGCTTTTTCAGCGCGATAAATCCGCTTCGCTGCCCAAGCCGGACACTGCGTGAAGTTCTCTTCACAAGTCGCCGACTTGTCCGCACAACTCCTTGATTAGGCAAAACAAGTCCCGTACTTTTGGGAACAACTCCCGGACTTTTGGGAAATGTTTATCATACCCTCAAAGCCTTATTCTTCATAACCTTTCTCGCATCCGAAACTTCTCTAACCTATATTAGGTACTCCCTTAAACGAAACCATAAACGGACGAAAAGACGAAAAGATTCCCTCAAAGAAAAATAGATTTCATGATGATGTCCTTGGGGAAGCTCACGGATTTTTATCTACCTTTGCAGACAAAAGCAAGTTATGGCCAAATACATCAATCCCTTCACCGATATCGGCTTCAAGCGAATATTCGGACAGGAGCTGTCGAAACCGCTGCTACTTGACTTCCTCAACAGCCTGTTCGAGGGGGAAAAGCATATCGCCAACCTGACATTCCTCGACAAGGAACAACCCGCACTGTTTGAGGAAGACAGGTCGCTGATTTACGACATCTATTGCGAAACGGACGAAGGCGAAAAAATCATCGTGGAGATGCAATACAAGTCGCAGCCATTCTTCAAGAACAGGAGCATATACTACGTATCGGAGTCCATAGCCCGTCAGGGCGAGCGAGGTTCGGCATGGAACTATGAGATCGCTGCGGTCTATTTGGTGGCTTTCCTGAGCTTCACCCCGATAGACTTCAAGAAGCAGTTCCGCACGGATGTCGTCCTGGCGGAGAAGGGCACAGCGGAGCAGTTTTCCGACAAGCTGCGGATGATATACCTCCAGCTCCCGTTGTTCAAGAAGGAGGCCGACGAATGTGAGAACCAAGTGGAACGCTGGATTTATTTGTTGAAGAATATGGAAACATTAAGCAGATTACCTTGGGCGGCGCAGAGTGCCGTGTTCAAGAAATTAGAGAGCATCGCCGATGTAGGAGCTTTGAGTCGTGCCGAGCGACTGAAATACGACGAGGCACTGAAGAAATACCGCGACACTATCAGTGTGTTTGAGGGAGTGCGTATGGAAGGACGTATGGAAGGCAATGCGGAAGGTCGTGAGAATGAAAAGAAAGCCACAATCCAGAGGTTGTTGGCATCCGGCGCGTCAATAGATATTGTTGCCATAGCTACAGGCATGACCGAAGCCGATGTAAAACTCCTTATTAACGAGATTTCAAAAGCATGATGTAATTTGTAATATTTTCCTACTGTGCTAAGAGCATTGTAACCGTTATGTAATTGTCGTTTTTTTTGAATAATGACTGCGAATACTTTGCCATGTACTCGACAACAAGGGGCATCAAAGAATGCGCCATATGAACAAGCGAGGGTATTTGCTTGTGGAACTGGAGGCTACGGAGATCAACATCTGCCGTATAGCTGCCTCTGGCACTATGCCTTTCTGACCATGTAAGTCCTATTTGTGACACATGTGACATATAAATATATAAACTTTTATAATAATGAATATAATATTATTTATTTTATTTATATATATATATTAT
>JALEYW010000041.1:0-4422 GCA_022773145.1 Bacteroidales bacterium
ATATATCATCTGTCCCCTCTTGGGCGCATTTAGTTTCTTGTTTTTTCGGTCACATAGCCCGCTATGCTCCCTCAAAAAAAGAAACTAACTGCATCCCAATAGAGCACACATGATATAAACTAATTTTCAACACCTACTTAATGTAAAATGTATAATGTAAAATGAGGTCTACGACCGTCGTACAGGACGATGCAGAACCGACGCCACCATCGGCGTAGCCTTCATTATACATTATAAATTATAAATTGTAAATTATAAATTGAAAAAATGCAGTTGAAAGGAAATGTACACTATGTGGGTGTGAACGACCGTGTGAAGCACCGCTTTGAAGGCCTGTGGTTCCTGCCGCAGGGCGTTTCGTACAATTCATACATCATAGCCGATGAGAAAGGTGTGGCGCTGATTGACACGGTCGACATGGCGTTTTTCGCAGAATACCTTGACAAAATCCGCGCCGTCATTGGTGACCGTCCCATCGACTACCTCATCATCAACCACATGGAGCCCGACCATTCAGGTTCTATCAGCCTTATCCGCAAGTACTATCCCGGCATTCGCCTCATAGGAAACGCCAAAACGATGGGCATGGTACAAGGTTACTATGGTGCGACTTCCGAAGCCGACATCACCGTCAAGGAAGGTAGTACCCTCGACCTGGGACACCACAAGCTGCGTTTCCACCTCACTCCGATGCTCCATTGGCCCGAAACGATGATGACGTACGACGAAACGGAGCATATTCTCTTCTCGGGCGATGCCTTCGGCTGCTTCGGTGCGCTCAACGGCAACGTGGTCGACACGCAGATGGACACTGCCCCCTACTGGCCGGAAATGGAACGCTACTACGCCGCCATCCTCGGCAAGTTCGGCGCACCGGTGCAGACGGGTCTGAAAAAGCTCTCTGCACTGGACATCCAAATGATTTGCTCCACCCACGGCCCCGTGTGGGTGAACGAAATCCCCCGGGCACTGAGCGTGTACCACCGCTTTTCGGCGGGCGAAACGCAGCCGGGCCTCGTCATCTGCTACGGGTCGATGTACGGCCATACCCAGCGCGTGGCCGAAGCCGTGGCCGAGGGTGCCGCAGCGGCCGGTCAGCGCAAAATCATCGTTCATAATCTCAGCGTGTCGCAACCCTCGTTCGTACTGGCCGACATCTTCCGCTACGGTTCGTTGGCCATCGGTTCCCCTACGTACAACGGCGGGCTCTTCCCCGTGGTGGAGGATTTGCTCAAACGCCTTGCCGCCCGTAACGTCAGCCGCCACAAGCTGGGTTTCTTCGGAGGTTTCACCTGGAGCGGACAGGCGGTGAAGAAAATTGAGAGTTACAACGAGAAGATGAAAATGGAGGTGGTAAGCGAGCCTTTGGAATGGAAACAGGCTCCCGATACCGACGTACTGGAACGCGCCCGTGAGCTCGGACGTGCTTTGGTGAACAATGAGTAGTGATTAAATGAATAATGAACAATAAGCCTACGGCCATGACTTCGGCAATTATTCATTAAAAAAATTATTCATTATCCCTATGTTTCTCCTACCGCTCTACCATGTGCCCTGCCGCCTGCTGCGTTGGCTGTTCCGCTTCCGCCACCGTCAAGGTTATGGCATCCACTCCCCCTTTGCCTTCCATTTCGTAACCAATGTGGTTTACGAAAGCGGAGCTTACTACGCCTACCCGGAGCTGGATCGGCTCTGGCAGCAGGCGCGTTGTGGCGGACACACCATCCTGAGGCGTAAGGACTGCCGGCTACTGTTCCGGTTGGCCAACTACGTGCGCCCTGTGCAGGCCGTCGCCGTGGGCAGCGGGTCGCAGAGCGTGGAGATGGCGTGTATGCGCGCCGGAAGTCGCCATACGGAGTGGATAGAAGAAGGCCTTTCGGCCGATTGGGTGGTGGCGATGAAGGCTTGGGAGCACCGTGCCGTAGCACTGCTGGATTATGTCCGGCCCGGCGGCATGTTGCTGCTCTACGGTGTGGGCAGAAACGCTGAAAGTCGCAAGGCATGGCAACAACTCCTGCAACAGCCCGCTGCACAGGTGAGTTTCGACCTTTACGACTGGGGAGTCATTTGCTGCCGTCCCGAACTGCAACGGCAGCACTACGTAGTGAATTACCTTTGATATTATTAAATTGAACAATCTCTACACCAAAAAAGGCGACAACGGCGAAACCGATTTGGCAGATGGCCAACGTGTTTCCAAAAACCACCCACGGGTGGTGTGTCTGGGCGATTTGGACGAACTTAACGCCACATTGGGATTACTTCATGCCCTTTTGCAACATAAAGAGCTATCCGAAACGGACGAAGACCGCGCATTGCTCACTGCAGTGCAGCGTGTCCTGTTTTGTGTGGGGGCTTGGGTAGCCGGAAGTCCGTATGACATACCGCATCAGCCCCTGTCGGAACTCACACACCGGTTGGAGCAAGCCATTGACGGAATGCCGACGAGCCGTTTCAGCGGATTTATTCTGCCCGGCGGCCATCCCACAGCAGCCCATGCTCACATAGCCCGTGCCGTTTGCCGTCGCGCCGAACGGTCGCTCCTTCTCATTCCGTTTTCGGCCGAAATATGGTCCGAAGTAGAGCCTTTCATCAACCGCCTTTCCGACTATTTATTTGCATTGGCCCAAAAAATAAATGCGTTGCACGGTGTGGAAGAAAGAAAAATGTAAGCAACTGTATGGATTTTCAGGAAAAAGCGTATTTTTGCCCACCCAATAAGCGGAAAGGCGGATTTGCCCAACATACTTTCCCATCCAACAAACGCAAACTTTAAATCACTAAAATAGATCAAGACTATGTATTGGACATTGGAATTGGCCTCGAAGCTCGAAGACGCACCCTGGCCCGCCAGCAAGGACGAACTCATTGACTACGCCATGCGTTCCGGCGCACCTATGGAAGTGGTGGAAAACTTGCAGGAACTGGAAGACGAGGGTGAGATATATGAAACCATCGAAGACGTATGGCCTGACTATCCCACGAAGGAAGACTTCCTTTTCAACGAGGATGAATATTAAAAATTCGACATGTTGTACATACCGCTTCCGGCGGTAACAAAAAGCAAATGCGTGGAATATAATCTTTTCCATCCATTTGCTTTTTGCTTTCTATTCACTGAGTTTTGTTATTGAAAATAAGGGAAGGAGCCTAAACCAATTATGAGAAATAAAGTATCACTGATGCAAACACGCCCACAGACGGCCGTGGTTATGGGTGGCACGTCGGGTATTGGGCGCGAGGTGGCATTAGAACTGGTTCGCAGAGGCTGGCGTGTGGCCGTATGCGGCAGAAATGAGCAGCGGCTGCAGGAAATGAAGCAGGCAGCAGAGGGCATCGTGGCGTGCAGGCAGATTGACATCACTTCAGCAGAAGCACCCCGCCAACTCATTGAATTGATTGACTTTCTTGGTGGTATAAACCTTTACTTCCATTCCTCCGGCGTGGGGTGGCAAAACCCCGGGCTCGACCCTGCGAAGGAACTCCTCACCGTTGAAACGAATGCGGTGGGATTCTGCCGCATGATGACAGCAGTGTGGCATTGCTGCGTGCAACGAACCGAACAACCCGTGCAGTTGGCGGTCATCAGCAGCATTGCCGGCACCAAAGGCTTAGGAGCCGCACCGGCTTACAGTGCCACGAAGCGATTTGTCAACCATTACATGGAATGTCTGGAGCAGTTGCGCCGTATGCAGCATATCCGCCACATCACACTCCACGACATCCGTCCGGGATTTGTTCGCACACCGCTCATAGACGACGGACGCTCCTATCCGATGCAGTTAGATGCCGCACGGGTGGCGCGGCAAATTGTGGATGCGCTCCATCAGGGAAAGGCGATTATAACCATCGATTGGAGGTATAGGTTACTCGTCAGTTTGTGGCGGTGTATTCCCCGTTGGCTTTGGGTAAGACTGCCTATACATTAGTAAAAATTTGGATTATCCGGAAAACCCAGAATATCCGGAATATCCGGATTATCCGGACTTTCCGGAAAGTCTGCTGCCCTCACTGATACACCACGGCATAGCGGTTACCCAAGCGGCGATGCTGCTTCTCCGCTCCCAAGCGGCGGAGGAGCTTACCCATGCGCATGGCGGTGATGCCCTGCAACGCCTTCGAGGAAGTGCGCTTCAGGTGCTCGAATATCTCCGTGGCCGATAGCCACTCAGCCTTCGTTCGCTCCTCGGCCGTAGGCAAGCGGAACGACTGGGCAAAGGCGGCCTCCAAGGGGCTTTCGCGGTAGTACAGCGCATTGTGCCGTTCGATTTCGGCCTCCTCCTCTTTGGTGAACAGCACGGGTTCGCCGGCGGCTATCTCGGCCACCAACTGGGCATAGAGCTGGTCGTGCGACTCTGCAATGGCTCCGATGTAGTGCGTCACGAGTTGGCAGTAGAAACGGCGGGAACCGGAAGGGTCGGT
>JALEYW010000050.1:0-20308 GCA_022773145.1 Bacteroidales bacterium
TGGTTCGGGGTGTGGGTTGGTGTTTTTCAACGGCGACAGGACCGTTGGCACGATGTATGCCGAATTTCCGCCATACTACTTCGATGAATTTGTTCCAGATGACGCTTTTGCTGAAGCGACCTGAGAGGCGGCTGAGCAGGGCCCGCCAGAGTTGGAAGAGCATTTTCTTCATGGCAAATGTGATGTGTTTTTCGGAAGCCTCAAGATGAAGCTTCGGGATGATGAATAATGTGAATTTGTCTGATGACGCTGCAAAATTACAGCCGCAGATTGTTCTTTGCAAATAGAGTGTCGTTGAGTTGCACAGTTTCTGCAAATTGGCGGCCCAAAGGGTAAAAAACATCTCGTCGGATAGCTGTTACAAGTCCTGGAGTAGGTTTCACAACTCGGCGAGTAGGAAAAACAACTCGGCGAGTAGAACAAACTAATCGGCGACTTGTGCGGGCAACATCCCCAACCATGCCCATGGCATGGATTTGCCCCATCATGCGCGCGCGTGTATACGTATTTGATTTCCCGAAAAAAGCATTCACCCCTTCACACATCGTATGTTTTCTACTGATTTTCATAGGTCTTGCTTGTGAAGGCTTGCTTTTCCAAGTGTTCACACGGGCCGCAAAATGACTGTGAAGGGTTGATTTCGCAAGCCTTCACACAGCAAAACTGTTGAAAATTAGGAGGGAAGCAGCATTAACGCCCCTCACGCTGTGAATGGTTGAAAAGCCAAGCCTTCACACTCAAAACAACTGATTATCAGTCAGAAATAGCCATTGCGTGAATGGGTGAATGCTTTTTTGAAGGTAAAAAAGCGTATAGAGGAGAGTGAATTGTTGGGCAGTGAATAGCTAATTGCTCCGTGTTTTTTTGACAGGTATTATTCACCTTCCGAAACTTCTGTATTTTTCAAAGACCTACTTAAACTCCGCTACTTTTACACATAAAATATTACCTTTGCATAAGGTTGGCTTTAGCTCGACATGGCAAATGTGGATTCTGATATTTCTTTTTTAACTCAGTGTTAGCCTTGTGCCTCCTTTGCATGGTAAGCACAGAGGATTTTGAATAAGACCATTTTAGCTGTTCGGGCGGTATGCTTCAGCTGTAGCTAAACTTTCAACTTTTCATCTTTTAACCCGAAAAACTTCATCTTCCCATGATACAGAAAACTGAAAAGCGTGTAGACCGTCGGTTACATCCGCGCAGGCGTGGTTGGGTAGCTTTGTTACCCTTGTTGTTATTGGCTTTGTTGATGGGCGGTTTCGGTTTGATTTTTGATGATTTCTATAAAGTTCCCATGACCATCGTGTTTGCATTGACAAGCATTGGAGCTTTGTTTACTTTGCGTGGTTATGCAGTGGAAGAACGTGTGGGAGCTTTTTCGCGAGGAGCCGGTAACACCGATTTGTTGATGATGGTTTGGATATTCGTTTTAGCCGGAGCTTTTGCCAAGTCTGCTCAAGCCATGGGGGCTGTCAGTACTACAGTCGATTTAACCATGATGTGTTTGCCCGAGCGTTACTTGCTGGCCGGTTTGTTTCTTGCGGCCTGTGTGGTGTCCCTCTGTGTGGGTACATCGGTGGGCACCATTGTGGCATTGGTTCCGGTAGCTGCCGAATTGTCCGGTCGTACCGGCATGGAGGTGCCCTTGGTGGTGGCAGCCGTAGTGGGAGGTTCATTCTTTGGGGATAATCTTTCCTTTATTTCCGATACAACCGTTGCAGCCACGCGCACACAAGGCTGTAACATGCGAGATAAGTTTCGCACGAATTTCCGAATTGTATTTCCTGCCGCTTTGGTGTGTTTGGCGTTGTATGCGTTTTTGGGAATGCAATGCGCTGTGGTGGGGTCAGATACCTCCATTTCCACTTTGCATTGGTGGCGTGTGTTGCCTTATGTATTGGTATTGGTAACAGCGGTGATGGGCATGAATGTACTTTTGGTGTTGTGTGGAGGTTGTTTACTCACCGGAGTAGTGGGGATAGCTGAAGGAGCTTATACTTTTTCAGGATGGATGGATGCTATGGCCAGTGGAATTGTCGGTATGGGCGAACTGATATTGATTTCGATGATGGCCGGTGGCTTATTGGCCGTAGTGCGTAAAGGAGGTGGGGTAACCTATCTGGTGCGGGCTTTAACTCGTGGGGTCCATTCCCGCAGGGGAGCAGAGTGTTGTATATCCGCTTTGGTAGCTTTGACAAATTGTTGTACGGCCAACAATACGGTAGCCATTCTTTCTGTCGGTGCGATAGCTCGCGATATTGGCGAACGTTACGGAGTGGATCGTCGCCGTGCGGCCAGTTTGCTGGATATTTTTTCGTGTGTTGTTCAGGGGCTGCTTCCTTACGGCGCACAGTTGCTGATGGCTGCGGGTTTAGCAACCGTCAGTTCCATGAGTATTATTCCTTTTTTGTACTATCCGATGTTGGTGGCGGTGATGGCTGCTATCAGTATAGCTTGGGGAAGGGGAGAATGTAAGAAATAGAAAAAGTGTATGGTTGAAATTTCGTGTACCATAATACTAACTATAGTATCTCTTTCCCTTTCACTCCTTCCATCTTTAGTCTTGCTTTGCTTATGTCTAAAAATCAACAGAAAAAGCGAGTAATATAAAAACGGAACAATATTTTCTTGCACCTCACTTTTCGTGGAAAGATATAGATGGGAGGAGAGAATAAGATAAATGAACTCATTGCATAACCTATGACAAGTAATATCAAAATCAGAAAAGGCGTATTTCAATCGGGGCTTGCACTTGAACACGCATCCGTGGTGGCAGGATTTCCTTCTCCGGCAGATGAATATCGGCATGAAACGCTTGATTTCAACAGAGATTATATCTATCATCCCGAAGCTTCGTTTTATGGCGATGTAGAGGGTGACTCCATGAAGGATGCCGGCATTTTAAATGGTGACCGTGTCATTATTGACAGAGCAGTTGAACCTCATGACGGTTCTATCGTGGTGGCTTTTTGGAATGGTGAATTTACCATGAAATATCTTGACTTGACACATAAGAAAGAAGGTTATATCGAATTGCGTCCGGCTAATAAAGATTATCCTGTGTTCAAAGTGGAAGCAGGCGATAATTTTGAAGTGTGGGGCGTGGTGATTCATCTCATCAGGACTTTTGTTTAACCGGCTTTTAGCGATAGGGCAATGTCCTAATGAATAACCGAGAAACTCAATATGGAAGGAAACGAACATGTACGGCATTATTGACTGCGACAACTGCTATGTGAGTTGTGAAAGGGTTTTTCGTCCTGATTTGGAAGGGAAGCCTGTAGTTGTGCTGTCAAACAACGATGGTTGTGTGGTGGCTCGGAGCAACGAAGCCAAAGCGTTGGGGATTAAAGCCGGTATGCCTTATTTCCAGTTAGGTAAAATGTTCCCGCATGCCAAGATTGCCGTTTTCTCCTCTAACTATGAACTCTATGGAGAGCTGACTTCTCGTGTGGTTTCCATTATACAAGCTGAAGCACCAGCGTATTTCAGATATTCCATTGACGAATGTTTTGTGTATTTTTCCGGTATGGACGGAACAGATTACAAAGCTTGGGGAGAAAATCTCCACCGAAAAGTAAAACAATGGGTGGGTATGCCCGTGAGCATAGGGATTGGTCCCAATAAAACATTGGCCAAAGTGGCGAGTCATTTTGCCAAAAAAGTGCCAGGCTATCATCATTGTTGTCTTATCGACACAGAGGAGAAACGCATCAAGGCTTTGCAACTGTATCCTGTGGAAGATGTATGGGGGATAGGCAGAAAATATGCGGCAAAACTATGGGCACTGGGTATGAAAACGGCTTATGACTTCGCCGTTTGTTCGGAGGAGTGGGTCAGAGCTAAATTCCGCAACATCGTCATTTATCGTACATGGGCCGAACTGAATGGTTGTGACTGCATTCCCAATGAACAGTTTGCTAAAAAGAAAAGTATCTGCACCAGTCGCAGTTTCAGCAAAATGGTGAGCGATGTGGAAACTCTCTATACTCATGTGGCTAATTTTGCCGCCAGATGTGCAGAAAAATTGCGGATGCAGCAAACAGTGGCATGCACTGTGGGGGTGTTTCTTCACACCAATGCGTTTCGTGAGGACTTATCGCAATATTGGAATTTCGCTGAAGAACGACTGATTACGCCGACTCACTCCACCATTGCCATCGTGCAGGCTGCCAAAGCTGCGTTGTGGCGTATATATCGTCAGGGGTATCTATATAAAAAAGCCGGTGTCATTGTCATGAACATTGAGCCGGACAATCCTATCCAATTGGATTTGTTTGATATGTCTCCTGATAGGTACGATAAGCTGAAATCTCTGGATGAAGCCATGGACCGTATCAATCGTCTTTATGGGTCAGAAACACTGGTTGTCGGAGCGCAGCAATATACGGTGAATGGCGGAAAAGCAATGGTGTTTGCGGATGCCATGAAGCACGATTTTAAAAGTCCGAATCCTACAACGCGATGGCCTGATGTGTTGAAATTAAAATGATGAGGGAAATCAAAGCTGTTTGTCTGTGTGTTAGGAATTTGTTGTTTGGTATTCAATCGTAGTTCGCCACTTGACAATCTCATTGTTGGTAACATGTCGCCATGTTCTTGATATTCCATATGAAAAGCTTGGCGACCATGTTGAAAAAAGGCTAAGGCTTGGCGAAGAAAGAGGTAACGTCACAGCCTTTGCCTTTTTCTTTGTCAAGTCATGCACGGTCCTTGTATTCAGATTAAAGTATGAGAGGGTAAAAGATGCTTACCATTCATTACAGCTATCACTTCGTCAATCATAGATTGCGGCAGTGCAAAGCGTTGGTCTTTCTGTTCAGCTGTGATGGCTGCAAGAAAATGGGGCCATTCCGTTTGGTATATTTCCTTCATGTGGAGGTTCCCTCTGTGAGCATGAGTAAATGAATAAGTGATGTTAGCCAGTCTGTCGGCCAATTTTACAAAAGGAGCGTAGGCAGTTTGGCAGATGCCATGATAATATTTGTCGTTGGCTCTTTCGGATCGTGTTCGTCCTTTTTCATTGGTCAGTGCATAAACAATTTCTGCGGCTGTATGAGCTCTGTTTTCGTCCATCCATTGCAGGGCTGTGTGTTTCACGTCATTGTAAGAGAGCCGGGCATCTTCTATACTGTCATGATAGAAAGCCCCGAAGAGCAATGGCAGAATGTCCGCTTCGTCAGCACATACCTCATAGCCGAACTTGCGAACAGCTGCGGCCACCATGTCAAGATGGAAACCATAGGGGCGCGTTTGATCGTAGGTTTGGTTTACTTGGTCATGCAGTCTGTGGGCACTTTCTCTAATTTGGGTAATTGCTTCAGCGTATTGGCTCACCCCATGTTCAAAATCTTCTTGTTTCATTGTGAATGGAAAAATATAAGAAAGATATTACTGTGTGCAATTTTACGAAGAAAGTTTCATAGGACTGTCGGACCACTGGTGTTTTTTACCCGAATATTGTTAAGACTTTGAGGCTTCGAGTAGCAGCATAAGGTGATTGATTGATGAGTGAAATATAACTCATGGAGTTGTGCGAACTAAGTTGCGAGGATGAAGATATAAGAGATGTCGCGAAATGAACTATGTATTCTATCATAGATGATTATGCTGAAACGATGTTGACAAAATGCTTGATGTAGAATGTGTTGACGTGATGAAATCTGTTATATTTGCCATGCCGATAAAAAGTAGTCAACTTTACAAATATGTATATCGGCCTGCGTTCTGTGGATAGACATGTGTTTGTCGCAGCATAAGAACAGCACTCTCAAAATGTGTGATTGGACTTGTAAAATAAAGATAACCGTAACTCTTTCTTACTGAAGACGTAAATAAATAAGCTATGTCGACACTGTCGACATAGCTCTTAATGGATTGTGGGCAAAGATGGATTCGAACCACCGAAGGCGTAAGCCAGCAGATTTACAGTCTGCCCCATTTGGCCACTCTGGTATTTGCCCAATGTTTTCTGATTACGGGTGCAAATGTAGGGGTTATTTTTGTAATTTCCAAGCGTAATCAACCATTTTTATTGCAGTGATTGCAAATTCGTTACCTTTATTTCCCAATTTGCCTCCTGCTCTTTCTTCTGCCTGCTCAATATTATTGACTGTGAGAAGGCCGAATATTACAGGAATGTCGCCATGTGCATTCAGTTCTGTTATACCTTGGGTTACACCTTGACAAATGTAATCGAAATGTGGGGTATCGCCTCGTACGACACAGCCGAGGATTATAATTCCATTAACATGGCCGAATTTGGCTAATTGTGCGGCGGCATAAATGAGTTCGAAGCTTCCGGGAACCCGTTTGATGGTAACATTTTGTGTGGGCACGCCGTTTTTTTCCAATTCCTCAATGGTGCCGGCCAATAGCTTGTCTGTAATGGACTGGTTCCATTCTGTTACAATGATACCAAAGCGCATTTCGCTGGCATCAGGTATGGGCAATGTTTGGTCAGCGGTGTAGGAATAGGTTGCTGTTGACATGGTTGTTGGATGAGATGGTGAATGGCGTTTTTTCGCTCTCTTGTTGTTAGTGTGAATGAATAATGAGTTGTTTCATTTAGAAAGGGTATGAGGCTGTAAAGAATATCGGTGAGTGATGTACGAACTTTTTGGACATGTTCCTTATAACCTCATAACCTTTAGGTGTGTTCTATAAATTAGGTTTTGAAGAATGCTTATGCGTTTTCTTCCATTCCGGTTGTCTGCTGTTGTTTGAGAGCGACTTTTCGCAAGTCTCGTGAGTCGTAGAGCTCGCTATAATCTCTCTCAACTTACAAAATGTCATTTCAAACATTCAGCAACCAGTTTGGCCTAATTTATAGAACATCCCAAAAATGAAAAATTATTTGCTCAGCTTTTCAATGTATTTATCAATCAATGCACTGAGCAATACACCGTTTTGCTGTTGTTGAGTACAAAGAGGTGCGGAAGGATAGTCTTTCTTGATTTGTTGGTAGATAGCCAATGCTTCCTCGTTTTTCTTTTGGTTTTCGAGAATGATACCGGCCTGGAACAGATATTCTGCACAGAGCGCAGGAACATCTGTGGCTTTGGCTGCCTTCTTGAATGTATCAACGGCTTTGTCGAGTTGTTTGTTGGCAGCGTAGCAGTTGGCCAAAGCAAAAAGCGCTTGTGCTGAAACAGTATTGTCGCCTTTTGTGTCGAAGTCTTCGAGGTATTTGATGGCTTCGTTAGTTTTGCCAGTTTGATAGTAACAAAGACCGGCTTCATATTTTGCTAAGTTACCAGCATTGGTAGAACCGTATTGATCCGCAATCTTCAGAAGTCCCAACGTCTTTCCTTCGCCTTTTAATGCTTTTTCGTAATCTTGCGCCATGACATATTTTTGCATGACGATACCCAGCATTTCCTGAGCTTTGTCTTCACGAGGTTTGGAGTAACCATAAATGTAGGCCAAAGTGCCACCTACTACTACTACCACTGCAACACAAGCGGTGATAATTTGTTTTTTGTACTTGATGACGAAAGCTTCGGAACGTGCCAAAGTCTCATTTACGTCGAGTGCTTGATTGTTTGTTTGTTTGCTCATATTTGTAGTTTGCTTGTTTCAATGTGTTTGCCTAACTTCCGTCAAGCAGAAAATGAGGGTCTCTTTAATTGGCTTTTGAGTATTCCAAGGAGAATATTGAACTCCAACCCGCAAAAATTGCAGCGCAAAATTACAATTTTTCGTTTAAGTGGCTACTTCCTTTGTTCTTTTTTTTCTTTTTCTTTGGTGTAAGCTCTCATTCTTGCTTACTTTTGTGGCTGAAATATGATACTAAAGCGTCTTTCCATACTGAATTATAGAAATCTACGTGCTGTTGATTTACAGTTTTCGCCTCATGTGAATTGTTTGGTGGGAAGTAATGGCATGGGCAAGTCGAATGTGCTTGATGCCATACATTATCTTGCCTTTTGTCGAGGCTTCGCCAGTGCACAGGATAGTTTAAATGTGTTTCATGAGGCGGATAGTTTTTTTCTCGATAGTATTTTTGAACGAGAAACCGGTGTGCCTTTGCAGGTTTGTTGTGCATTGAAGCGAGGGGGGCGCAAACGTTTGAAAGAGAACGGCAAAGATGTTAAACGCCTGTCGGAACATGTTGGGCGTATTCCGCTTGTAATGATTGCACCTACGGATTCTGAGTTGATAACAGGAGGTAGCGATGCTCGCAGACACTTCATGGATGTGGTTATCATGCAATATAATTCATCGTATTTGGAGGCATTGATGCGTTATGAGCGTGCGTTGAAACAAAGAAATGCGTTGTTGAAGCAAGAGAATGCACCGGATGATGCAGTTATGGAGGTGTTGGAGGAGATGATGTCGGATGCAGCATCTGTGATTTATCGAGAACGACAGGCGTTTGTGGCCGATTTCCAACCGCTTTTTGAGGATTTGTACGGACGGTTGTCGGGCAAGGAGGGCGAATTGGTCGAAGTCACTTATGACAGTCATTCGTCGAGAGGTGAACTGAAACCTTTGCTGGCCGGCTGGCGCGAACGGGAACGTATTGTGGGCTATACCTTGCATGGACCCCACAAGGATGACTTGTTGTTCACTTTGGGAGGCTATGGTGTGAAGCGGGAGGCTTCGCAGGGGCAGCAAAAAACATTTTTCATTGCCCTGAAATTGGCCCAATATACTTTCCTGAGACAGAAGGGGGAGCAGCGTTCGCCGTTGTTGCTTTTGGATGACATTTTTGACAAATTGGACGCTGACCGGGTGGCCAATATTGTGCAATATGTATCATCGGCCGAGTTCGGCCAGATATTCATAACGGATACGAGTCGTGACCACCTGAACGGTATTCTTTCGGCCTCAAAGAGGAGTTTCAAACTCTTTGAAGTGGAAAACGGCGAGGTTCGTAGTTTAGAGGTTCTATAGTGAGGGACAAGACAAATACTATTTTGCTGCTTTAAAAAAAGAGGGTGTGCCAATGATGACACATCCTCTTTAGAGTTGGAGCTATCTGTTTTATGATTTACTCTTTAGCAGGAGCTTTTTTGGCCGGAGCTTTTTTGGTTGCCGGTTTTTTTGGTGTTGCTTTTTTGGCGGGTGCTTCTCCGCCTTCCTTCTTCTCTAACCGTGCGAGCATATTTTGAAGCTTTGAAATTTCCTTGTTCTTAAGTTCCAATTCGTCGCCTTGGTTTTTGATGGTGGTGAGGAGGGAGTTGAGTTCTTCGTTGTCAATGTCCAGCGGATAGCGGTCGTTGACACGTGTGATGAAGTCGCCAAGGATGTTCATGTAGTTGGTGAAGGCATCGTAGGGCGAATCATATATTCCGCGATAGCCTCCGTAGCTGTTGGGCTTGGTTGACATGAAGCGAAGGTTGTTTGATGCTTGGAGGTAATCAAAGTCCTGCATCAGACGACGGTCGCGGCAAATGCGTACACGGTCGGCAATGGAGTATAGCTTTTCGATTGCCTCGCGTTGCATAACATTACCCAACCATGGAGAAAGGTCGCGTTCCTCGTCTACCCATGAAGTGGGATAGCTTACTGTGAGGTCTCCGGCAGACTTCACCTTGGAACAGATTTCGGAAGGAGTGCTGAAGGTGATACCGCGTTCCTTGAATTGTGCCGGAAGGGCTTTCATGAATTCGAGGATGTTGGACGAGAGCGGTTGGAAGATACCCAATGCGCAGAGCTCCATGAAGATGTTGATGACTTGTTCTTCTTCGGGGAGGTTGGCAATCCAATTTGCGTATGTGTCTGCAAACAATGGGTATTCGCTCCAAGACGAATCATTGAAACGATAGGAAATGTCTTCGGAAAGTGAATGGTCGCGAAGGAGGAGTTTGAGACGCGGGTCGCGGTTGCAGTGGTATACGAAATGCGGACTCTTCCATCCCAGTACGTGTTTGGCACCTTCTGCAAGCATACCCTTGAAACCCATAGAAGCTACGAGTTCACCAATCTCGTCAGAGTAGATAAGGCATGAGTTGCGGAATATTTTGGGTTCTTTGCCAAAGAGGCTTTTCACTTTTGTACAGAGACGCTTCACCTCATCGCGGAAGGTTTCTTCGTTTTTCAGTGAAGAGAAACCATGGGAATAGGGTTCGGCGAGGAATTCTACACAACCCGTTTCGTTGAGTTGTTGGAGAAGTTCAATAACCTGTGGTGCATGGTTTTCTAACTGTTCGATGGCGCAGCCAGAGAGGGAAAAGGCACATTTGAAGTAGCCGGGATTGGCTTTGGCCATTTCGATGAGTGCTTCAATGGCAGGTACATAAGAACGCTCAGCTGTTTCTTGGATAGAACGGGCGTTCTCGTAATCATCATAGTAGTAATGATCTGTGCCGATGTCAAAGAAACGATAACGTTTCAGGTGAATATTTTGGTGTATTTCAAAATATAGACAAACTGTTTTCATGATGAATGGTTGATTTGTTGAGGTTATGCGCTACTTGCCTGTAGTTTGTTCTTAATTGCATTTTGGCGTAGCCGTCAACTGTTAATGAATAAGCTGGCTGTAGACATCGTAGATGCGTTTGCCTACTTTCTCCCAGGTGATTTGGTCAACTTCGTTCTTTCCTTCTACTTTCAGGTATTCATGGAGAGACTCATTGGTGCAGAGCGAATACATGGCATCAGCCATGGCATAAATATCCCAATAGTCAGTTTTGATACATTTGTCAAGGATTTCAGCACAACCACTCTGCTTGGAAATGATGGAGGGAACTCCACACTGCATGGCTTCAAGCGGTGAGATGCCAAAAGGTTCACTGACGGAAGGCATGACATAGACATCGGAATCAGCAAATGCTTCGTAAACTTGTTTGCCACGCATGAAGCCGGGGAAGTGGAAACGGTCGGCAATTCCGCGAGCAGCTGCCATGTTTATCATGTCATTCATCATGTCGCCAGAACCGGCCATGCAGAAGCGTATGTTGCGTGTACGTCGTAAAACGAGGGCTGCGGCTTCCACAAAGTATTCCGGTCCCTTTTGCATGGTGATGCGGCCCAAGAATGTAACCACTTTTTCTTTGCGATTGGAACGATTTTTACGTCGCTCTGCAACCATATCAAGGATTTCCTGTGATAGAGGATAGACGGCATTGTGCATGGTGATACACTTTGCCGGATCCTGATGATAGTGGTTGATAACGGTTTGCCTTGTCAGTTCAGACACACACATGATACAGTCTGCATGGTCCATACCGTCCTTCTCAATGCCATAGACCGTGGGGTTAACATGACCACGTGAACGGTCAAAGTCAGTGGCATGAACGTGAATTACTAAAGGTTTGCCACTGACATTCTTGGCGTGGATACCTGCAGGATAAGTAAGCCAATCGTGGGCATGGATGATGTCGAATTGCTGTTGGCGGGCAATTACACCGGCCACGATGGAATAGTTGTTGATTTCGTCCTGAAGGTTTTCGGGGTAGCGTCCTGAGAATTCGATGCAGCCGAGATCGTCTGTGAGGCGGTAATTGAAGTCTGCATAGATGTGGTCGCGGAGATCAAAGTAGAGTTGAGGGTCCATTTTAGAACCCAAGCGCTCTTTTACGTAATCATAATTAACATCACGCCAAACAATGGGAGTTTCACTCAAGCCGATAATGTTCATAAAACTTTTGTCTTCGTCACCCCAAGGTTTGGGAAGACAAAAAGTAATGTGCATATCAGGTTGCGCGGCCAAGCCTTTTGTGATGCCGTAACTGGCAGTTCCGAGTCCACCTAAGATGTGAGGAGGGAACTCCCAACCGAACATTAGAACTTTCATAAGTTTCGATTTTAAGGGGTATGTATGCGGAGAACAAAGAACTCCGCATACAACTTATTCCATGGCATTATTATATTTTTCAAGCAGACGTAGTGCACGGAGAATACCGCTCACATTCATGGCAAAGGACATGGCACCGCGACCGTGGAAGGGTGGATTGCCATCGAAAAGTTCAGGAATGGTTCCAATGCAGTGATAGAACAATTCCTCCTCAAAGCCGATGAGTTGGCGTTCAATGTAGTTTACACCACTCATGCGATAAACACGAAGGTAAGCTTCGAGATAGAAACCCGTAAGCCAAGGCCATGCTGTACCCTGATGATAGGCGAAATCGCGTTGTGATTGCTGACCTACGTACATAGGGGTATATCCACCACTTTTGGGAGACAGTGAACGAATACCCTTGGGGGTAACCAATTCTTTCGTACAAATGTCAAGCACCGACTTACGTTCCTTCATATCCAATGGAGAGAAGTCGAGAGCAATGGCAAAGAGTTGGTTGGGACGAACGCTCCAATCCATCATGTGGCCGTCAACATAGTCAAGCAAATAGCCATACTCATTGAGGAATACTTCTTTGAATGATTTGGCTACTTTTTCTGCTTCTTCTCCAGCTTGACCTGCAAGAGCCATGTTTTCGGGAGCCTCGTTTTCCGAGAGTAACTGTTCAAAGAACTTAAGGGCATTGTACCACAATGCGTTGAACTCTACAATATAGCCAGAGCGCGGTACTATGGGACGACCATTCGATTGAGAATTCATCCAAGTGATACCTTGGTCGCGTCCATTAGCATAAACCAAACCATTTTCATGGATAAAGAGATTGGGATGTTTGCCGCTCTGAATATATACCATGATATCTTTCAGTAACTGGCCATATTTTTCATAGCATGCTTTGCGTGAAGCATGTTTGGCGTATTGCTGAATCGTCCAAACAGCCCACAATAACGTGTCGGGTTGTTCCATTTCATAGATACCAACCGACATGGGCTCTTTGCGTATGAAATTGTATATGGCTTTGGATGCCGTGGCCATATATGCTTCAAAGCGTTCGTCTTCACCGATGGCTAAAGTAAGTCCAGGCATAGAGATGAACGTATCTCGTGCGCGCGGCTTAAACCAGGGATAACCGGCTAAGATGTATGTTTCGCCGTCCTTGTTCACACGGTATTGGTGAGCGGCATTTACCAAGCAGTGGTAGAAACTGTCGCGATGGTCAAGGCGAGGAATTTCTTTTTCTACAAATTCTTTGGTGCTCTTAGCTTCAGAAGGTTCTACGCCGGCACTAAAGATGATGCTTTCGCCTTTCTTGATAGGCATTTCGAAATAGCCGGGAACGAGTAAATCCTCTGTAGCGTTGTAACCGCGTTCGCGTTCCTTGGGATAATCAATACCGCGATACCAATCAGGGCAGTAATTCCATTCAGTTTTTTTGCTTAATTGCATGTAAAGATTGGGATAGCCCTGATAGAGACACATTTTGATGCCGTTTTTCACTTCCTCATAACTGCGGTCGGCCACCCCATTTTCGTGTGTCCACTGGCGTACGCTGCGGAATGCGAGGAAAGGACGTAAGCGAAGTGTGGTAGCAGAGTGAGCATCAAGTAATGTGTAACGAATGTGGATGCGATGAACCGAGCGTTCGAAGATGATTTCCTTTTTCAGTAAAACGCCGCCTACGCGATAAGTCCAAGTGGGAACTTGTTCCCATTCAAAACTGACGATGTACTTGTGTCCTTTGGGACTGTAGTTCTCTCCTTGATATTTATGAAGGCCGAGGTTAAACTCAGCACCGTGCTGGATGATGGTTTCATCAAGCGAGGAGAGGAGAACGTGATTCTCATCGTCCAATTCAGGGATAGGAATTACAAGTAGTCCATCGTACTTTCGGATGTTGCACCCTACAAGGGTTGTTGAGCAATACGCTCCTGACCTGTTGGTAATGAGTATCTCCTTATATAAGGAGTCCTGCAGGTTGGTCATTTGCGCTTTGTCAAATCTTAGGTAGCACATGGTTCTTATGATTTAAAGGTTGTAGTTGCTATGAAGTTATAAATAGTAGCAGTTTGCAGTCCGATGAATATTCCTTATTATGACTGATTTGATTGCTAATACCACACTTGTAACATTTAAGCCCAGAGCATGGACTTTGACTTTCTTTTGCGCATTTTAGTATTTCGGCAGAAAGAATGCAAGCTCAAGTTTGCAGCGTGGGTTTCAATTGAGCACTCAAAAGTAGAAAAAAATCGTTGGGATAAAAAAGTTTTTAGAAAAAAAATGATTTTCAGGTTGTTTTTTTATCCATTGATGGAGAAATATCGGTGTTTTTTTGAAATGGCCGAGAAATTCGTATGATTTGTAATGTCTCAATTTGTTATACCAATTATTGGTTGCTCTGCGCACCCTCTCCGAAATAATATTGTCAACAAATCATTATGGGATAAGGAAATCAATTTCTTCAGGAAGAATATGAATGTCCAATGTTTCTACTTGGTGATGGTATACGCGGCCATCAATACTAAGCAAGGCACGGCTGGTACCAGTGAATTTCAAATGCTGTGTGCGCCATACGCGAACTCCCCGATGGCTTAAAAAGCGACCGGTAAAGAGTAGCCATAGTCCATGAAAGATGTGCAACAAGGGGGGCTTTGAAACCAAAGTAATATCCAACATACCGTTATAAGGTACGGCACTGGGTGTTTGTCCGTAACCATGAGCAGAACCAATACAAATGCTCATTGCTTGACTGTCAATGTTTTCGCCGCTCATGCTAAATGAGAATTTAAAGTTGGTGCGTTGAAACAATAACAGTAATGCGGAGATAAAATAGGAGAGAGTTTTCAGTCCTAATAAACTACTGGTTTTGCGTTTTAAATTGGTTATGGAAGAAGCAATTCCTAAGTTTAAACAATTCAGAAAAAACAGTTGCTCATTTCCTTGATCAATCCGTTGGATGTTCACTGTACCTACATCCACTTTGCGTGTACGACGGTGAAGGAGTGAGTTGATGGTAGATTTATAGTCATCTACAGAAAAACCCCAATATTTTGCAAAATCATTACCAAAACCATTAGGGATTACTCCAATTGCCGGATGTCGACCGGTGGGTGACTCTGAACTCATGATGCCGCATAGAGCATGATTAAGAGCAGCATCGCCTCCAACTATGATGATAGTTCCATAGCCGGCTCGAGTCATCATCGAGGCGAGCCGTTCCACAGAACCAGCACCCTCGCTCTGTACATAGTCGAAGGCTACACCCTGCCATTCCAGATAATGGCGAATTTTGTTCCAGCGCTTGTGGGTGCGCGGAGACCCTTCTTTGGGGCAATAGATAACGCCCCATGATTTGGTAGGCATGGGCAGTATAATATCTGTTTATAGCGTGAATTGTAAAGCTTCTTCTGGTTTCATCCAATGTATTTCAACACCGCGGCGCTCCATTCCTCGAAACCAAGTCATCTGTCGCTTGGCAAATTGGTGGATGGCTATTTCGAGTTTAGTAAACATCTCTTCATAACTCAACGTACCAATCGCGTAGAGCGTGAGATATTTATATTCCAAACCATAATAAATAAGATCTTCCGGTGCAATCCCTTCGTTTAGTAAACTATGTATTTCGTCTATCATACCGGCATCCAAACGTTGGCGTAGGCGCTTGGAGATACGAGCACGCCTCAATTCGCGGTCCACATCTATTCCTATTGTATAAGAAGATAGAGTGGGGAATGGGCGGTCGTCTACGGGTGTGTGTACGTAATATGAAGCGATTTCAATGGCACGGATAGCGCGTGAAGCCGAGTCTACATCGGTGGTATTGTGGAGCGTTTTGAACTGTTTGAGAATATCAGTGAGTTCTTGTAGCGACTTACCTTTCAGTTGCTCGCGCAGTTCTGGATTTTGCGGCACGGGTGAGAGTCGATATCCGCGTATAATGCTTTCTATATACAATCCGGTTCCGCCGCATACAATTACATTTTTTCCGCGAGCTTTAATATTCGTATATGCTTGGAGAAAGTCGCGTTGGTATTCAAAAACGTTGTACTTTGTTCCCGGTTCTACAATATTGATGAGATGGTATGGGATAGTCTGTTTCCCGATTGTATAGTCATCCAGGTCTTTCCCTGTTCCCAGGTCCATGCGGCGGTACACTTGGCGGCTATCAGCGCTAATGATTTCAGCGTTGAGTCGAGCTGCCAGTTGGACAGCCACTTTCGTTTTCCCCGATGCGGTAGGACCGAGAATGGTAATCAGGTCAGGTGATGACAACATGTAAGAGAAAATCTAAATGTGATGATATAAATCGGGGTAAAATCAATTCAATAAATAGCCGCTGCAATACCTCATCTTTGGGCATTGCAGCGGCCGTGTACATTTAGCGATACCGAAAATTTACGCTACATTGTGCCAATTTAGGCATTAACCTTAGCCATGTGAGCGATGAGCTCAAGCACCTTGTTGGAGTAGCCAATTTCGTTGTCGTACCAAGAAACAACCTTTACGAAGGTGTCGGTCAGTGCGATACCAGCCTTAGCGTCGAAAATAGAAGTGCGAGTGTCGCCGAGGAAGTCGCTCGAAACGACAGCGTCTTCAGTGTAGCCGAGTACACCCTTCAGTTCGCCTTCAGAAGCTTCCTTCATAGCTGCGCAGATTTCAGCGTAGCTTGCGGGCTTTGCGAGGTTAACGGTGAGGTCAACTACAGAAACGTCGAGAGTGGGGACACGCATTGACATACCGGTCAATTTGCCGTTGAGTTCGGGAATAACCTTACCTACAGCCTTGGCAGCACCCGTAGAAGAGGGGATGATGTTGCCGCTGGCAGCACGGCCACCGCGCCAGTCCTTGAGAGAGGGACCGTCAACGGTCTTCTGAGTTGCAGTAGTAGAGTGAACGGTGGTCATCAAACCATCGGTGATGCCGAACTTATCGTTGAGAACCTTAGCGATAGGAGCCAAGCAGTTGGTGGTGCAGGAAGCGTTCGAAACGAACTGAGTGCCCTTCACGTACTTGTCGAAGTTTACGCCGCATACAAACATGGGGGTGTCGTCCTTGGAGGGAGCAGACATAACCACGTACTTGGCACCAGCTTCGATGTGAGCCTGAGCCTTCTCCTTAGTGAGGAAGAGACCTGTAGATTCAACTACATATTCAGCACCCACTGCGTCCCACTTCAGGTCTGCCGGGTTGCGTTCAGCAGTAACACGGATATGGTTGCCGTTTACGATGAGCTCGCTCTTCTCAACGTCAGCTTCGATAGTGCCATCGAATGCGCCGTGCATCGTGTCGTACTTCAGCATGTATGCCAAGTAATCTACGGGGCAGAGGTCGTTGATACCTACAATCTGGATGTCGCTACGAGTTTGAGCTGCGCGGAATACGAAACGGCCAATACGACCGAAACCGTTAATACCTACTTTAATCATGATGGTTAATTAGTTGAGATAAACTATTAAGTGGTTAATATTTCAGTGAATAATCTCTAGTGGAACTTGAAAGAAAGCGAATTGAAGAAAATCCAACCACTTTTTTCTTTATTCCACGGCAAAAGTACGAAAAGCTTTTTATTTTTGCACCAAGTTTAATGATTAAAATTTTAAAAAATGGCAAAATCTTCTTTCATAAAAGAATTTAAGGACTTTGCAGTGAAAGGCAATGCTGTGGATATGGCTGTCGGCGTTATCATTGGTGGTGCTTTCGGTAAGATTGTCTCTTCGATTGTTAATGACCTCATTATGCCTCCCATCGGTTGGCTCATTGGAGGTATTGATTTTAAGGATTTGAAATACGATTTGCCTGTCAATCCCTTAAATGAAGGCGGAGAGCCCGTCAGTATTGCTTACGGTAACTTCATTCAGACCTGTCTTGATTTCTTCATTATTGCCTTCTGTGTTTTCCTCCTTGTGCGCGCCTTGATGAAGCTTTCCCGCAAGAAAGAGGAACCCGCTACACCTGCTGCTCCTGCTGATCCCAGCGCAGAGGTGAAGTTGCTCACGGAAATTCGTGATGCCTTGAAGAACAAGTAGTCGTCGTTTTGCTCCATATATATTATGCAACAAAAGATTATCATTCTTGATTTTGGTTCGCAGACGACCCAACTCATTGGCCGCCGCGTGCGTGAGCTGGATACATTTTGCGAAATCCTCCCTTATAATAAGTTTCCCCACGATGATCCTTCCGTGATTGGCGTAATCCTTTCCGGCTCGCCGTATAGCGTGTACGACCCTGAAGCCTTCAAGGTGGACTTGTCAGCCATCCGGGGCCGTTATCCGATACTCGGCATTTGCTATGGTGCGCAGTTTATGGCCCAGCATTATGGTGGAAAGGTTGAACCTGCAGGCTCGCGTGAGTATGGCCGTGCCAAACTCGCCAGCTTCGAAAAGGAGAATCCGCTCTTCGAGGGTTTTGTGGAAAATTCGCAGGTGTGGATGAGCCATGGAGATACCATCACCGCCATTCCCGAAGGCTTCCATACGATTGCTTCCACAGACAAAGTACTCCATGCAGCCTATCAGGCCGATGGAGAACCGCTCTGGGGTGTGCAGTTCCATCCCGAAGTGTTCCATTCTCTCCAGGGGGCTCTCCTGTTGAAGAACTTTGTGGTGAACATCTGTGGCAGTCATCAGGACTGGAGTCCCGCCTCGTTCGTGGACACCACCGTTGCAGAACTCAAGGCACAACTTGGCAATGACCGTGTCATTCTCGGTCTTTCAGGAGGTGTGGACAGTTCAGTGGCAGCCGTTTTGCTCCATCGCGCCATTGGTTCCAACCTCACTTGCATCTTCGTGGACCACGGCATGTTGCGCAAGAATGAATTCCGCGATGTGCTCCACGACTACGAATGCCTGGGCTTGAACGTGATAGGCGTGGATGCCAGCGAGAAGTTCTTCGCCGAACTTGCGGGCGTCACTGACCCCGAGCGCAAACGCAAAATTATCGGTAAAGGCTTCATCGATGTGTTCGATGCAGAAGCACAGAAAATTACCGATGCCAAATGGCTGGCCCAAGGAACAATCTACCCAGACCGCATCGAAAGCCTGAACATCACGGGCAAGGTCATCAAGAGCCACCACAACGTGGGCGGACTGCCCGAGAAAATGAATCTTCAACTGTGTGAACCCCTCAAGTGGCTCTTCAAGGACGAAGTGCGCCGTGTAGGCCGCCAACTCGGCATGCCCGAACACCTCATTACGCGCCATCCCTTCCCCGGCCCCGGTCTCGCAGTACGCATTCTTGGAGACATTACCCCCGAAAAAGTACGCATACTCCAGGATGCCGATGATATCTTCATCCGCGGTTTGCGCGAGTGGAAGGTAAAAGACAGCGAAGGCCGCGAAGACAGCCTCTACAACCAGGTGTGGCAAGCTGGTGTAGTATTGCTCCCCATCAAGAGTGTGGGCGTTATGGGTGATGAACGCACCTACGAGAGTGCCGTAGCCCTGCGTTCGGTGACCAGCACCGATGCCATGACAGCTGACTGGGCACACCTTCCCTATGAATTCATGGCCAAGGTGTCGAACGACATCATCAACCATGTCAAGGGCGTCAATCGTGTTTGTTACGACATTTCCTCCAAACCCCCTTCAACAATCGAGTGGGAGTAGAAATCGTGGCTGAAGCACCTTTACTCACAGCAATGTGGCAGAAAGGTGAAGACAGCACGAATCCATAAGATAATCATATAGTTAAGCCACCATTTGAGCTCTTTGGAAAGGGCGCAAGTGGTGGCTTTCATGATGTAGAAAATTGTGTAGGCTGTTTCCTTTCTAATGTTCCTTTTCGTCCCCTTTTTATGATGAGACAATATGAATATGACATTCCATTTGAAGGAACTGATGAAGGCAAGGATCAGTTTCTCAATAATGGACTGCGTGAAGGGTGTTGAAATCGGAATGTGTCAGATATGGTGACGAAACTTTCACGTTTCCAATCACAGTGGTGTGGCAACAGTCACTGACGGGGGTGATTGCCAAAATAACAATTAGAGGGAGGCAAACAAGTCGGCGAGTTGTTATTACAAGGCTTGGTATAGGTTTTTCAAATCGGCGAGTTGTAAAAAATAGTCCTGGACTTGTGAGGTGTATTCCTGCACCTTACACGCATTTACGTAAGGCAGTCTGATTATTCTTCGCCAGCATGTAATCCATTCTGGCAGGCGCATATATATATATACGTAATTCACGACTCCTAAAAATCCTTCAAACCTTCATCAAGTATCATTTATTACTGATTTTCAATCGTTTTAGTATGAAAGATTGAGGGAGCAGTCCTTCATCGGGTTCATAGAACAATTTATTTTTGAGTAGGGAAGACCGCTCATCTAATGATGTTCAATGAATGAAGTAATACTATAAGATTCATGCTTTAATTTTCTGAATATCAATAGATAAACGACAATATATGAATGATTGAACGTTTTTTTCAATGATCCTTAATTCCGCAACACTTTGATTTAAATTAATTTATAAGTTCCTGAGCAACAAAAAGTTGCCCAGGATTTTGCCGTGTCAGATTTTTCACTTATCTTAGTGTTGCAATTAGAAAACAAGCGAAAATCGTAACAAGGCA
>JALEYW010000061.1:0-66731 GCA_022773145.1 Bacteroidales bacterium
ATATATCATCTGTCCCCTCTTGGGCGCATTTAGTTCCTTGTTTTTTCGGTCACATAGCCCGCTATGCTCCCTCAAAAAAAGAAACTAACTGCATCCCAATAGAGCACACATGATATAAACTAATTTTCAACACCTACTTAATGAAGGCTACGCCCCCATTATACATTATTCATTGTCAATTGTACATTATCGCTCGTAGCTTCCATATTTGATGTGCATATCCTGGAAATGCTGCGCTTTCTTTTCCGAAGCTTCTGACAGTTTGCCGTTGAGGTACTGTTCCATGATTAAAGCCCCGATAGGCACGCCGTAAACATTGCCGAAGCCGCCGTTTTCCACATATACCGCCACGGCGATGCGCGGGTCGTTCATGGGAGCGAAGCCCATGAAGGCCGAGTGGTCGTGTCCACGGTTCTGAGCCGTACCTGTTTTGCCGCACACCTCGTAGCCCGGCAGGTTGGCACCGCGACAGGTGCCATCGAGCACCGCCTTGCGCATACCGGCCACGGCGTATTCGTACCAGCGGCGGTCCACTCCCGTATATTTCTTTTCGTAATATACGGGGTCAAGCTTACCGTCCTGCACTGCATGGGCCACATGGGGCACAATGTAGTAACCGCGATTGGCCACCGTGGCCGCTAAGTTGGCAATCTGCAAGGGGGTGGCTGTAACCTCGCCCTGGCCGATGGCAATGGATATGACGGTCAGGCCGTTCCACGATTTCTTGTAAGCCTTGTCGTAGTAGGGAGCGTTGGGTATCATGCCGCGCCGTTCGCCGGGCAGGTCGATGCCCAACTTGTAACCGTAGCCCATGGCCACCATATAGTCTTTCCATTTTGTCATGGCAGCCTGTACCGAGCCGTACTTGCGCTTGTTGCTCAGCATACGGAAGAGGTTCCAACAGAAGTAGGAGTTGCACGAGGTGCCGATGGCGGGTACGAGGTTGATGGGCGAGCCGTGGCCGTGGCAGCCCACATGGAGACCTTTATAGTTGAAGCCGTGATGGCAGGGGAAGGAGATGTTGGGGTCGATGATGCCCTCTTGCAGACCGACGAGAGCCTGCGTGATTTTGAACGTAGAGCCCGGCGGGTAGGTGCCCATGATGGCGCGGTTAAGGAGCGGTTTCATCGGGTCCTTGCTCAGCAGGCGATGGTTCTGCCCTCGGTCGCGGCCGACCATGATGCGCGGGTCGTAAGTGGGCGAGGAGGCCATGCAGAGTATTTCCCCCGTTTTCGGTTCTATGGCCACGATAGCGCCGAGTTTACCTGTCAGCAGCCTTTCAGCCAGTGTTTGCAAATCTTTGTCTAAACCCAGGGTGAGATTCTTGCCAGGTTGTGCCTGCGTATCGTATTTCCCGTTTTGATAATGTCCCTGTGTGCGGCCACGCACATCGCGCAGCATGATGCGCATGCCCTTCTCGCCGCGGAGCTGCTTCTCGTACGAGCGTTCCACACCCAGCTTGCCGATGAAGTCGCCGCTTTTGTAATAGTGGTCGGAGTCCTCTTCCAGCTCCTTCGGACTGATTTCCCCCACATCGCCCAGGATGTGGGCGCCAATGCCGCTTGTATACTGCCTTGTAGAACGTTTTTCTATCCCGAAGCCTTTGAACCGGAATAGTTTCTCGCGGAAGAGGGAAAATTCCTGCGCCGGGATTTGTGCCATGAAGAGCTGGGGCGTGTAACGCGAATAGCCGGGGTTCTTATTAGGGTCCTTGATGTCAGCCATGCGTTTGATGTATTCCTCCTTGGTGATGCCAATGGTTTGGCAGAAATCCAGCGTGTCGATGCCCCGTTGTTCCTGCATCACCACCATGATGTTGTACGACGGTTCGTTGTACACCAGGATGCGTCCCTTGCGGTCGAGTATGAGGCCGCGCGAGGGATATTGAATGTCTTTGCGGAAAGCGTTGGAGTCGGCATTCTTTTTGTAGTCATCGCTCCAAAGCTGGAGCGTAAAGAGGCGAATGAGGTAGACAATGATGATGCCGATGGCCACGCCTCCGATGACGAATTTCCGGATTTCAAATTGGTTGTGGGCTGTGCTCATTTCTTGATGCGAATAAGTTCCATGGCAATTACCAACAGGGTGGTGAGCAATGAGCTACCCCCAATGTTGGTCAGGAGCATTTGCCAGCCGGAAAAAGAGAAGGCTTCAATGGTAAAAAATGCCGTGCATTGCAGCAACACTGCTGTGATGGTATAACGCAAAAAGGGGCCCCACTCCATCGAACGATGAGAAGGCTCAAACACTTCATCATCCACTTCGGTAGGAGAGAAAATTCTGAGAAACAAAGGGATGCACAATCCCGACAGACAGGTAGCTGCTGCCGCCATTCCCGGGGTGTTGGTAAAGAGATCGGTCAGCAATCCCAAAGCAAAGCCTGTCAACACGTAGACCCAGCGCGAAGTGTTGCCGGGCAGGATGAGAAGGAAATAAATGTAAGGAAGTGGGGTGGCGTAGCCAAAGAGGTGGATGTGGTTGAATACAAACACTTGCAACATGAGCAGAAAAACGAACCAGCCCAACCGCGATAAAAAAGTTTCAAACATAGAGCTACCGGAAGAATAGAGGACACTAATTGGTCATTTGAAGTTGGTCGAAGCTTTGACGTGCATGGGCTTGCAACGTGTCGATTTCCGCCTTGTAGGGAGTGGCCACTACTGATACATCGCGCAGGTTGGCAAAGTTGGTGCCCAAGGTTATGTCTAAGCGATAGGACTGACCATCGGCAGAGTTGCGGATTTGTCGGATACGTCCCACGAAAATGCCCGGCGGGAAGACGGCCGAGTAACCACTGGTTTCGACAGCTTGGTTCACGCGCACTTTGGCATAGCGCGGCACGTCGTCCACGTAGGCACTGAGCATGCTCTGTCCGTCCCATTGCAGATACCCGAAATAGTTCTGCCCACGGACACGACAACTGATGCTCGACTTTCGGTTGGTTACGGGAATAATCAAGGAGTAGTTTGGCCCGGCGAGGTAAACAATGCCCACCACACCACCGCCACTCACCACGCCCATTTCCGGTCGCACGCCGTGTTGCGTTCCTTTGTCGATGACTAAGTAATTGTCTGCTCTTTCTGCACTGTTTGACACCACTGTTGCCGGGATGAGTTCAAATCCTTTCAGCCGGTCGTGCATGAGTTTCTCCGTAACGGTGGAGTCCTTTGTGGCATCTTTCAGTGCTTGGCGCAGCAATTCCGTTTCGCGTTGCAAGGCCAGGTTCTGGTCGGTCAGCTCCCTGTTCACGTCCTTCAAATGCAAATATGCCCTGACGTCATCGTACAGACCGCCTGCCGCAGCAACCCCGCTGTTGGCCGCACTGAACCACACGCTTCCCTGATAGCTGTTAAAACGAAACAGCAAAACGAAGCTGAACGTTTCAAACAGCAAAAAAAGCAGGACGTAACAGTATTTACGGATAAAGTCGAGCAGATTGTTCATCGGACACTAATAATATATGGGTTACAAGGTTTTAGGTTATAAGGTTATGAAGAAGCGCTTCATGCGGAATACATTTCCGCCCGGAAGGCATCTATAACCGGATAACCTAAAACCTGATAACCCAGGACTTGAGCTTTGGATTAGCGCATCAGGAAGGTAAATTTCTCCACATTTTTCAGTGCCACGCCGGTACCTTTGGCTACGCACAGCAGCGGGTCGTCGGCTACGTGGAAAGGAATATTGATTTTGTCGCTCAATCGTTTGTCCAAGCCACGAAGCAAGGCGCCACCACCGGTGAGATAGATACCGTTCTTCACAATGTCGGCGTACAACTCAGGCGGCGTGTTGGCCAATGCGTTTACCACGGCTTGCTCAATTTTCGCAATCGACGTTTCCAAGCAGTGGGCTATTTCCTGATAGCATACAGGCACCTCCATCGGCATGGTAGTGATACGGTTAGGACCGTGTACCACGTAGTCTTCGGGCGGGTTGGCCAAGTCAGTCAGCGCGGCACCCACATTGATTTTGATACGTTCCGCCATGCGTTCGCTCACCAGCACATTGTGCTGACGGCTCATGTATTCGCGGATGTCGCTCGTGAAGTCATCGCCGGCCATCTTGATGGAGTTGTTCGACACGATGCCGCCCAGCGAAATAACTGCAATTTCCGTTGTACCACCGCCTATGTCGACAATCATGTTGCCCTCGGGAGCATTTACATCTATGCCGATACCGATGGCAGCTGCCATGGGTTCGTAAAGCAAGAAGACATCGCGTCCACCGGCATGCTCGGCTGAGTCGCGCACAGCACGTAGCTCCACTTCGGTTGAACCACTTGGCACACCGATGACCATGCGCAATGAGGGCGAGAACAGTCGGCGACCCGAGTGAACCTTCTTAATCAGGCCGCGCATCATCTGTTCGCAAGCGTTAAAGTCGGCAATCACACCGTCGCGGAGCGGGCGGATAACGCGGATTTTGTTGTTCGTTTTTTCATACATCAGCTTGGCATTGTCGCCCACGGCAATCATCTTTTCGGTGTGCGTGTCGAGTGCCACCACTGACGGTTCGTTGACAGCTATCTCGTCATCGGCAATAATAATGGTGTTTGCCGTACCCAAGTCTATGGCCAGCTCTTGGGTAAAAGAAAACAATTTGGAGAAAAAGCCCATAGTCAGGTAGTTGTTATTAGTTCTTAAAAGTTCAATTTCTCGCCATGGCAAAGCTCAAACAAGTTTGGCTTTGCTCATTTGGCTAAACGAAATCGTTCTGTGCGAACCAGTTGTGAATAGCCGTGTCGTAGTGGCTGCTTACACCGAAGGCACGTGTGGCAAACAGGCGACGTTCTTCGAGAGTGGTCTGTGCGCCGTTCTTTTCCACAATATCGAGCAGCAGTTGGTACTCAGCCTTAGAAGGAACGATCACTACATCGTTGAAATTCTTGGCTCCAGCACGGATGAGCGAAATGCCGCCTATATCAATTTTCTCAATAATGTCGGCTTGCGATGCGCCGCTTGCCACCGTCTGTTCAAAGGGGTAAAGGTCGACAATCACCAGGTCGATTTCGGGAATTTCGTATTGGGCCATTTGGGCGCGGTCTTCTGCCAGTTCGCGACGGCCCAGGATGCCACCGAACACTTTCGGGTGTAATGTCTTGACGCGGCCACCCAGGATGGAAGGATAAGTCGTTACTTCTTCCACCTTTTGACAGGGATAACCCAATGACTCAATGAACTGTTGCGTTCCGCCGGTGGATAAAAATTGCACACCATTCTCATGCAATTTGGCCAAAAGCGCATCCAAACCGTCTTTGTGGAACACAGAAACTAAAGCTGTCTTGATTTTCTTCGTAGTGGACATATCTAATTGTTTTGATTTTCGTGAAGAATATATGTAATCGGCTGCAAAATTACTCCTTATTTTATATGTAGCGCAAAAAGAAGTTTAGTTTTTGTTTATAAGTATACAAGGATGCCGCTTGATGGGTCAGTTTTGAAACACCGACTTTCAAACGGCATCCTTGTATAGGATAATGTAATACTTAGCAAATGGTTAGAAATGCACCACGAGTTCTACAACAGCCTTGTCGCGTTCCGACGGTTTGGCGAGTGTGGCATCATCATAGAAATACTTTTCGTAGTTCAGGCGGATGTCCGCGTTCATCTCCTTCGCCAGACTCAGCGTGATGCCGCCCGTGATACGCCTCCGCGCCGCATCGGTCAGTTTCAGCACCCCTTCGTCCGTCAGCGAGCCATCCGAGTGGTCACCCATGCAGTCGTAGCGGCAAAGGAACGACATCTTGCGGAACGTACGCCGCAGCGGCACATCGTAGCAGACGAAGGCATCCCAGGCGTTGACATCCTTGAACGTCGTGTTCGTGTAGTGCTTGCGCAGGTATTCGCCCTCCAGTGTCAGTCCGCCGCAGCGCAACGTCATACCCCCATCGTAGAGATATGTGGCACCGCCCGCGGGCGAAATCTTCTGCACCGAAGCCTGCAAAGTCAGACCAATGGGCAATTTGTACTGCGCCTTAGCGGAGAAGTTCAGGCTCTTCGTCCAGTAGTCCTTCTGGTTGGTCAATCCCGACCCGTTGAATGCTCCCGCCTCGACAATGAGGGGAAACTCCGCAAAGCTGTAACTGCCGTAGAAACCCACATCGCGCACATTGCCCACCTGTTTGGCAATGAACGAACGGTTGGCGAAATACTGCTTGTGCGGCGAACGGTGTGCATCGATACTGAAGGGCACGCGCATCTGGCCTATGCGCAAGGCCCAGTGGTCAAGCGGCAGCAGGCCTGCGTAAGCGTCGAGCATCTTGATTTGCCCTTCGTCGGAGAGGTCAATCTCCGCCTTATATTCCACGCGCGGAGTAATCTTGCCGTCGAGTGCCACGCGGGCCGTGCGCACCTCAAAGCGCGTTTCGTTCTTCTCCGTCTGCCACTCCCATTTGCCTCGAATGGTACCGCTCACATGGGGCATCCACTCCGGCCATTCCACCTTTTGCGCTGTCGCTGCCAGCGGCATGGCAGCCAGCATCAGGCAGCCGGCCATGGTCTTCAAGCCAATCTTCTTTATCATGAGGTTCATGCGTTGTGGGTGGAGTTTTCAGTCAGTGATTTGAAAGCCTGTCCGGCTTTGAGCAGTTCGCGCAGTTCGGCAGCTAAGAGTTCTGTTTCCTGAGCCAAGTGGAGCATCAGCGTGGTTGTGTTGAGGTTCATGTTCTTCGTTTGCATATCCACCCCAACGGCTTCGGCCAGTTGCTGGCATCCGCGTTGCACCTCCTTGCAGCGCAGCGCCACCTGCATGGTTTGTTCGTAGCGGTCGCCCCGTCGCAGGTTGTCAGCCGTTTCGTGCAGCAGTTCCTCCAGCATATTGCGCAGCCGGCAGTAACGTTCAGCATAGAGCGGTTCGATGGGGCTGAAGTTGTTGTCCACGTGTTCGCGTGCCGGTTCGGCTATGCGCATCAGTCCGTAGAGCAGCTGTCGCAGGGCGTTGTGCGTGCGGTGGAAACTCGTGCTCAGTTTGATGCCTGCTACGGGCGGTTCTGCACGGCGCAGGCAGATGGTTTCGCGGCGGCGCAGGTTCTTCAGGTCGCGCTTCTGGCGGTTCAGGTCGCGCAGCGACTTGCGCAGCGGGCGCAGCTGTTCCGTCATCAGTCCGTCGGTGGATTGGCGTAGCTTCTCGGCGTAACCGTCCAGCATCTCCGCCACACTCATATTCATGTGGCGCGTCAGCATCGGCACGATAGCCAAGCGGTCAGGCGTGTGGAGCATCTGTCCGAAGAGCACATCGCCCTCCTGTACCTCCTCGCGCTGTTTGCGGGCAAAGCGGCGCTGGCTATGGATGATGCTGTAAATGCCGGCTGCCACAATCAGCACAATGGCTACGGAACCGCCGAAGTGCATCGTCGTGGCCACGAAGAAACAGGCCGTAAACGCCACACCGGCCGTGATGAACCAGCCGCCGATGACCGTCAGCACACCCGTGATGCGGAACACCGCGCTCTCACGGCTCCAGGCACGGTCGGCCAGCGACGAACCCATGGCCACCATGAAGGTGACGAAGGTGGTGGAGAGCGGCAACTTCAGACTGGTACCCAGGGCAATGAGCAGCGAGGCCATGACCAGGTTCACCGAGGCGCGCAGCATATCGTAGGCCGCCGTGTCGTCCTGTGCCTCTTGGGGCATTTGGAAACGTGAGTCGATAAAGCGGCTCACGCGGTCGGGCGTGATGTTCTGTACGAAAGCCCCCACCGAGCCAGCCCAGCGCACCAGGCTTCGGGCCACCTTCGAGGAGCCGAACATCTCGTCGCCTTCGTTCTTGCGCGACAGTCCCACCTCCGTTTCAACCACCTTGCGTGCCTTCTTCGATGTGGCCAGCGAGAACACCATGATGGCGCCGGCTGCCAGGAGGAAGACGAAGGGTGTTTTGGCCGATTCCTGCAACGAACTCATCAGGAAACCGTCTGCGCTGCTTCCCGCACCGCCCCCCATGAAATCATGGTACGACGAGAAGCCAGCCAAGGGCACACCGATAAAGTTCACCAGGTCATTGCCCGCAAAGGCCGTGGCCAGAGCAAACGTGCCACACAGCACGATGACGCGGAACACATTCACCTTCAACACATGGAGCAGTTGCATCACCACAGCCGACACCACGAACGTGCAGCCCAGCAACAGCGTGATATGGTCGTGGATGTAGTCTTTCGTGTCAGCCCCCATGAACGTCAGGTTCTTCAGTCCTTTGAAGAGCATGAAGTAGAGGATGGCTGTGATGGCGATGCCGCCGAACAAGCCCACCTTCCAGCGCAGGTTTTCCGTGATGCGGAAAGAGAAGATGATGCGCGTGAGGTACTGTACCAGCGCACCGAACAGGAAGGCAATAGGTACACTCAGGAAGATGCCGAGTATCACCTCTAAGGCTTTCGACGTGTTCAGGTAGTCGCCCATGCCGAGGGACAGACCGTCGGAGGCCATCTTGATCATCACGAAGGCGAACGACGCGCCCAGCAGCTCGAACACCATTGACACCGTGGTCGAGGTAGGCATGCCGAACGTGTTGAAAGCGTCGAGCAATACGATGTCCGTCACCATGACCGCCAAGTAAATCAGCATCACTTCGTGAAACGTGAAGTATTGCGGACTGAAAATGCCGTGGCGCGCAATGTCCATCATGCCGTTGCTCAGCACGCAGCCCAAGAATACACCCACCGAAGCGATGCACACCAAGGTGCGGAACTTGGCAGCACGCGAGCCGATGGCCGAGTTCAGGAAATTGACGGCATCATTGCTGACCCCCACCCAAAGGTCGAAGGTGGCCAGCAGAAAGAGGAATATCACCATTCCCAAGTACATCCATTCCATAAATTGAAAGTTTGTGGTTGTTAAAGGAGAGGTTTTTTAGAGTTATTTTTTCTCGGTTGCAAAAGTACTGGGCGGTTGTTGGGGCAGTGTTACAGGATTGTGAAGAAAGTGTTACAATGCGATGGGGCGCAGGGTCGGCAATCATAAAGCCGTTTTTCTCGCCCCAAAGAGGGAATGGGAAATGCCGAAGCCGGTCTTGGCAATCGAAGTCCGGCTTTAGACGATGATACCGGCATTCGACAGTCTCGTATGGCCTGTGCCTGCACATTTTTCTCTATCCATGATGTAACATTCCCCTACCTTAGGTGTTTATATGATAGGTTATGTGGTATTGCGCTTCGCGCAGGTGATGAGGGATTAGGTTATGAGGTATTGCGCTTCGCGCAGGTTATGAGGTTATAATATTACTGGCTAAAGACTTCAGTCGCTTAAATAGTGACTTTATAACCTCATAACCTCATAACCTCATAACCTCAGCAATAACCTCATAACCTGAAAACATATATCCTCATCTTATCACACCATCTCATGATGAAACATCTTTATTCTTTGCTTCTTTTCCTCTTGGTCTTCGGTCCGCTTGGAGCCAAGTCGCGTCGGGTTAGCGTACATACCCCCGGATCGCTCCCCACCCTGATTGGCGAGCGGCAAAAGTACAAACTGACAAGTCTGGCCGTCGAGGGTGCGCTCGGGCGGCACCGATCTCCGCTTCCTGCGCGAGATGGCCGGCAGCGATTACCGGCAACAGCCCACCGAGGGCCGGCTGCGCACGCTCGACCTCAGCCGGGCCACCTTTGTGCGCGGCGGTACACCTTATATATATAAGGACACCTGTCGGACCATTCAGGGCGGCCCGCTGACCCTGCCGCCCTTTGCCTTCCGCCATTGCCGTCTGGAACAGGTGGTACTGCCCGAACAGATGGACACCCTTGGCGTAGGAGCTTTCGAGTACGTCGCGCTGCGCAGCATCCGCCTCCCCGAAAACGCGGTGGTGATGGACTGGGCGTTCAACCATTGTGAGCAACTCGCGCAGGTGGAGTTTCCCCGGCAGTTGGTGGAGTTGGGACAATGTTGCTTCCGCGACTGCTCCGCCCTGCGTTCCGTCCGCATCCACGACATTGAGATGCTGCCTTATCAAGCGTTTCAGGGATTGCCCTCACTGGAGGAAATCGCCGTCGACGGCGCGTTGTGGCACGTCGACGGCTGGTTCTGTGACAACTGTCCGCAGCTGCGCCGCATCGAGTTCAGCGGCGTGGTGTTCACCACCGGCGGCCAGCCCATAGCCTCCAACTGTCCGCGCCTTTCCGACATCACTTTCTCCGGCATCTGTATGCCCATGAATTTCGGTTCGGTGGAAAACTGCCCGCAGATGCCCCGGCAGTGTACCGTTTCGGGTGTGGTATTGGCCAGTGCCAACGATGATTTCATTCCTCCCACCCATGCCGGCCCCTCCGCCGAACGGGTGCGCGAGTTGGTGCAGGGCGTGGAACCCTATTTCGGTACATCGGAGTTCAAAAGTGCTTGGATGCCGCGCGACCCGAGGGCCAAAGCCAATCATGCGTATAACCTGGCCTGCGTCTGCGCGCTCAAAGGTTTGGAAACGGAGGCTTTGCTGTTGCTCCGTAAGTCGTTGAACTGCGGCTACGCCAATTACCGCCATGTGGCCGCCGACACCGATCTTTCCGGCCTGCACGGCAAGGCAGCGTTTGAAGATATATTGAAACAGATACAGGTAAAGTGGGAGCAGGAGCACGATTTCCTGAATGTCCTGCGTCAGGCACCGGCCTATGCCGCCCAACCTGCAAGCCCGGCCCCGGCTTTCAGCTACGCAGCGCCCACCTCGCCCGACTTGAAACGTGTGCGCGAGTTCTTCCGGCTCGACAGCATTGCAGGCGACGGCGATGAGATTTCGCGCATGAAGAACATTATGTATTGGTTGCACGACCACATTCCGCATGACGGTTCGGGCGGATTTCCCGACAATACTCCCCGCAACGCCATCGCCCTGTATCAGGCGTGCCAAAGTCAGCAGCGCGGCCTCAACTGTCGCGGCCTGGCCCTCGTGTTGTCGGAGATGTACTTGGCCATGGGCTGGCCGGCAAGGGCACTCACCTGCCAACCGAAGAACTACCGCTTCGACCCCGACTGCCACGTCATCGACATGGTGTGGAGCCGACAACTGAACAAATGGGTGTGGATGGATCCCTCGTTTGCGGCGTACGTGACGGACGAGAACGGGCTGCTGCTCCACCCGGGCGAGGTGCGCCGGCGGCTCATTGACGGACGGCCTTTGGTGTTGAACGAGGATGCCAACTGGAACCACCAGAGCAGGCAGACCAAGGCGCATTACCTGGAGGAGTATATGGCCAAAAACCTCTACTACCTCAGCGCCTTTTTGCACAACAAGTTCGGTTTGGAAGCCCCCGACACCAACTACGAGGATTATTATACCCTGACACCCGAAGGCTGCGAGCCGCCCAACCAGCAGGCCCTGAGCGACGAACAATGGTTCTGGCAGGCTCCGGAAGAATAATCCCGCCCGGCCGGCATTCTCCTCATTGGCTGCATTGCTTGCATTCTCCCGGCGAACGGGCATAATCCGCCTGCCAGCTTCTTGACATTCGCCCCGAAATAGTATTTTTGCGCGGTAATGCTCCTTAGAGGGTTGCGCTTTGCGAACCTCCCTTTTCCAAAAATTTAAATCTCTATCCTCCATGCCCAATCCCATCAATCACCTATTCACCTGCATCGTCCTGCTCTTGGCCGTCGGTGTCCTGCTGCCGGCAAAGGTTGGGGCGCAGGCCGCTACCGAAACCATGGTGAGCGTCAGCGTTCGGCAGCCCGGCACACTTCCCGATGTGATAGGTGATGCCCGGAAACATGCACTGACGAACCTCGCCGTGGAAGGTGCGCTCAACGGCACCGACCTCCGCTACCTGCGCGAGATGGCAGGCAGCGACTTTCAGCAACAGCCCACCGAGGGCCGCCTGCGCCGGCTCGACCTCAGCAAGGCCACCTTCGTGCCCGGCGGTACACCTTATATATATAAGGACACCTGCCTTACCGTGCAGGGCGGCCCCTTGACACTTCCGCCTTTTGCCTTCCGTCATTGCAGGTTAGAGCAGGTAGAACTGCCCGGGCAGATGGATACCCTCGGCGTGGGGGCTTTCGAGTACTCTGCGCTGCGTAGCATCCGTCTCCCCGAGAACGTGGTGGTGATGGACTGGGCTTTCAACCATTGCGACAGCCTTTCGCAGGTGGAGTTTCCCGAAATGGTGGCAGAGTTGGGATGGAATTGTTTCCGCGATTGCGGCTCGTTGCGCACGCTGCATTTGCACGACATCCAGTTCCTGTCTTACAGGGTGTTCCAACACGTTACGGGTTTGGAGGAAGTCATTGTCGATGGCACGCTCTGGCACGCCGACGGCTGGTTCTGCGATGACTGTCCGCAGCTGCAGCGCATCGAATTCAGCGGCGTGGTGCTGACGGCAGGCGGTCCGCCCATTGCATCCAACTGTCCCCGACTTTCCGAAATCATTTTCTCGGGGTTCAGTTTCCCCATCCATTATGGCGCGGTAGAGAACTGTCCGTTGGTGGAACGCTGCCGCGTAACGGGTAGCGTCATGGGATCGGGCAATGAGGACTTCCTGCCCGTTGTGAGCGATGTGTCCGCCATCAGTCCGACCCTGCTCCGCCATGCCTTCGATGCCGTCAGCAAGTTTGCCGCGCAGCCCAACAGGACCGCCATGCGGTCGGTGAAGAAAAACAACATCGTCCTGAAATTCCTTCCCCTCTTGGTGAAACGTGGCTGGAAGGACGAGGCTTTGCAGCTGCTCCGTTTCCTGGCCGACAGCGGTTTCCCCTATCCTTCCCAGATCACTTCCGACACGGTCTACGCCCCCTTGAAGTCCGACGCGGCCTTTGTGGCGGTGGTGGAGCAGATGAAGGAGAATGCCGATTTCCGGAAGATACTCCGCCAGTCGCCACCTTACGACACAGGCTCGGCCTTCCGCCAGCCCGACCCGCCCCGCCTGACTTATGCCGCTGCCGACGACAGCCTTTTGCAGCGCATCCGCGCGTATTTCCAGGCGGACTACATCGCCGGCTCGGGCGACGAACTGACACGCCTGAAGAATGTGATGTTCTGGGTACACGACCGCATTGCCCACCAAGGCAATTTCCTGCCCCGGACGCGCCACACCGCCATCGACCTCGTGGAGGGGTGCCAAAAGGCGGGACGCAAGGGCATGAACGCCCGGGGACAGGCCATCGTGCTGGCCGAACTTTACCTGTCGCTCGGCTGGCCGGCGCGCTTCATTACCTGTCAGTCAAATTACGAAGAAGATACGGATGCCACGGTGGTGACGGTGGTGTGGAGCTTCACGCTCGGCAAATGGGTGATGATGGATGCCAGCATGGCGGCCTATGTGACGGACGAAAACGGCCTGCTGCTACACCCGGGCGAAATACGGCAACGCATGAAGGACAACAGGCCGCTGCTGCTCAACGAGGAGGCGAACTGGAACCGGAAAGAGAAGGTGACAAAGGAGCATTACTTGGACTACTACATGGCCAAGAACCTCTACTACCTGAGTACTTATGCGGAAAACAGGCCCGGCATAGATACGGAGTGGAATGCGGCATACTATACGCTGGCTCCGATGGGCGAGGAAGTAAATATTGGAAAAACAGTGTATGACGATGCGTGGTTTTGGCAGAAGCCTTTTTGAACAGGAGTGCCCCAAAGTCCGCGCCGACCTGATGGCTGTGGCGCTGTCGCTGCTTCCCGGAGCCGACGACGCGGAGGATGCCGTGCAGGACACGCTGCTGAAACTTTGGGCGGTCAGGGAACGGGTCGTCGATGCCCGTCATTTCCGCCACCTCGCCCTCAGCATTGTGCGCCAGGTCAGTCTGAATATGCTGCGTAGCATGGCGGTGCGCCGCACCGATACGCTCATGGACCACATGGCCGTGCCGGCTTCCGACAACCCGCACAGCCTGATGGAACAGCGCGAACTGACGCACCGGGCCCGTGATGTATGGCAAAGCCTGCCGCGTTCCCACCGCATCATCCTCCACATGAAAGAGGTGGAACACCTCTCAACCGAAGAGATTGCCGCGCTCTTGGGCACTACGCCCGGCAACGTGCGCACCAGGCTGTCGAGAGCGAGAAAGGAAATGCTGACGCGGATGGCTAATGACCTATAAATATTAGAAGAAAGGGAAACAAGAATCGTCGCTCAGTTAGTTACTTTTTAACCTCATAACCTCATCATCTTTTAACCTCAAAAAGAATTTCAAGACTGTACGATATGAAAGAAGAAGAGATTGCAGATTTGTTACATCGCTATATGGAAGCGGAAACCACTGCCGCCGAGGAAGAACGGCTGCGGCGATATTTCCAGTCGGGTGCTTACGATGCGCGCTGGGCGGCTTATGCCCTGCTCTTCACCTCCGTACCCTCAGAAGGCGGCGCGCTGACTGATGCCGAGTGCGACGAAATCCTGTCGCTCTGCCCCGCTCCACCCACCACCCGCCTTGCCCGGCATCGCTGGTGGCGTTACGCCGCCGTATGGATGGGCGGCCTGCTGATAGGCGGCGGGGGCATGTGGCTGGCAGGCAGACATGCCAGTTCTTCGGACGGCATGGACGGGGCACAGGCCGTACGCTCGTCCGTTGTCGATACACTGTATTGCGAACGGGTAATAACGCGGCGCGACACGGTCTACATCGTACAGATACAATCCGCTCCCGCCTCACGCCCGACACCTTCCCCGTCACCGACTCATCCGGCCGCCGGACGGACTGCCCCGGCTACGCCTCAGCACGCTCCGGCAGAAGAGGAACCGCAGCGCGAAGCGCCGGCAACCGTCCCCGAAGCACCTTGGTTGCAAACCGGCAATGTGGCCAACTTGGCAGTCAGATAATACGACCGCGCGGAACTTAGCGGACTGGATAGAAAGAACCGGAAGCGGTGTCGGACTGATACTTCATCTGTATGTCTCAAAAAATCCTGAAGCTTTGATTTTCGACAATTTTACTCAGCACTCCCACTATCATTCTTTTCTTCTTTTCCAGCATATGCAATAGGTGTTCCCCAACTCCTGGCTTTGGTGTTTACAAGTCCCGAACTATTTTTCTCTACACGGCGAGTTGAGAAAAATAGTCCGGGACTTGTGAAGGGTGAAACGCAGTGGGTTATCAGCGGTGTGCAGGCTGTCTATAAGAATCAACCATTCTCAAAGTATGCCATTGTAATCCATGGACACCTGTCAGCATATACATTTTGCACAGCCTTCACCTACCTATTCGCGCGCGTATATACGTATTTTATTTCCCCAAAAAAGCATTCACCCCTTCACACAAGGGAATTTTATCGCTGATTTTCAGGTACTTTAAGTGTGAAGGCTTGCATTCTGAAGTATTCACACCGCAGGAGAAGACATGGTGAAGGAAGATACAACAACCTTTCACACCTGAAACAGGATGAAAACTAACAGAAAGGCAACAGGAAACGAGCTGTCTGCTGTGAAGGGTTGAAAATTCAACCCTTCACACTTAAAACCCATAAAAATCGGCAAGAAACACACCACATGTGAAGGAGTGAATGCTTTTTTCGAGAAAAAAATAACGTATATAGAGGAGCAAAAATCCGATATTTCCCAAGCTTTCACCAACAAGCGACAACAATCAGAAATCAAAAAAAATAAATTAGAAACTTTCGTTTTGTAAAAATATTCCTATTTTTGCCACACAAAAGAGCACGGAATGCGGTCCATCAGGTAAAATAAACCACAACCTCCCTGCGTTTGGCCGACCCACCGACACAAAAAAACAAAAGCACATGGCAAATTCCGCCCTTCACATTTTCCGACTGAGCATACTAATCAGCCTGCGTGCAAACGGCACGCGGAAGTAAGAGGTATGCACGGAAAACGAACGATTTCGTTAAGCCAAATGAGCAAAGCCAAACTTGTTTGAGCTTTGCCATGGCGAGAAATTGCACTTTTAAGAAAGAATGCTTGTTTGCCTTGCTTTTCCCATAACCATTAAGCCTCACTTCCCAATCATTTGACGGAGGTGAGGCTTCTGCTTATGCTGACAACGAAACAAACACAAAATAACAAACTGTATGAACGACAGACTTTACATATTCGACACCACGCTCCGCGACGGAGAACAAGTGCCGGGCTGCCAACTCAACACGGTGGAAAAAATCCAAGTGGCGAAGCAGCTTGAAACGCTTGGCGTGGACGTCATCGAAGCGGGATTTCCTATCTCCAGTCCCGGCGACTTCAATTCGGTCATCGAAATCTCCAAAGCTGTAACGTGGCCCACCATCTGTGCCCTCACCCGCGCGGTGGAGAAGGACATTGACTGCGCTGCCGAAGCGCTCCGCTTCGCCAAACGCAAGCGCATCCACACGGGTATCGGCACGAGCGACAGCCACATCCGCTACAAGTTCAACTCCAACCGCGAGGAAATTATTGAACGCGCTGTGGCAGCGGTGAAATATGCCAAGCGCTACGTGGAGGACGTGGAATTTTACGCCGAGGATGCGGGACGCACGGACAATGAATACCTGGCCCGCGTGGTCGAAGCTGTCATCAAGGCGGGTGCCACCGTGGTGAACATCCCCGACACGACGGGCTACTGCCTGCCCCACGAGTACGGCGCGAAAATCAAATACCTCTGCGACCACGTGGACGGCATTGACCGCGCCATCATTTCCACCCACTGCCACAACGACCTGGGCATGGCCACGGCCTGCACCCTGGCGGGTGTGCTGAACGGCGCACGCCAGGTGGAAGTGACGGTGAACGGTATCGGCGAACGAGCCGGCAACACGTCGGAGGAGGAGATTGCCATGATCCTGAAGTGCCACCACCTGGGCATCGACACGAATATTAACACACGGAAAATCGCTGCCACCTCGCGCATGGTGAGCTCGCTCATGAACATGCCCGTGCAGGCCAACAAGGCCATCGTGGGCCGCAACGCCTTTGCCCACTCCAGCGGCATCCACCAGGACGGCGTACTGAAAAACGTGGAAACTTACGAAATCATCAACCCGAAGGAGGTGGGCATCGATGACAACTCGATTATCCTCACCGCCCGCTCGGGCCACGCCGCCCTGAAGCACCGCCTCGAAGTGCTCGGTGTGGAAGTAGCGGAGGAGAAGCTGAACGACATCTACCAGCGTTTCTTAGCCTTGGCAGACAAAAAGAAGGAGGTGACGGACGATGACATCCTCGTGCTGGCCGGTGCTGAACGGGCGGCCTCACACAACATCAAGCTGGATTACCTGCAGGTGACGAGCGGCCACGGCGTGCGTCCCGTGGCAGCCATCGTGCTGGACATTGCGGGCGAGAAATTCCAGGCTGCCGCCGAAGGCAACGGTCCGGTGGACGCAGCCATCAACGCCCTGAAGCAAATCATCCACCGGCAGATGACGCTGAAGGAGTTTACCATCCAAGCCATCAACCGGGGCTCGAACGACGTGGGCAAGGTCCACATGCAGGTGGAGTACAACGGCTCCGTATACTACGGTTTCGGTGCCAACACGGACATCGTGGCCGCCAGCGTGGAGGCCTATATCGATGCCATCAACAGTTTCAAGAAATCATAGCGCTGCGAGCTCCCATGTCGCTTCGCGTAGGTTATGAGCTATGAGGTTATGAGGTTACTCTTTGAGCAAGTGAAGCCTTTAGCCCGTAATATTATAACCTCATAACCCCATAACCTCATAACCTGCGCGAAGCGCAACACCTCATAACCCTCGAATATATACCCCCAAACATACACAGTACGCATGAACACTCTTTTCGACAAAATCTGGGACAGCCACGTCGTGCAGCACGTGGAAGACGGTCCCGACCAACTGTATATTGACCGCCTCTATGCCCACGAAGTGACCAGTCCGCAGGCATTCGCCGGTATGCGGGCACGCGGCCTGAAGTGTTTCCGTCCGGACCATATCTACTGTATGCCCGACCACAACACGCCCACCCACGACCAGGACAAGCCTATCGAAGATCCCGTTTCGAAGAAACAGGTGGACACGCTGGAACAGAACTGCCGCGACTTCGGCCTCACGCACTTCGGCATGCTCCACCCCAACAACGGCATCATCCACGTGGTAGGGCCGGAACTCGGCCTTTCCCTCCCCGGCATGACCATCGTGTGCGGCGACTCGCACACGTCGACCCATGGTGCCATGGGTGCCGTGGCCTTCGGAATCGGCACGTCGGAGGTGGAGATGGTGATGGCCTCGCAGTGCATCCTTCAGGCCAAACCGAAATCCATGCGCATCAACGTGGAGGGCACTTTAGGCAAGGGCGTTACCGCCAAGGACGTGGCCCTCTACCTCATGAGCCAGCTCTCCACGAGCGGTGCCACGGGCTATTTTGTGGAATATGCGGGCAGCGCGGTGCGCTCCCTCACGATGGAAGGCCGCCTCACGCTTTGCAACCTCTCCATTGAGATGGGCGCTCGTGGCGGCTTTATAGCCCCGGACGAAGTTACATTTGCCTACCTGAAAGGACGCCCCAACGCTCCGCAGGGCGAGGCTTGGGACAAGGCCGTGGAGGAATGGAGCCGGCTGAAGAGCGGCGACGATGCCGTGTTCGACAAGGAGCTGACTTTCCGCGCCGAGGACATCGAACCGATGATTACCTACGGCACGAACCCCGGTATGGGCATCGGCATCACGCAGCACATCCCCGCGCCACAAAACGCTTCGGACGAGAAAGCCCTGAAGTATATGCAGTTTGCGGGCGGCGAGGCGATGCTGGGCAAGCAGGTGGACTACGTGTTCCTCGGTGCCTGCACCAATGGCCGCATTGAGGACTTCCGTGCCTTTGCCTCTATCGTGAAAGGCCGACAGAAGGCGGCAAACATCACGGCTTGGCTCGTGCCGGGCTCGTGGCGCGTGCTGGACCAAATCAAGGCCGAAGGGCTCGACAAGGTGCTGGCCGATGCGGGCTTTGCCATCCGCCAACCGGGATGCTCAGCCTGTCTGGCGATGAACGACGACAAAATCCCTGCCGGCAAACTGGCTGTCTCCACGTCGAACCGCAACTTTGAAGGCCGCCAAGGTCCGGGCTCACGCACGTGTCTGGCTTCGCCGCTCGTTGCAGCGGCTGCAGCCGTTACGGGAGTCATCACCGACCCACGCACACTTTTTTAATGTATAATGTATAATGAAGAATGTAAAATGAAGCCTACGGCTTCGAACCTAAACGTGCTTCGTCCTATATGTCGGTCGTAGACCTCACAATACATTATTCATTATACAATATCTCATTATTCATTACACATTATACATTACTCATGAAACAACCCTTCCACATCATAGAGAGCACCTGTGTGCCTCTCCCTCTTGAGAACGTCGATACCGACCAAATCATCCCTGCCCGTTTCCTCAAAGCCACCGACAAGGAGGGCTTCGGCGAAAACCTTTTCCGCGACTGGCGCTACAACGCCGACGGCTCACCGAAGGATTTCGTGCTGAACGACCCCACTTATTCGGGCTGCGTGCTCGTGGCGGGACGCAACTTCGGTAGCGGCTCCAGCCGCGAACACGCCGCCTGGGCCATTGCGGGCTACGGCTTCCGTGTGGTCATCAGTTCCTTCTTTGCCGACATCCACAAGCAGAACGAGCTGAACAACTTCGTGCTGCCCGTGGTGGTAAGCGAAGGCTTCCTCTCTCGTCTTTTTGAGGCCATCACTGCCGACCCCAAAATGCAGGTGCGCATCGACTTGCCCAACCAAACGGTGACGAACCTTGCCACAGGCGAGAGCGAACACTTCGACATCAACGGCTACAAGAAATACTGCCTCGAAAACGCCCTTGACGACATCGACTTCCTCGTGCAGAGCAAGGACAAGATTGCCCAATGGGAAGCCGCACACCAAGCATAACACTTAACCTCGCACTCCCTCTATGGAAATCATGGACACCACCCTCCGCGATGGGGAACAGACCAGCGGCGTGTCGTTCGTACCGCACGAAAAACTGCAAATCGCAAAGATGTTGCTGCGCGAAGTGAAGGTTGACCGCATCGAAGTGGCCTCCGCCCGCGTCAGCGATGGCGAGAAAAAGGCTGTGACAGATATCTGTCAGTGGGCCGCACGCCACGGGATGCTCGAAGCCGTGGAGGTGCTGGGCTTTGTTGACAAAGGGGTTTCGCTTCGCTGGATTAACGACTGCGGCGGCCGTGTGATTAACCTTTTATGCAAAGGCTCACGCCGCCACTGCGAACTCCAACTCCACAAAACACCCGAACAACACATTGCGGATATCTGCAGCGAAATTGACCATGCCCATTCCTTGGGCATCACCGTCAATGTCTATCTCGAAGACTGGTCCAACGGCATGAAGGACTCGCCCGAGTATGTCTACCAGCTCGTCGATGCACTCAGCCAGCAGCGCGTCCGCCGCTTCATGTTGCCCGACACCCTCGGCGTGCTCGACCCCCTCTCTGCCGTGAGCCATTTCCGCAAAATGCGCAAGCGCTACCCCTCACTCCACTTCGACTTCCACGCCCACAACGACTACGACCTCGCCATTGCCAACGTTTCGGCAGCGGTACTCTGCGGCTGCCAGGGCATACACACGGCAGTGAACGGCCTGGGAGAACGGGCGGGCAACGCGCCCTTGGCGAGCGTACAGGCCATCCTGCATGACCACTTCGACATAGCCACACGCATCGACGAAAGCAAGCTCTTCAGCATATCGCGCCTCGTGGAGAGCTACAGCGGCATCGCCGTGCCGGCCAATAAGCCGATTGTGGGCGAAAGCGTATTTACACAAGTGGCAGGAGTGCACGCCGACGGCGACAACAAGTCGAACCTTTACTGCAACGCCCTCCTGCCCGAACGCTTCGGCCGGCAGCGTGAATACGCTCTCGGCAAGAACAGCGGCAAGGCGAACATCCTGAAAAACCTTGAAACCTACGGCTTGGAACTCACGCCGGAACAAACGCGCCGTGTGACGGAACGCATCATCGAACTGGGCGACAAGAAGGAAATGGTGACGCAGGACGACTTGCCCTACATCGTGAACGACGTCTTGAAGCACGACGCGCCGGAGGACAAGGTGAAACTCATCAGCTACCTCGTCACCACGGCCTATGGCCTGAAGCCGACGGCGCAGCTGAAGATGGAAATCGAAGGCACGTGCTACGAAGCGCACGCCACGGGCGACGGTCAGTATGATGCTTTCATGCGCGGTGTGCGCGACATCTACAAGCACCGCCTGGGCCGCCCCTTCCCCATGCTCACGGGCTACTATGTAACGATTCCGCCCGGCGGACGCACCGATGCTTTCGTGCAGACGGTCATCACCTGGGAACACGAAGGGAAAACCATCCGCACCCGAGGCCTGGATGCCGACCAGACGGACGCTGCCATCAAGGCTACTCTGAAAATGCTCAACATGATACAATAACCTCTCAACGAATTATTCTCTCACAACATGAAACTGAAAATAGCTGTTCTCGCCGGCGACGGCATAGGTCCTGAAATCTCCGAACAAGGCGTGGCCGTGATGGAAGCAGTGTGCCGCAAGTTCGGCCACGAGGTGAGCTTCACGCCTGCCCTCTGCGGTGCTGCGGCCATCGACGCCGTGGGCGACCCCTTCCCCGAAGAAACGTTCCGGATTTGCCAAGAGGCCGACGCTGTGCTCTTCTCAGCCGTTGGCGACCCGAAGTTCGACAACGACCCCACGGCGAAGGTACGCCCCGAGCAGGGCTTGCTGGCCATGCGCAAAAAACTGGGACTCTTTGCCAACATCCGACCCGTGGAGACCTTCGACTGCCTCATCCACAAATCGCCGTTGCGCGAAGACCTGGTGAAGGGCGCGGACTTTGTTTGCATACGTGAACTGACGGGCGGTATGTACTTCGGCCAGAAGCAGGAAGGCACGGACTATGCCTTCGACACAAATGCTTACTCACGTGAGGAGGTGGAACGCATTCTCCACGTGGCTTACCAATATGCACGCCGCCGTCGCAAGCATCTCACAGTGGTGGACAAAGCCAACGTGCTTGCTTCGTCGCGACTTTGGCGCAAGGTGGCGCAGGAAGTGGAGAAGCAGTACCCGGACGTACAGACCGATTACATGTATGTGGACAACGCTGCCATGCGCATGATTCAAGAACCGCGCTTCTTTGACGTGATGGTAACAGAAAACACCTTCGGCGACATCCTGACCGATGAAGGCTCGTGCATCACGGGCTCCATGGGACTCCTGCCCTCGGCCTCAACGGGCGAGAGCACACCGGTGTTTGAACCAATCCACGGCTCTTGGCCGCAGGCAAAGGGGCAGAACATTGCCAACCCCTTGGCGCAAATTCTCTCGGTGGCCATGCTCTTTGAATATTTCGACCTCATGGAGGAAGGCAAGCTCATCCGTAAGGTGGTGCAGGAAAGTCTCGACGAGAATGTGCGCACACCGGAAATCCAAGTGGAAGGCGGCGCTAAGTACGGCACAAAGGAAGTGGGTGCATGGATTGTAAACCGGATTAACGAAGCCTGAACGGCAACAGCGCACTATGGCTGATTTTCCCAAATGGCTGTTGGCCTTGGCGGGCGTGAGCCTGCTCCCCACCCTGCTCTCACCATTCTTCCTGTTTGGAGCAATGCCTTTTGGCACGGGGAGCAGCCGTTTCACGCAGTTCCTGCTCTATCTGGCCACGCAACTGTTGTGGCTCTTACCCTTGCTGCTCTTTTTCTGCTCGCTCGACCGCTACCGCCGGGGCTATGAGCGCATCGGCATTGGTCTGGCCATCGCCGGAGCCTGCATTTCCCTCCTCGGCCTGCTGCTCATTGTGGGCTGAAAGCCGGTGGACGCATTGACACAAATAAAGTGGGATTTTCCATTGACGACCCAACCTTTGCTTTTGGCAAGGGCTGGGTTCAGACAATGGAAAATCCCACTTTTTCAACTTCTAGAAATAAGGAAAGTTGAAGGTTATAAGGTAACCATCCGAAAAACGCCGTCACAAATCAAAAAAATCTCGCGGATCAGTCATCCGCGAGATTTTTTGTAGTAATAAGGAAGCATGTTCTTTATCCGGTCCGGCAGTGTGTCTTCATGGAGGGTGTTGAGTACCCAAGTAAGCCACTCCAAGGGGTTGATGCCTACGATATCGCAACTTTCGATGAGGGTGTAGAAGATGGTGTTGTCAACGGCCCCGTTGTCGTTCTTGCTGAAGAGGTAGTTTGTCCGCCCCATTACCGATGGTCTCTGATTGCGTTCCACAGGATTGTTGTCAATGTCACAAGCCGATTATTCTCATTCAAGTTGAACTTCATTTTTTGCGCAAAGATCAGCATACAGCCGATTCCTGGCAAGGCGGCTTTTTTCGGATGGTTTCAGAACCTATAAGTGCATACTCAAAGAGGGAAGGTAAATACGTGTTTTCTTACATCCGGACTTAGTCGGCGTTCACCTCGCGGCGTATGGCGTTGACCAATGTGGCAGCGGTTTCGCCTTCGGGATATTCCTCCGGCTCACAGCGTTGGAGGAGGCGGTTCAACTGTTCCAACAAAGCGGGAGCGGCGGAGGCATACTCTTGACGCACGAGGCGCACTTTCTCGGCCAAGGCCACGCCCTCGATGAAGCGTTCGTAGCGCACGGAAGATTGCGGACCGGGATAAACCAGATATGTGTCGCCCGGCGCGAACAGACGATAACGGCTGTCGGTGAGCGACTTGTCGTCCCAGTTCATCCACGACCAGTGCAGGTAGCCCTCAAAATGATTGGCAATGCAGTACAGCGGCAAGAAGGCTGCCTCAGCCGGCAGACTGTTGCTGAAGAGATTGGGATGGGTGTTGCTGCAACAGGTATAGGTGGTGGAAACGCGGCCCTGCTTTTGGCGTGCGGCAAGTTCCTCCGCACTGAAGTCCTGACCGAAAGCGATGCAGTAGTCGTGTAACTTGTCCACCAGTTCGGCGTGGTAGTTTCCCGCCAGGGCCATTTTCATTCCGGGCACCGCCTCCTGTGCCACGCGGTAAGCGTCAAGCATATTGGCCAGGCCGCGTTCGTCCATGGCGATACAGGTTTTATCGAACCACCCTTTTTGCTGGAGATGTGCGGCAAAGTCTTTGAGGAAGGCAGTCCAGAGTTCCTTGTATTCGGCTGAGGAAGTAGTGGTTTTCAGGTCCACCTCGCGTGCCAGCTTCTCGTCGTAATAACGGAAACTCATGTCCCACGGCACCATGGAGTAACAGCTGATTTGTTTGGAAATGCCGCAGTCCATGCAGAGCTGCACGTAGCGGTCGAAAACGGTGTAGTCATAGCTCCACGAACCGTCGGCCTTCTTCACCGTGCGCACCATGGGGTCGAACTTGTCGTAGCTCTGGTCGCCCCAAGGCTCATAGAAGAGGATGGTGGAGATTACTTTTTGTCCCGAACGGGCCAGGAGTTGCAAATAAGGTTTCAGTGCCTCAAAGTGGGCATCGCTCCACCGCTCCACCCCACAGTGGCGCGCCACGGCGTAAGGCTGTTGCCAGAAGTCTACGTGGAAAGCCTGTTCCTGCGGCGTTGGCAGTGTGCGGTTCAGTACTTTGAGCGACAGATTGAGTTTGCCCACCACGCACTGTGCGGCGGGATCGAGCAGTTCGAGCCTCAACTTGTACACGCCGGGCTTCGCGCTTCGGGGTACTTCAAAGGTACACCACACGGGCTGCGTCTGCCGCGCTCCGATGCTATGCGTATTAGCGTTGGAAAGCAAGTCGGGCACCTGATACGGCGTGAGGTGCGTGGGGTGGTAGCCGCAATACTGGAAGTTATCCGTCGTGACGTAGTCCACGAAATGCGCCGAACCCTGTGCGGCAGGCACTTTGTTGCCACCGTTTTTCCACTCCGTGAGGCGTAGCTGCAAGGAGCCTGTGGTTTCAGGGGCATAGATTAGTGCCTGCATGGAGGCCCGCTCGCCGCGCCAGGCAATAAGCATGGTGTCGGCGGTGAGTGCAGTTGGTTCCGGTGCGTGTTGCGACACGTGGATGTCGGTCGAAATCCACGACATCCGGGTCTGTGCCGACAATGCTACCGGCAAGCACAGGGCGGCTAGGAGCGATAAGATAGGTTTCATAGTAAAAAGTTGGTTGCTATAATTTAATGTGTAGCCCGGCTTCGCCAATGAACTACGCTTTGGAAAAGTTTTGGTGGAAGCCCACTACGGCGTGAATGCCTTTGCGGAGCATATCGAGGGGGAAGTTCTCGTTGGGCGAGTGGATGGCGTTGCTCTCCAATCCGAAGCCCATGAGGATGGTCTTCACGCCCAGCACGCGCTCGAAGTCGCTGATGATGGGGATGCTGCCACCCCGGCGCACCGCCAAGGGGCGTTTGCCGAAAGCTTCCGCAAATCCGGCCTCGGCAGCCTGATAAGCCGGCAGGTTGATGGGGCACACGTAGCCTTCGCCGCCGTGCATGGGGCGCACTTCCACCTTTACGCAACGTGGGGCGATGCTCTGGATATAGTCAATGAACAGTCGCGAGATGACTTCATGCTGCTGATGGGGCACCAAGCGGCACGACACCTTGGCGAATGCCTTGGAGGGCAGCACGGTTTTGGAGCCTTGGCCGGTATGTCCACCCCAAATGCCGCAGATGTCGAACGAGGGACGGCAAGCATTGCGTTCGATGGTGGAATAGCCGGCCTCGCCGCGCAGCTCGTCCACACCGATGGCCTGCTTGTAGCGTTCCTCATCAAAGGGTATGGAGGCTATCATGGCGCGCTCTTCGGCCGGAAGCTCCTCCACATCGTCGTAGAAATGGGGGATGGTGATGCGTCCCTGCCCGTCGACCACCTTGGCCAGCATCTCGCACAGCACGTTGACAGGATTGGCCACAGCTCCGCCGAAGTGGCCGGAGTGGAGGTCGCGGTTGGGGCCTGTAACCTCTATTTCCCAGTAGGCCAGTCCGCGCAGCCCCGTGGTCAAGGAGGGCAGGTCGGCTGCCAGCATGGAGGTGTCGCTCACCAAGATGATGTCGCTACGGAGCAGTTCACGGTGTTGTTCCAAGAAGGCGTTGAGCGAGGGAGAGCCGATTTCCTCTTCCCCTTCCAGGATGAACTTCACGTTGTGGCGCAGCAGGCCGTGCGCCACCAAGTATTCAAAGGCTTTGAGCTGCACGAAGCTCTGTCCTTTGTCGTCGTCGGCACCGCGTGCATAGATGCGTCCGTCGCGCACTTCGGGTTCAAAAGGCTGAGAGTTCCACTTGTCGAGCGGTGCCACGGGCATCACGTCGTAGTGGCCGTAGACCAGCACGGTGGGTGCGGCATCGTCTACTTTCTTTTCGGCAAAGACCAGCGGATTGCCCTGCGAAGGCATTACTTCTGCGTGGTCTGCACCGGCTGCTAACAACAGTTCGCGCCACCGTTCGGCACAGCGCAGGCAGTCGGCGTGGTGTTCAGGCTCCGCGCTGATACTCGGGATGCGGAGCAGGGAAAAAAGCTCTTCGAGGAAACGCTCCTCATTGTTTTGGAGAAATCGGGAAAGCATGGGATTAGAATTTTGAAAGGCTAAAGGAAACTATGAGATACTATAGCAATCTATCGAAACTATAGAAAACTATCGCTATCTATCGAAAGCTATAAACTATCCGCAGCACATTGTCCGAAACCTGCGCTCCGCCCACCAGCACCGTATAGCGAACTTCAAACGTGCCGCCTTGCGGAGTGGGCTCGAAGCTGAAGGAATGGGTAAAGATGCTGAGGTCCAACGTGCCAACAGAAGTGGCATAGAAACACGGTTGCAATTTGCCTTCGATAAAGGTCAAGCGGGAACGCGTGTTGCCCTGCCGTTTTAGGTCGGCCAGTCCGTCCGTAATCAGCAGGTGCGCCGTGCCGTCGTTGTCCGGCTCAGCGTAGCGCAACATCACGTCGTTGCCCTCGGTGATACAAGCGCCGTAGCATTCCGAACGGATTTCGTCTGCGCCGTTCTCGCCCGTTGTCAGTAAGCAGGTTTTGAGAAAAACTTTATGTAACATGATGGTTTTAATTCCGGGTAATGATAATTTTCTCTGTCCGCAGCCCCACCCTTTTCAGGTACACGCCGGGGGCAAGGGGACGACGGATGCGCCGGCCTTCCAACGTATACCACGCTTCGGGCAAAGCCTCATCGGGCAGCCGGGCATCGTCAATGCCTTCGGGCACGGGCATCGTGAAGTCGAGGGTTTGCACGATGGGCCAGCGGCGGCGCACCCTCAGCTTGTAGTGGCGGCCGGGAACGAGCGAAGTGAATTGCACCGTATCGGTCACGGTGGCAGCCGGCTCCAGGTAAATCCAATGTTGCTTGATGCAACTGTCGCAGGAGGCCACGTCAAGCAGGTCATACTCAAAGCTCTGTGCGGCGCGGTCCGTGGCCGAAGGATTGGACAAAGGTATCAGCAGGCGTGCCGTGCCTGTGGCGGGAAATTCCACCTGCGGCTCGCCGGTTTCAATCGCCGCTGTTCCTCCCTGGGCAATGTCAAGCTGCAGACTGTCGAGCGTCAGCACGCCGTCGGGGGTGATGTAAAGCCACAGCCGTCCGCTCCGTTTGAACTGCAGGTGAACGCTCAGCGTGTCGCGTTCGCCGGCTTCGAGCGTACGCCCTGTGAAGGCCAGCCAGTCGCCTTGTTCATAGCGTGCCGTATCGGTTTCTGACCCCAGCACCAGGGCAAACGGCGTGGTGAGGGCCTGATCGCTTTCGTTGCGCACGTCAAGCATCAGCTGCGTATGGCAACCTGTCACCGGCTCCTGCACGGTCCATGCGCCGAGCACGCGTATTTCGCGCCCCGTGCGCTCCAGCGTGTCGGGCGGACAGATGCCGGGCACGGAATCGGGACATACGGCAATGGCCTCCTGGTTGCAGAAAAAGCCATTCTCCACAAACTCATCCCAACGCTCGTCCTCGGGCTGGAAATGTGCCAGCACGTCCAAGCGGAAATAACCGTCGAAGTCGCCGCCATAGCCCCAGTTTACATGGAACATTCCCTTGTCGTCCAATCCGTCCAGCACAAAGGCATGTCCCCCGGTGCGCATCAGCGACCCGGCATAGTACACCGGCCGCCCCTGCATAATTTCTGCTGCAATATAGTTCCAATAGGCCGCCGGGGCATATTGATAACTATCGAGGTAATGCACATACTTCAAGCCGAACGCCCTTTGCAGCGGTTCTACTAACCGCACAGTAGACGCACCGCTCTCGCCCACTCCCCAGTTCATCCGGCAGGCCACGCCCAACCAGTATGACAGTCGCGCCACGGCATCTATTTCCTCCGCCGTAGCCGGAACGTTGTCATAATCGTCCAGCACCAAACGAGTATCGACCCTTTCGCCGGGCAACACGTCGGGGATGTCGTAATGCTCGCTGCTCCAGCCGTGCAGGGTATCTTGCAGCACATACTCGCGGCGGTAGTAGGTCAGTATCTGCTCCATTGCCGTAGCCACGCAGCCCACCACGCAGCGCGTAGTGCTGAGTGTGCCGTCGGAGTGGAGGTAATAGGGACAAGCGTTGTTGTAGGGTGCTTTCTGATGACGCACAGTGGTCAGCAACGGTTGCACGGCCTTCCAACTGCTGCCCGGCGGCGGATAGACCGCACGGCCTGCGGCAGAATGCCCAAGCATGGCTTCCAAGGGGAGCGGCAGGTTTTCGCTGTCCGCCACAGTTCCGTAGCCCAGCACCTCAGGTTCTGTTTCGGAAGAGGCTATCAGCACAAAACGGCTACCTTGGGCAAACAAAAAGGCGCGGGGTGTTTCGCGACACAGGCGCAGATGGCCTCGAAGGGTCGAAGTCGCGGTTGGCGCGTCATGTTGCACAAACCAAGCCTGTGCTTTGCTTCTTGCGTCAGCTTCGCTCACGGTCTGTGCCGAAGCGGTGGCAACTATGCAGCAGAGTACGCCTATTATATATAGGATATGTTTCATGGCAGTACAAAGAGATGCCGGCCAACAACAGTCGGTCCGGTGTTTGACGTGGACAAAGGTAGGGCAAATTCTTATCAAATCTGAAAAACTGCTGCAAAATCCCACGCTGCGCGGCAAAAGGCATGATGCAACGCCGTTCTTTTCATTTTCACAAAGGAGCCGGAAATCCATAGGCCGCCCAAAATGCTATGTACCACCGGCCGGTGTTCCTACAAAATGCAGCATCGGAAATCCGAAGGGGCAAGCCGAAGGCACAAATCGAGGAGCCGAACGTGCGAAAAGCCGGCAAAAGAATAGCGGATAAATGTTTTTTTATACTTTTGCAACATCTCAAACTAATAACCTGGCTATCCATGAAACAAATCGCTTCTCTTACTTCTGGCTTGGCTCTCTGTGCCTGCATGGCCATGCCCCTGTCCATGCAAGCCCAATCGGACGAACTGCTTCCCAAACCACACGAACTGGTACATACGGACTGCGAGCCCTTCGCGCTGGGCCGTGCCGTGCAGCTGAACGACCCTACGGACTGCGCCTACTTGCGCCGCGTGCTGACCGGCTATGGCTGCACGCTGAGCGAAACGGCAGAGGCGCAGGTGACGGTGGAGCTGGTTTCAGAAATACCCGGGGCGTTCAACCACCAGGTGAACCTCTTCCCCGACGAGGCTTATAAACTGGTCATCGCCACGGATGCCATACAAATCCAGGCCCTGACCCCCACGGGGGTCATCCGGGCGGCGCAGACGCTGCAACAGCTGGCCGAAGGCTACGAAGGAACGGCCCAGCTGGAAACGCTCTCCATCACGGACTGGCCGGCGTTCAAGGTGCGCGGCTTCATGCACGACGTGGGCCGCTCGTTCCTGAGCATAGAGGAACTGAAAAACGAAATTGACAAACTGGCACGCTTCAAGGTGAACGTGTTCCACTGGCACCTGACGGAGAAACTGGCCTGGCGTTTCGAGGTGAAGGCATATCCGCAACTGACGGCGGACGAGAACATGATCCGCTACCCGGGACAATACTACACGCAGGACCAGTGCCGCGAGTTGGAGGCTTACGCTGCCGAACGGGGCGTTACGGTCATCCCGGAAATCGACATGCCGGGCCACAGCGATGTGTTCACCAAGGCCATGGGCTTCAATATGCAGACGGATCAGGGCGTGGAGGCATTGAAGCAAATCTTGGACGAGGTGGTAGAGGTGTTCCCCAACGCGCCCTACATCCACATCGGCGGCGACGAGGTGACCATCACTTATCCCGACTTCCTGAAGACGATGGCGGACTATGTGCGCGGCAAGGGAAAGAAAGTGGTGATGTGGAACCGCTTGGTGGCGGGAGCTCCCACTGCCGAACAGTGTGACATGACGCAAATGTGGGCCACGGCGGGCAGAGTGGTGACGGGCTTGCCCAACATTGACTGCCGCTATAACTACACGAACCACTTCGACGTGTACGCTGACTTGGTGGGCATCTACAAGAGCAACATCTACTACGAACAGCAGGGCACTGCCGACGTGGCGGGCACCATCAGCGCGGCGTGGAACGACACGAAGACGGCCTCGGAGGAGGACATCGTGCGGCAGAACAACATCTACGCGAACATCCTGGCCTCGGCAGAACGCGCCTGGTACGGAGGCGGAAAGCAGTATGTCGAAGTAGGCGGCACCACGCTGCCCAATGCGGGCGAGGAGTTTGAGGAGTTTGCCGACTTTGAACGCCGCTTCCTTTTCCACAAGGCACACTCGCTGCAAAACGAACCGATTGCCTATGTGAAGCAGACGAACGTGCGCTGGCGCATCACGGAACCGTTCCCGAACAACGGCGACAAGGCACTGGCTCTGCCGCCCGAAACGTGTACCGACGCGGTGTTGCCCCATTTCTTTGAATATGGCGGCAAGACTTACGGCACGCAGGCGGCCACGGGAGCGGGCATCTACCTGAGGCATATATGGCACCCCACCGTGCCCTCCTTCTTTGCCAACCCCGGCGCGAACCAGACGGCGTATGCCTGGACGTATGTGTACTCTCCCAAAGAGCAACAGGCCGGGGCGCAGATTGAATTTTACACGTACAGCCGCTCGGGCAACGAAACGGCACCTCCCGCAGGGGCATGGGACCGCAGGGGCTCCAAAATTTGGCTGAACGATGTGGAGATTGCCGCTCCGGAATGGCAACAGCCGGATGCTTCCATTCCGCAGGACAATGCGGAAAAGGGATTGACGAACGAGAACCTGACGGCACGCCCCGTGGTGCAGCTGACGCTGAAGGAGGGATGGAACAAGGTGCTACTGCGACTGCCGCACGTGAACAACGGGGGCACGGGCCGCGACAAATGGCAGTTTACTTTCGTGCTGACCGACACGGAGGGCAAGAACGCGCTCGAAGGCATCACCTATTCGCCCAACCGCACGCTGGACACGGCCGCCGAGAAGGTGGCGGACGCGCTGGACGAACTGGACACGTACGTACTCAACCACTGCAAGGATGCGGTGGGCTACTACCCTGCCGCCATCGCCACAGAGGCTTGTGCCACGGCTGAGGAGGTGCGGGCCACACTGGAGGAGGACCTGCCGGAAACGGTGCGCCGCGAACAGGCTGCCCGGCTGACGGACGCACTGGAGCAGCTGAAGACGGCGGTGGCCGCTGCGGAAGTGAACCAGCCGGAAACGGGCACGGCAGAGGCTCCCGTATGGTACACTTTCAACACGCCTTACCGCAACAGTCTGTACCCTACTTCCAAAGGAGAAAACCAGGCATTGATTGGTGAGCAGGCGGCCGGCCGCTCGGCCACGTGGCGTTTTGAAGCGCGCAACGACGGCTCGTTCAACATCGTGAACGCGGCGGACAACCTGTACATCTCGCCGGCTGCGGCCAACAATACGGCACTGACCACCGTGGCCACCGAACCGGAAGCGGGATGGACGGTGAAGAAAGCGGACGAAACGGGATTTGTCATCATCACCTGCGGCTCGGTGCAGTTCAACCAGACGAACAGCGGCAACGGCTACAAGGTGTTCAACTGGGGCGGCGGTACAAACACAACGGACACGGGTTGCAAATACTTTTTCCAAAAGGCAGAACTGCCCACCACACCGAAACTCAGCTCTGACACGCATTATTATTGGTACCAATTCTGCACGCCGCTGCGCGGCAACCGTTACGCCACGTCGCAGGGTGTGGGTGAGACACTGACGGGCGAAACGACAGCAACGGAAACTTCGACGTGGAAGTTCGAGGACCGGGGTGACAACACGTTCAACATCGTGAACCGCAAGGACCAGTCGTATGTGTCGCCCATGGCTACATACAACACAGCCCTGACCACTACTGCCACGGAGCCTGAAGCTGGCTGGGAGTTCAAGGAGGCTGCCACAACGGGCTACTATATCATCGTGAGTGGTGATGTGCAGTTTAACCAAACAAATGCGGGACTGGGCTGGAAGGTGTACAACTGGGGCAGCGGCACCAACACGTCAGACACCGGCTGCCAGTATGCCTTCACCTTGGTGGAGGAGGAAACGGTGCCCACGGGTATCGCTACAGCCGAAGCCGACGGAAAGGATGTGCCTTGCTACGACCTGAGTGGTCGCCGCGTGACGAAACCGACCAAGGGTGTTTACATCCTGAACGGTGAGAAAATCATCGGACACTAAACATAATACAAATCATCAGGGGTCAGGATGCTTCGGGAAAGGCTGCGACACCTTGCGGCAGACAGGATGCCGGATGCCGCTGCCTTCCCCGAAGATATCTGACCCTTTCATTGGCAAAACAATTCATGCTTGACCCGAAACATATCCGCATTGCGGACTACCAATATCCTTTACCCGACGAACGCATTGCCAAATACCCGAAAGCCGTGCGCGACGAGTCGAAACTGCTGCTTTACCGCCACGGCGAAATTGCCGAGGATGTGTTCCACCACTTGCCGCAATATATCCCGGCAGGCGAACTGATGGTGTTCAACAACACGAAGGTGATTCAGGCGCGGCTGCATTTCCACAAAAGCACGGGGGCACTCATCGAGGTGTTCTGTCTGGAACCGCACACGCCCTTGGACTACCAGCAGAACTTTGCCACCACACGTCAGGTGGCTTGGACGTGTCTGGTGGGCAACCTCAAGAAGTGGAAGGAGGGGAAGCTGGAAAGGGAAATCTGCGTGGGCGGAAAAACGCTGAAGCTGACGGCGGAGCGCAAGGGACTGAGCGGCACGGGCCACGAGGTGGTGTTCTGCTGGGACGACGAGGATGTCACTTTCTCGGAGGTGCTGGAGGCTATCGGCGAACTGCCTATCCCTCCCTACCTGAACCGCGCTACGGAGCCGGGCGACCTGCAAACGTACCAGACGGTGTACAGCAAGATCAAGGGGTCGGTGGCGGCTCCTACGGCGGGGTTGCACTTCACGGAGCGGGTGTTGCAGGCACTGGACGCGAAAGGGGTGGAACGCAACGAGATTACGCTACACGTGGGGGCGGGCACGTTCAAACCGGTGAAGAGCGAGGAAATAGGCGGACACGCCATGCACGCGGAATGGATTGCCGTGAGGCGCGAAAGCATCGAAAGGCTGCTGGCGCACGACGGACATTGCATTGCCGTGGGCACGACTTCGGTGCGCACGCTGGAGAGCTTATATTATATAGGTGTGATGATTGAAGCGCAGCCGGATGCCGTGCCGGACGATTTGCAGGTGCCGCAATGGCTGCCTTACGAATATGCCGCCTCGGGCAAGAAGCCGCTCACGGCCCGCGAGTCGCTGGAACTGCTGCTGGACTACATGACGCGCCACGAACTGCCGGTGCTGCACACAGCCACACAGATTATCATCGCCCCGGGTTACGAGTACCACATCGTGCGCGGCATCGTGACGAACTTCCACCAGCCGCAAAGCACGTTGCTGCTCTTGGTGTCGGCCTTGGTGGGCAACGACTGGCGGCGCATCTACGATTACGCCTTGGGCCACGATTTCCGTTTCCTGAGCTACGGCGACAGTTCACTGCTCCTGCCCTAAGCGGAGCGTTGTATTTTTCATCATTATTATCAACAAAAAGTCTGTCATTCCAAAAACTTACACTCCATGCCTCAAGACAACCAAAACGAATTGCTTCCCTTGGTGGACGAACAGGGAAACGTCATAGGATGTGCCACACGCGGCGAATGCCATGGCGGCACCAAACCGCTGCACCCGGTGGTTCACCTGCACGTGTTTAACCCGCAAGGTGAATTGTTCCTGCAACGCCGCCCTGACTGGAAGGATATCCAACCGGGCAAATGGGACACGGCTGTCGGAGGCCATGTGGATTGGGGCGAAACGGTAGAGGAGGCTTTGCAACGCGAGGTGCGCGAGGAGATTGGACTGACGGATTTTGTACCGGAAGCCATCACGCGCTATGTGTTCGAGTCGGCACGTGAGCGGGAACTGGTCAACGTGTTCCGCACGGTGACCACGGCCACACCGCGCCCCTCAGCCGAACTCGACGGGGGAAGGTTTTTCAGCCGAGAGGAAATCATCGGACGGTTGGGCACGGGCTTTTTCTCGCCCAACTTTGAACGGGAGTGGAAAAGGCTGTTTCTTCATCCCCTAACAGAGGCATAAATAATAGAGAATGAAATGCTTCTTCCACAAGTCCAGGAGTTTCTTCCACAAGTCCGGGAGTTGCTTTGTCTACTCCTGGACTTGTTTTGTCTACTCCAGGACTTGTGCGAAATAGTCGGCACCTTGTGAGGAATACCTCACGCCGCGCCCGGCCGGGCAGACGAAGCGGAATAATCACGCTGAAAATAGCGCTAATTCAACTTTCGGATGTAAAGTTGAAGGTTATAAGGTTACGGTCGCTTTGCTCCCTGGGTTATGAGGTTATTATTTTACCATTTGAGTGGATGGTATTCAAGCGTTACAGTAGTAACTTTATAACCTTATAACCTTATCTCTCATAACCTCCGAAACTCAAAGCGCTAATCTGTTTGGTGAAGGCTCTCTTTACGCGCGCGTATATACGTAATTTATTTCCCGAAAAAAGTATTCACCCATTCACACAATGCTCATTTCCTTCTGATTTTCAGCGGTTTCAGGTGTGAAGGCTTTGAATTCAAAGTGTTCACATGGGCAGCAAAGCCTTCACACGGACGGTGAACGCTTGTGAAGGGCGGAAAGTGTAAGCCTTCACACTGGAAACCCATTGGAAATCAGCAGAAAAACGGTAAAAACGCCACAGTGGAGGTGAATACTTTGAAATCAAAGCCTTCACACTCTAATCTCCTGAAAATCAGGCATAAAAAGCCTTCATGTGAAGGAGTGAATGCTTTTTTCGGGAAACAAAAAGCGTATAGAAGCGTGTGAACCTTTTGGGAAATAGATGTTTTTCAACTATTGCTGTTCGGTAAAAGTTCAAGGCCGTCAGGCTTCCCCCCCATCGGGGCGCAGCCTGACGGCCTTGGGGGCTTAACTTGCTGAGGTTTCAATGTTTATCGGAATTCTTAAACTTTTACCGGACACCCATATAATCAAATACAGGCAGAATTATTGCCCCCACTGCATATAGTCAGGCAGAGGCTCTTGCCGCGCCTGCTCAAACCGCTCGCCGAACAAACGTGCGAGCAGCGGGAACAGCACCTTGCGGATGGTTTTATCGTTGAGGTTGTGGCCGCCCTCGAAACGCTCGGCATGGGTGTAATATTTGGTGAAGAGGGCGTAGGCATTGGCGGAATTGACAAAGGGGTCGTCTATGCCGAAAAGGCCGTAACACAGATCTTTGTCCTCGGGCGTGACTCCGTCAAACTGATGCCGCTCCATCTGGTTGAACCGGCGGACGGTGTCCTGCGTCACCTTAAACTCTTTTTCATGATTGACACGGCCATTGAGCCATTTGTGCGTGCCGGTGTGGAAAGCCTTGCTGCGTGTGGACATATGGAAGGCCGGATTGACGCAGATGCGCAAATGGCCGTGCATCTGCTGGGCGTACATACCGCCCATGCTGGTGCCGATGATGACATCGGGCTGCTCAGCAGTCACGAGTCCATGCAACATGGGCAGGGCTTCCTCGGGGTCTACAGGGATGTCGGGCGCAATGACCTGAGCCGAGGGTAACATTTTCCGAAGCAACTGCACCGTGCCCGAAGCGCCGGAAGAGGCGAAGCCGTGAAAGTATATGATTTTCATCAGACTATTAACTATGAAACTTAAACTCTAAGCTTTAAACTTTAAACTATAAACCTTAGACTATAGACTTTAAACTATAAACTTTAGACTATAAACTTTAGACTCCAAACCTTTCAGAACCCATAGGGATTCATGCTGCGATAGCGCGCATTCATTTGGTTTTCCACATTCGTGTATTCGCCGTCCAACTCGGCCGCCTTTTCGGGAGCCAGCTCCAAGGAGCGTTTCAAGTCGTCGGCAGCTCCCAAATCGTCCTTCAAGTGGTGGCGTACCCCACCCCGTGCCTTGTAAGCTCCGGCAAAGTCGGGTTGCAAATCTATCGCTTCGTCGTAGAGCGCGAGTGCCTTGTCCCAATGTGCCGCCTGTTCGTACAATGCCCCCAATGCCAGCACGGCTTCTTGGTTGAAGGGATTGAGAGCACGCAACTGTTCCCAGACAGCCGTAGCCTCTTCCACCTTTCCCAAAGCCGTCAGGGCCTCGGCGTGGAGCTGGATAAAAGCCTCGTTCTCCCCATCGGCGGCCAACAACACTTCTGTATCTGGCAACACCTCGTTCCACTGACCCATGTCGGCCAAGATGCGGGCACGCAGCAGGCGGGGTGCCTGATAGTCATCGCGCAGAGCCAAACTTTGCGTCAGGTGGGCAATGGCCTCGAAGGGAGCATCCAGTCCGTAGTCGGCTTCGGCGGCCAGGAAAAGCACACGGGGGTCGTCGGGCATCTCGTCCAACAAGGCGCGGCAGGTGGCACGCTGATCGGCCCAGAGTTCCAGATGACCCTGCGTCTCGGCCAGCAGCAGTTTCACGTCGGTCGTTGCCTCAGGCACGACGGCCAGCTCTTCCAATCGGGGCAGTGCTTTGTCATATTGCTGCATCCGCAAATAGACTTCAGCCAAGAAACCAATGGCTTTCAAATCGTGACGAAGGTCCAAGGCGGCAAGCAGGCATTTCTCTGCATAGGGCAGCTCACCGATTTGCATGGCACGGACACCGTCGTCGCGCAGTGTCTCGAACTTGACTGTTTCCGTCGGCTTGGACTTGCCGAACAAAGAAGAGAATAGGCTCATGGGAAGGAGGGGATATTAGTTGAGAGTTTATTGTTGAGAGTTTAAAGGCTTCCTGAAGAAGCTGAAGTTGACGCTGCCGTAGGCGCGGTGTTCCACGAAACAGGGATGGTTGTCGAAGCGGTGGTTCTTGCCATGTTCCAACACGAACAGGCCGCCGCCCGCCAACAGCCGGCTTTCTAATACGCGCTGTGGCATCTCGGGTAGCTCGGGCAAGGCATAAGGAGGGTCGGCAAAGACCAAATCAAAACTTTCGCCACAACGTTCCACGAACTTCAGTACATCGCCGCAAAGAGGCTGCCAGGCCTCATCGCCCAGCTTCTTGCAGCATTGTTCGATAAAGGAATAATGTCGGCGGTCTTTCTCCACCGTCACCACTCGCCGGCAACCGCGCGACAGCAGTTCCAAAGAGATGCTACCCGTGCCGCCAAAGAGGTCGAGGGCACTGACTTCTTCAAAGTCCATATAGGCCCGCAAAACATTGAATAGATTTTCCTTGGCAAAATCAGTGGTGGGCCGGGCCTTAAACCAACGAGGCACATCGAAATGGCGGCCTTTGTATATTCCGGTTATAATGCGCATAAATAGAAATCTTTGTTTAATGTTGGGCACTGCGCTTCAGCAAATGGCACATGAGGTCATAAGGCACTTCCTCGGTAGTGGCCACGACATGACGGTTGAAATCGGCAGCAGGATTGATAGCATACACCTCTGAGGCATAGTGTTGCATATTGTCCACCACAGGATCGCGCAAGGCTGCCTCACCGGCTACATAGATGGGTTGACCGGCCGGCTCAAATCCTAAATGACGCACCATATTAAAGGTATAGTAGCACACGTCAGTTGGGGCTTGCACGCTGTACGTGTTAAGCATCAACAGCCGATAACCTTCAAGCATAACCACATCAGACACACCGTCGTGTATATACACGAAAAGGCGGCGTCCGCCGGTGGCGGCTAAACCTTTTCCAGCAAAGACATGAACGACAGAAGCCAAAGTTGTGGTGTAACGCACCCGGCCCAGGAAGGCTTCGTCGAGGGTACGGCAAGTGGCTTCGGGAAGAGAAAAGAGAAACACAGCATTGACCGCCGGCACCGTGTCATAAAAAACACGCAAGGGGCCTTTCTTCTCGAAACAGGCGTGATAGAGGGCTTCGGCATCTTCTTCCTGGAAAACGGCCAAGGGCACGGGCGTTACCGGTGCTTCGACCAGCACTTCCACGCGGTCGGTGGGCATATTCAGCAAATCAACATGCTGCATCGCACTGCGCAGGTTGACGGTCAAGGAGGCTTGCGGCGTGACGCGATAGGGCTCGAAATGAAAGTCGGAAGCGGCAACGGCCTCGTAACGGGCAAAACACAAATCTGTGTCGGATATGCGTATATATAAACTCACTGCTATCTGATAGGTTTCTGAAAGATGGTGGTATTAAAGGGGTGTTCTATAAATTTGGTTAGGAAACACCCCTAAAGAGATCGGCGGGAATGGAACTTCTGCCAAAGGAAGTGGAGCAGGCAGGCCAGGCAAACGCCGAAGGAGTTGGCGGCAAAATCGTACCAATCGCCGCTGCGGCAAGTGGTAAGATGCTCTTGGCACAACTCCACCAAACCGCTCATCAATATGGGGAACAATACTCCCCAAGCGAACTGTGCCCACTTGGAGAGCCGGACACGATGCCAATAACACTCAGTCCAAAACACGGAACAAGTGCCCAAATACATCAGGACATGGACTATCTTGTCGAAGCCCTCCACATTATCAAAAGGAGATCTTGGCGGTTTGAAGAGGCAAAGATACCATATCAAAGCCACACAGAAAAGGGTTAAGGGGAACTGACGAAGAAAAGACATGATTTACCAGAATTTGTTTTGTGCCGGATTGTACTCAAAACCAACCTGTGCTAACCGGGCTTCCAATTGTTGTCGGTCAACCTGCATATCGTCGCACAGAGCTTCAAGCGAGGCATACTCATCGCGTAACTTCGTATTGATTACACTGAAGAGCATCATGGGGTCTGAAGGTAAGGACATGGAGCTAAACTATAATATAGGAGTTAAGGATTATGAGGGCTTGGTTAGATATGAACTATGATATGAATAATCCGTGAGCGCAGCTTGGCTACGCCCACGGGAATTCAATTCGTTATTGTTCAGTGTTCATCTACGGCACCAAAATCTTTTGGCCGTTGAGCAAGTAAACGCCTTGTGAAAGCGGCAGATTGACATTGCCCTGCAACGATGCGGCGTATATGCTTCGGCCGGCTGCATCAGTAATGTGCACAAACTGTTCCTGCGCTGCTACTACGCGCAAACGGCCCGGCGAAACATAATAGTCGAGCAACGACTCGTCGGTGCGGAGGGAGGAAATGCCTGTCTGTTCGTCGGTCTGATAAACGCGCACCCAGTCGAAGAGGGTTTCGTACACAAATCCAAGGTCGGGAGCGGAAGCCCAGCTGCCGTTACCCACGCTCTGGTTGAGTATGAGATAGAAATCCTTGTCGAAAGGCCACTGACCGTTGTTCAGCGCATAGCTGCTGGTGGCTTTGGCATAGGAGAACACCTGCTTGCCGTCCACATACCAAATGAGTTTCGTAGGCAACCACTCCAAACCGAAGGTGTGGTATTGTCCGTTGGTGCAGGCGGCTGTCCCTGACTTCTGGGGATTGCCGCTCTGGCCCATACACTCGCTGCCGTCGGCCGTGGAGTTGGCCCAGCGGGTGTGGATGGTGTGCCACGAGGTGTTGTCGGCATTGATCTGCTCCCAGATGTCGATTTCACCGGCGTAGGGCCAGCCGGCTGAATTGTCCTGCGGCATCATCCAGAAGGCGGGGAAGTTGCCGGAATGGGGCAAGGTTTTCAAACGTCCCTCCACCTTGCCGTAGGTGAAGTGAACTTTGGAAGAACTCTCAATGGCACCACTGATCATGTCCATGCGGTTGCCCTGCGAATTGATTTCGTCATCAAAGGGGTTAGCTAAGCAGCGCATCACCAGCTTACCGTCCTCCATGTAACCCGTCATCCGCTGTCCGGCCTCGGTCTGCGCCGTGAAGCGTTTCCAAGCCGGGGTCTGGTTGGAGCAGCGTGTCCAGAAACGCTCATCGGGCATCGTGCCGTCCGGTTCGTTGAACTCGTCGCCGAAGAGCAGTTTGTATTCCTCCGTGCCGTTGGGCTGGAAGTTCACGGTTACACGCACCTCGCCGTTGACGCTGTCGGCAGGCAGGGTGTAGGCGGCACAGGCCGTCTGGAACTCGCTCCACTGGCGGTTGCCACGGATATATTGTTCGCCGTCCAAGTTATGGCCGTGGCGCACGATGATGGCCTCAGCCTCATAACCCGAAGCAGCAGCCACAGGAAGCAGTCCCAGCGACCGGCCGAACGATACGGTGGCCGGCAGTCCGGTATTGCCCGAACCTACCACCGAACCGTGGGTTGTCAGCACGTCGAGCTTCGACTCCACGGGGTGTACGTTAAGCAGGAAGTCCACCACATAGCCGCCGTTGGCATCAATCTGGTTGTCGCCAGCCCCGCCGTTCTCTTTCCATTGGCCTGCCGGGTCAATGTTGGCCCAGTCAATTTTGAGACGTGCGCGATAGTTACCGGCAGGCAGGTCTGCCGGCACCGTAAAAACCGGCGGGTTCAACCCGGCGTTGCCACCCGTTTTCGCTTCGCCCAGGCTATTCTTGTTCTGATAAAAGGTAAAGGAAACGAGTTCGCTACCTTCATCGGGCACACCGGCATCGGTGAGCTGTGCGTCGAAACGTCCGTCCTGGTTATAGTCCACATACAGGTAGCCGTGCATGGAGTTACCCTGATAGCTGACGGTGGTGGTCACCTGGTCGCCGGGCACCACGGACACCTCATTGTCCAGCATCTTGCGATACACCTTGTTGGGCGAAGCTGCCAGCGTCACCACGCTCTCGCCACCCTGTGTGGCATTCATCGTGAAAGAGTTGAGCTTGCGGTCGGAGCGGCTGATGGTCAGGTCCTCGCTGAAGTTAAGCACATAGTCGTCAGAAGTCTGTCCGTCGTCGCTGCTGAAGTAAGGTATCACGATGACATCGCCGTCAATATACTTAGCCGGGATGGTGCAGGTGTTGTCATTGAAGAGATAGGAAGGAATGCGCGTGTCAACATACTGCGGGGTGTCGTACACCAAGCTGTCGCCATCAAGGTTGAAACCGTGGCGCAGGATGAGGTGGGAGAACTTGAAGCCCGGAGCCGGCTGCACCTTCAGGGTATAGGGCTGGCCGAAGGGGATGGTCTCCTGCGTGAACTCACTGCCGTCGGCCTTGAGCACATCACCGTTCAAGCCGCCGCCGTTGGGGCGTGTGCCACGCGAAATGGTCACGTTGTCCTCATGCACCACCAAGCGGGTGTCGACAATCGCACCGCCGTTGTCCACGATGCTCTGCACCGTGCTGCCGCCGGGTTCCACGTCGTCCCAGTCCACTTTGTAGCGCATACGGTACACACCGGGCTGGAGGTCGGCGGGCACGGTAAAGGCCGGCGGATTGACACCGGGATTGTTGCCAGAGGAGGCACCGGTGCTGTTCTTGCCGTTGAAGTAGGAGTAGGCCATGAGGTCCTTGTCCTCTGTCAGGTTCTTGTCGGCATCGTAGGCCACGTCATACTTGCCGTTGCGGTCCACGTCCAGGTAAACATAGCCGTGCATCCAATTACCGTTCCAGCTGAAGGCCGGAGTAACGCGCTCGCCGGCTTTGGCGGCAAAGGCCTGGTCCAACCGCTTGATGTACAGCAACTTCTCCGAATTCTGGTTCACGTCAATGGTCTGTGCCGTGCCTCCCGAAACGGTCAGGGAAATTTGGTTCAGGTAGCGGTTGTTGCTGGTCGTAGCCTGTGCCTCATCATAGTTGATGGGATAATAGGCGGTGGTGAAACGCGGCGTGGCCACATTGCTGAGTTCGATATCGTCGATATAGAAGAGGAAATCGTCCGTGCGATTGTGCGGCGACTCCAGTTCGGGCACCACCAGCAGGTTGTGGATGTCGATACCGTCGGCACCGCTCACGGCGAACACGGCATCGAACCACTTGCCGGGCGTTACCTTGCTCGTGGAGGTTACCCAGAACTGTTCGGTGGTGACGGGTTGCCACGGACGGTCAGTGCGCCTTCCCATACCGATGAGCATCACGCGGCTGTCGGTGGGGGTCAGCATTTTCACATGAACATACTGCGTCTGGCGGGTCAGTGCGAAAGGCTCTTTGAGCGTCACCATCGCTCCGAAGGTGTTGCTGCCGAAGCGGGAACGCTGTGCGCCGAGCACATTGGCCGAACCGTTGGGTGCGAAGCCCAGGATGGGGTCTTCAGCGGCATCGGGGTTGGCCGTCACCGCCGCGTTGCCCTTCCCCTCCAGCTGTCCGCCGGCACGGAAGGGTGAGTTTTCCCAAGTATCGTAAATCCCTACAGCCTTGTAGCTGTCGGCTGTTTCAAAGTCGCAAAGTGTCTGAGCCTGGCAAGGGGCAGCCCAAGAAGCCGGCAGCAGCAGGCCCAGCAAGGAGATATAGCGGGTATATTTCATGATGTGGAGTGCAAAGGAAGGTTAGTAGATGGAAACGGTGTGGAGGAGCGGACAGGCTTTGCTGTCTTTGATGGTGATGCGCACCGCCTTGGCAGTGAAGCCCACATCGTAGCTGGACGAGGTGTTTCCGTTGAGGGGAATGATGCGCTTGTAGCCGATGGTCGTCTGTGCGATGTTGGTGGCGCGGGGCGTGAAGTTCACGCCGTCTTCGCTTGTTTCGATGGTGAATTTCTTGACGCGCTGTCCGAGCTTGATGAACTCCATCATGCTGACGTAACGCACAGTCTGCAGCGTGTCCCAGGTGAAGGTGAGTGAAGCCTGCGTCACGCCGTCGTCGGTGGCCCAATAAGTGTTTTTGTCACCATCCGTCACGTTGGCCGCCGCATAGTTCACGGTCTGTCCGGCCTGACGGGTGGCCGAGGCCGTCACCGTGGCCGCGGGGGCGAGGTCGGTGCCGAGGCGGGCCTTCATGAGGGCGCCGAGCTCTTCCATGCGGCTGACCGTAGCTTGGGGGAGCGAACCGCTCTTGTCGGGCGGGAGGTTGAGAATGAGCGTGGCGTTGCGTCCCACGGTTTCGAGATACATCTTGAACAGCGTTTCGGCACTCTTCACGCTTTCGCCTTCGTGCCAGAACCATCCGCGGTCGGTGCCTTTGGCGTCGCTTTCGCCGGGATGCCACTGCCATCCGTTCTCATTGCCATACTCGCCATTGCCCATGGCCCAGTTGGTTTCACCGGCCCATCCGGCCTCGTTGCCAATCCAGCGTGCTTCGCCGCCCACGCCCCAAAGGATGATGTCGGGACAGGTGTTGTGGATGGAGTCACGCAGGTTGGGAATGTCGTAGTAAGTCTGTGCGTTGTCAATGGTGCGCAGGGCGTTGGCTCCGCCGTAGTAGCCCCGGTGGTCACCGCCCGTGGCACCATCGAACCACATTTCGAACTGCTTGGTGCCATAGGCGGCCAGTTCGGCACATTGCTCAAAGAACACCTTCTTGGTGTAGTTATCGGTATAGTTGCCGTTGGCATCCTTCTCGCCCCAATAGGCACTGTTGAGGTCCCAGGGCGAAACGTAGAAGCCGTACTTCATGCCGAGTTCTTCGGCGGCGGCGGCAAAGTCGCGGGGGATGTTGGTGTCAGCGCCGTAGGTCGTGCCCGAGTTGCCGACGTGGTGGTCGGTAGTCTTGGTGGGCCACAGGCAGAAGCCGTCGTGGTGTTTCACCACGGCAATACCGCCCTTCATGCCGGCCTTCTGGGCGGCTTCGAGCCACTGGCGGGGATTGGGAGCAGCGGTGGGATTGAAGTTGGAGTTTGCCTCACTGCCATCGCCCCACTCGGCGTTGGTATAAGTGTTCATACCATAATGGTAAAAGGCATAGAACTCCGTTTCGTTCCACTTCAGCTGGCGTTCAGTAGGAACGGGGAACACCGGCCGAGGGGTATTTTCGGGGTTATCAAGCACTTGCTGCTGCAAGGTGAAATTGCCCTGCGCGAACAAGGTGGCCGGGAAGGTCAATGCCCAGCCGAAGGCGTAAAGCAATAGTTTGTTTTTCTTCATAATAGAGTTTGTTAAGGTTATCAGGATAAGAGAAATGAAAGATGAGAGGGCTGGATTTGGAAAGGTCAAAGAGTCAAATCTTTATTACTTATTCCTACAAAGGATAGTTCAGGTTTTCTTCCGTGGCGCATTCCAGCACCTCGTGAAGGTATTTGGCAGCTTCATATCGCGCCATGGGCAGGTCGTGGAGCAGGCAGGTGCCGCAATCGCGGGGCGTGGTGCCGGGCACTTCACCCTCATAGCCGGCCACAAAGGCGAAAGTTTCCTTGAGCACGGGCAACACGTCGGCCGGGGTATAGTCGCCACGCACCAAGAGATAGTTGCCGGTGAGGCAACCCATGGGTCCCCAATACACGATGCGGTCTTTCCACACGGGGTGGTTGCGGAGGTAGGTGGCGGCCAAATGCTCGATGGTGTGGATGGCACCCTGCCCCAATACGGGTTCGCGGTTGGGCAACTTCATACGGACATCGAAGGTGGTTACCACCTCACCGCCCACATGGTCTTTGCGGGAAACATAAACTCCGCGCAACAGGCGCAGATGGTCGATAGTGAAACTGGGTATTTTCTGCATGGGGACGCAAATGTTATCGTTAAAGAGAAAGAGGGGAAGAAAAGGAGTAAACAATGAAGGTGAAGGCAGAAATCGTCGAAAGAACTACTATGCCTGCGTGATTTTTTCCAGCAAGGAACGGGTCACGCCGAAGGACTTTTCAGCCATCACTTCCCAAAAGTTGAAGTATTGGTCGAGATGCTTATCGGCACCGGGAGTGTCGCTGATGATGCGGAAACTCAGGAAAGGAACATGGTAGAGGTGGCACACCTGGGCCAACGCTCCGCTCTCCATATCCACTGCCAAGGCTTCGGGGAAACGGGCTTTGATGGCAGCGAGCTGCTGCCGGTCGGTAATAAATTGGTCGCCACTGCAAATCAGTCCGTCGAGCAGGCGCACGTCCGCCTCCACCAGCCGAGCAGCCTGCAGCAAACCGGCATCGCCCTCGTAGTAAAGCGGAAGTCCCTGTACCCTGCCCGGCTCGGTCTCGGGTCCACAGTCCACATCGTGGTACACCACACGTTCGCCCACCACCACGTCGGCCACCTGCAAGCGGCTGTCGATACCTCCTGCCACGCCGGTGTTGACCAAAGCATCGGGGGCATAACGCTTGATCAGTTCCACGGCACCCACGGCTGCATTGACCTTGCCTATACCGCTCTGCATCAACACCATCCTTTGGTGATTGAAAGTACCGGTAACAAAAGAGAATGGGCCGTCGGTCACGGTTTCCGTTTCCGTCAACAGACCGGCTAACTGCTCATGCTCTTTTTGCATGGCATTGATGATGGCTATTGTTTTCATTGTTGCTATTGTTTTCCAATGCCTGCAAATATAGGACTATCACTTTTATGCAAGGTAGGATTTTTTCAAAAATAAAGCAAAACGCGCGAATTTCTTCAGGTTATGAGGTTAGGGTCGCTTTCGCTCCCAGGTTATGAGGTTATAAAGTTACTCTGGCGTATTCCCTTCCTTCAGACAGTTACTTTATAACCTCATAACCTAATAGCTCATAACCTTGGAAGGAACCTCACAAGCTGAACACATTCCACAACCCTTCGGGATAGGGAGCGTCCACCGAGATGGTCTGATGACTGACGGGATGCTCAAACTCAATATGGCGAGCATGCAGCGAAATGGAACCGTCGGGATTAGACCGCCGCGCCCCATACTTCAGGTCGCCCTTGATGACACATCCGATGGTGGCCAACTGGCAACGTATCTGATGGTGACGGCCGGTGTGCAAATGCACTTCAAGAAGGTGGTAGCGGTCGGACGAGGAGAGCAGCCGGTAATCGAGCACCGCCTTCTTGCTACCGTTTACTTCTGCCGCATGGGCATAAGCCTTGTTCTGCCGCTCGTTGCGTGTGAGCCAATGCGTCAGCGTATCAGCCGTTTGAGGCGGCGGCGCACAAACTATGGCGTGATAGTTTTTACGTACATTTCCATCCCTGAACATGGCATTGAGCCGTGCCAATGCTTTACTGGTTCGGGCAAAGACCACGATGCCGCTCACGGGGCGGTCCAAGCGATGGACCACTCCCAAGAACACCTGTCCCGGCTTGACATATTTTTCCTTGATATATTGCTTCACCGTTTCGGACAAAGGCACATCGCCCGTCTTATCGCCCTGTACAATCTCCCCCGGGGCTTTGTTGACAATAATCAGATGATTGTCTTCGTAAAGGACTTCCATACAATCAAATTGGGTGTGAGGTTATGGCTGAGGTTATGAGGAATAAGGTTATGAGGGATAAGGTTATGAGGTTATAAAATTACTATTTGAGCGTTCGATAATTCAAGCGTTCTAATAGTGACTTTGCATAAGATCGGCTGCGCTCGGCATAGCTCAAGCAAGCTTGGCTCTGCACTCACTGGCACAATCTTTATTACCTCATAACCTTATCCCTCATAACCAGAGAGAGAAAAAAGTCTTCCAGATTACATATTCATACCGCCGTCAACCTGAATAACCTGGCCGGTAACATAGCTGGCCAAGTCGGAGGCGAGGAAGGTGGCCACATCGGCAATGTCTTCGGGTTTACCGCCACGGCGCAGGGGGATGGCCTTCATCCACTCCTTGCGAACCTCCTCAGAGAGGGCGGCAGTCATGGCCGTTTCGATGAAGCCCGGGGCGATAGCATTGGCGCGCACGCCACGGCTGCCCATTTCCTGTGCCACGCTCTTGGCCAAAGCAATCATACCGGCCTTGGAAGCAGCGTAGTTGGACTGTCCGGCATTGCCGTGAACACCTACCACAGAAGCCATGTTGATGATGGAACCACTGCGCTGACGCATCATGATGGGCGTGCAGGCATGGATAAAGTTGAAGGCAGATTTCAGGTTCACACCGATAACGGCATCCCACTGCTGTTCCGTCATGCGGATCATCAGACCGTCCTTGGTAATACCGGCATTGTTCACCAGCACGTCGATCGAGCCGAAGTCCTCGTGTACCTTCTTCACCACCTCGGCGGTCTGTGCGAAATCGGCGGCATTCGATGCGTAAGCCTGGCACTTCACGCCCTTAGCTTCGATTTCCTGACGAGTGGCTTCGCCGTTCTCGTCAATGACCAAGTCGGTAAAGGCGATGTTAGCACCTTCTTCGGCAAACTTCAATGCAATGGCCTTGCCGATACCACGGGCAGCACCCGTAATCAAGGCCGTCTTTCCTGTTAAAAGTCCCATTTTTTTGTTTGAAAATTTATATGGTTTGAAAAAAATTATTCATTCACGCCAGCTTCTGCCGTATCGGCCGGGGGCACCGGCATATCCAATACGCGGAGCAGGATGTCGCGCACCATGGGATAGGTTTCGTCCTCTGCCAGCCCCACTCCCAAGCGGTCGTAGATGTAAGGCACTTCGAGCCCCTTGATGGTACAGTGGATGATGTCCGACATCAGTCCCACGTGTACGATACGGAAACGTCCGCAGTCCACCCCTTCCTGCAAGATGGCCGTGAGCACGCGGTGTTCCTCCTCATCGAAAGTGCGTCGCACCTTTTCCACCATCCAGATGTTGCGGAAGAACTCTGCGCGCAACGTACCGTTACGCGCCACCGTGTCGCGTATGGTGCGCAAATGCGTATAGATGAGTTTGAAGATTTTCTCTTCGGGCGGCACATCCAAGTCGAGCACGGCAGCAATGTTCCCGGACAATCGTGCGAGCTCCTCTTCGATCACCGCATAGTAAATTTCCTCTTTATTGCGGAAATATGTATACAGTGTGCGCCGTCCACGCCCCGAAGCTGCGGCGATGTCGTTCATGGTGGTAGCTTCAAGTCCTTGATGGGCAAACAGTTCGCGAGCCACTTCCAACAGCCTGTCCCGAGTTTTGGATGTTGACATAAATTATAATCAGTCTGTTAAAAAATTAAGCACATTTTTCCTTACAGTGTGCAAAGTTAGTGCAAGGCGAGAGCAATGCAAAAGAAAAAGTCAATTTTCTTTTCATTGCCAAGCCGCAGCTCAGACATCCTAGATGTGTTGCTCGGCAAATTTTGGGAAATGGCGAAGAATGCTTCACAAGTCGCCAAGTTGATTTTCCTACTCGCCGAGTTACTTCTTCTACTCGCCGAGTTGCTTCTTCTACTCGCCGAGTTGTACGAAATAGTCCGCCACTTGTAGAGGGCAGGTCAGCCGATGTATAAAACAGGAGAAGGACAACCGAAAGAAAGGGATAAAATGTGAAATTATACAAATACCCAACAAGCACTTAAACCATTCACCATCTATTATTTCTCGCACGCGCGCGCATATACGTAATTTATTTCCTAAAAAAAGCATTCACACCTTCACACACCGCATCAAAACAATTGATTTTCAGCGATTTACGGTGTGAACACTTTGCATTTCAAGCCTTCACACGCCACCCCAAGCATTCACACATGGCAAATCCTGTGAAGGACGGTGAATTTAATATTTTTTATTGTTTCACTTATATCCGTCCAGGTGTGAAGGGTTGAAAATGCAAGTGTTCACAGGCTTTTCCTATGGAAATCAGCAATAAAAGACCGGGTTGTGAAAGAGTGAATGCTTTTTTCGGGTATTTAATAACGTATATACGCGCACGCGCGATGGGGTGATTGAGGTTATTTCGTGGGGGGATGAGGAAACAATGAACCAACTTCCTTTACGCCAACCTATTGTCCGTTCAGCAGTTCTTCCATTTTTGCTTCCAGTTCCTCGCCGTGAAGCCCTGTGGCCACAATCTTACCATCGGGGGCAATGAGTACGGTTTCGGGGATGGCTCTCACACCGTATATTTCGGACGCGGCAGCATCCCATCCCTTGAGGTCGGAAAGGTGGCTCCACGGGAGGTTGAGACGGCGGATGGCCGACAGCCAGGCTTCCCGCTTGTTGTCGAAAGATATGCCCACGATGAGCAGGCCGCGACCGGCGAATTGGTCGTGCAGCTTCTTCATACCGGGCATGGAGCCGATGCAGGGGGCGCACCATGAGGCCCAGAAATCGAGCAGCACGTAACGGCCGGAACCGACATATTCGGAAAGGCGGTGCTTCGTGCCTGTGGTGTCGGGCAATTCCATGTCGTGATACTTCTGGCCGGGCAGGCGCTTCTGCATGGCCCAATAGTATTTCCACACATTCTCCATGTCGGGATGATGATGAAAGGCATGTGCATCCTTCAGGCAGGCTTCCAGTTGCTCAGGCGGCAACATGGCGAACTGCCCCAGCAGGGAGAGATAATATACGGGAATGACATTGTCGAGGTTTTCCGTGATGGTTATCCACACGATTTGGCGCACCTGCCGTTCCAAGGAGTCGGCAACGGTGCGGTCCGCATCCTCCTCGTGCTCCATCAGCTCGGTTTCAATGGTGTCAAGCGCAAGCCGGTAGCGGTTGAAGCGTTGGTTGAGCGGAGAGCCCTTCACCACCCTGTTCGTGCGGAAATCAATTACGGCACGGGCAGGCTGGTTGTCCACGATGAGCACCATCCATCCGCCTTTGCCGTCCTCTATTTGCAGGAACTTGTGCAGCGGCTGGCGTACGCTTATGCGGAAACGGCCATTGCGCACGGGATATTTCCGGCTGTGGGTATATGGCCTTTCTTTCAACAGGATGGTATCGGCACCGCTGGCTGTTCCTTCTATGACAAAGTCAATAGAGTCGTTTTTCACGGGAGTGAACACTTGTGACCGCCCTGCAAAAGCAATGAGGGCAAGCAGGGCAGTGATGATGAATTTCTTGTTCATTGTGTCATTGGATATGGGGTTATTGCTGAGGTTATGAGGTTATTGCTGAGGTTATGAGGTTATTGCTGAGGTTATGAGTTTTTTAGGTTATAGGGTTACTATTTAGTTGATGGTATTCAGGCGTTACAGTAGTAACTTTGCATAAGATTGGCTGCGCTCGGCAGAGCTCAAGCAAGCTTGGCTCTGCACTCACTGGCACAATCTTTATAACCTTATAACCCCGTAACCTGATAACCTCATATTTACAATTCCACGCGCTCCACAATCTCGCCGTCGTAGAGGCGGACGATGCGGTCGGCGTAGGAAGCATCGTGCTGCGAGTGGGTCACCATAACGATGGTGGTGCCTTCGCGGTGCAGTTCGCTCAGCAGGTTCATCACCTCCTTGCCGTTCTTCGAGTCGAGATTACCCGTGGGTTCGTCGGCCAGAATGAGCTTGGGGTTGGCCAACACGGCACGGGCGATGGCCACGCGCTGCTGCTGGCCGCCCGAGAGCTGGGCGGGGAAATGCTTGCGGCGGTGCGAGATGGCCATGCGGTCCATCACCGCCTCCACGCGCTGCCTGCGTTCCTTGGCCGGCACACCCATGTAGAGCAGCGGCAGTTCGATGTTCTCGAACACGTTGAGTTCGTCGATGAGGTTAAAACTCTGGAAGACGAAGCCGATGACACCCTTGCGGAGGTCTGTGCGCTCGTTCTCCTTCAGGTTGCTCACGTCGCGGCCATCCAGCAGGTAGGTGCCCTCGGTGGGGTTGTCGAGCAGGCCGAGGATATTCAGCAGCGTGGATTTGCCACAACCCGAAGGCCCCATGACGGCGATAAACTCGCCTTCCTTCACCTGGAGGTCTACATTGCGGAGCGCCCAGGTCTCGACTTCTTCCGTGCGGAACACCTTCTTGATGTTTTCTAACTGTATCATAGTCTGTTGTTGATGAGTTCTTGACAGTGCGTTTTTATTATGACTTTCGGCTTATCGAAAACGTTTTTATTCTTTGGCGATAATCTCTGAGGGATTGGTGCGCAGAATGCAGCGGATGTGCCAGCTGACGATAGTGGCTATCAGCACGACGATGACGAGCGTGCCCATAAGGCAGGGCCAGAGCGGCGACATGTCGGCCCCGGACAATGTTTCGTCATTGAGGTCCTCGGCGCTGAACATGATGTCGTTGAAGAGCACCGCCACGGGCAGGGCCACGAGCAGCGCCATACTGACGATGAGCAGATAGACGCGGCCGAAGAGGCGGTAGATGTCGCCCTTCTTGGCACCACATACCTTGCGAATGGCCACCTCCTTGCGGCGCGAACGGGTGTCGAGGGCAATGGTGCTATAGAGGCTCATGGCGCAGATGACGATGCTCACGACGCCGAGGATGGTGCTAACAAAGCGCATGACGTTGACCACGGACAGCGCGGCGCTGCAGTAGTCGTGGAAGTTGTGCGTCATGGGCTGCACGATGGTGGGCACCATCTGCTCGATGACGGCGTTCGTCTCGCGCATCATCCGGTCATACTCCCCCTTTCGGGGAACGAGCACGAAGTCCGTGGCCATGGCGTCGGTGATGGCCGGGCAGACGGCGATGGAGAGTTGGCGGCGCTCGTAGGGCACATAGGAGATGGTGCCCGCGATGGGTAGCACCAGGTCCGCCCCTATCGGTCCGAAGCGCCGGAGGGTCAGCGTGCCGTTGAGGGCCACGCCCACGCTGCGCAGCCGGGCATAGACGCTGTCGTTCAGCAGCAGGCACGGACCCGCGCAGGCCCCCTTGTTGAGCCACTTCACGCGCAGGTCGTAGAACGAGAGGATGGTGGTGTCGGCGGTGCAGAGGAAGGGCAGGTGGTCCTGATTCTGAAGGGTCGCCATGGCGTCGGCATTGCCCGTCACCTCGGGCAGCGACAGGTAGTACACCTCGTGCGGCATCATCTTCTCCACGCTGTGCAGGCGGCCAATCTCCTCCTTGAGCGCCTTGATTTCATACTGCGCCTCGGTGGCGCCCAGAAAGGCGCATTCCTCGTAGGGCGCCGTGTCGTCGGGGATGTGGTAGGGCCGCAAGACCAGTCCGGACCATCGGCTGACGGTGAACGTGGCACAGATGAAGACCGTGCTGATGGCCACCTGAAGGCCCAGCATGACGTAGCGGAACAGGTGCGAGCGGCTGCCCCGCATGTGGCCGGCCAGGCCGTGATCCGCCCGCCGCACACGCGCCACGGTCAGCCAGATGACGAGGGCGCAGACCACGAGCAGCATACCGCCGATATAGAGGCAGAAGGGGGCAAAGTTGAGAGCGAAGAAGTCCATTTCGGGGACGATTTGGGCAAACCGCGTGGTCAGTACGTTCTCCACCACCCACAGGGCCATCACCATGGCTGTGGCGGCCGAGAGCAGCACCACCAGCGCCACCTCGGTGAAGAGCAGACCGAACAGATGGCGGCGCTTGGCCCCATGGGTGATGCGCAGGGCCATCTCGCGGCGGCGCATCAGGAACAGCTGTATCTCCATGCGCAGGAAGCCGATGATGGCGGCCACGAGGATGAGCGCGCCGATGAGGTGGACCAGCGTCTGCGTGGTGATGACGCTCTGAATGTCCTCCCGGCTGACCGCCGGCGCCACCCCGGCCTCGAGGGCAAAGGGCTTCAGCCGCGCGTTCAGTTCTTCAATCAGTTGGCGCTCCGTGCACCCCTCGCGCAGCACCATCTGCGCCGTCGTACTGTAGAACACCTCCCTGTCGTTGCCATACACATGGGCTCCGAAGAGGTCGCCGTCCTGCTCGCCGAGCGAGAAATAGACCGTGTTGTTGCTGAGGGCCACCTCGTGAACGGAGAGGTCTTCAAACACATCGACGATGGTCAGCGGCAGGGGCCGCATCTCGTTGGTCTGGTAGCAGACGGCGCCCACGGGGTCGGTATCGCCAAACATGGTAGCGGCATTGCGGCGGCTGACGACGGCCTCGCCCGGTGCCAGTCTTTTGATGGGCTGCCCCGTGATGGCCGAGCGCACCCCGGCCAGGTTGAAGTAGTCGGGGTCGATGGAGGTGTAGTTCATGGCCGCCTTGCGCGCTGTCGAGTCTGCCAGATGAAACTCCACGATGTTGCTGAAGGTGTTGCCATTGGGCATGGCCATGCGCTCAACGCTCTTCAGACCGCCGTCGCGCTTGAGGGCACGGATGACGTCGCGGGTGAAGGACGTACGGCGCCTGTCGTCGGCCTCGTTCTGATTGGCCTCGTTCTGATTGGCTGCCATAAGGCTCACGGCGCAGGTGCGGCCGTAGTATGGCTGGCTGTAGATGGCGGGGAACGTGACGTTCGACACCAAGGCGTGGGCGATGGCCAGCGTGACGATGCCGATGGCGATGCTCAGCACGGAGATGAGTGTCTGAAGCTTGTACTTCATGAGGTTGCGCCCGGCAACCTTGAGATGGTGTAGGATCATGTGCATTACGTGATGGGGGATTTGTATGTTTGATTGTGAGGCGAAAGTAGGGGATAATAAGCGTACGACCAAGTTTTCCCGGGCTTTGGCGGGCTGATTGTATGAAAATCATACATTCTCCTGTATGGTAATCATACACTTTGCCCGAAAGGGCTGCGCTTCTACTGCCAGAGCAGCCACCCGAGCCCCCGGCGGCCTCCCTGACAGGAGATGGTGGTAGCTGTGGCAAGGGCAGCGCAGCCTTCCTTGTCAGAAAACAAAACTGCACGATATACCTTGCAGTTTTTCGCAAAACCTGCACGGTGTATCGTGCAATTTCCTTCCAAATTCCTATTTTCAGGCGTTTGAGCACGGCAAGAATAAGGTTTTGAAGAAAAAATCCGCAAAAATTGCACGGTGCATCATGCAGTTTTGTGTATGTTTGCACATCAAACATCAGAAACCTATGGAAGAGTTATATTCAACCTACAGATTGTTGCTCGACAGGACACCGCTCGCCTTTCAGCGTTTCCTGCACAGCCGTATAAATTGGAATAGCCGTTTGGTCGCTATTCTGGGGGCGAGGGGCGTGGGCAAGAGTACGCTCATGCTCCAGCACATCAAGATGAAGGAGAACGTGGACGACGCGCTTTATGTGCTTGCCGATGATTTTTATTTCACCACCCACCGTCTCTATGACCTGGCATTGAACTTCTACCAGCATGGAGGAAAGGTGCTGTTTATCGATGAGATACACAAGTATAAGGGGTGGAGTGTCGAACTCAAGAATATCTATGACAAACTGCCCGATTTCCGTGTAGTCTACTCAGGTTCGTCTGTTCTCGATTTGGAAAAAGGTGGAGCAGACTTGAGTCGGCGAAAGCTTGAATACAACCTTCCCGGCCTCTCCTTTCGGGAGTATGTCAATCTCACCCAAGGATGCAATCTTCCTGCCTATTCCCTCGACGAAATCCTTCAAGGGAAGGTGGAGTATCCCTCTGAGTTGGAAAAGCCTTTGAAATTGTTCAAGACATATCTCAGCGAAGGCTACTATCCTTTCTTCTTGGAGGGGGACTATCGTCAGCGGTTGCAGGGTGTGCTGAAGCAGATGGTAGACGAGGATATTCCCAACTATGCGGAAATGAGTTTCCCTTCAAGGGCCAAACTCAGAAAACTGCTCTATGTGTTGGCACAGACGGTGCCGTTCAAGCCCAATTACTCCAAATTGGAGAAGGACTTGGGCATTAGCCGGAATGTGCTTCCCGACTATATCGAATTTCTCGAGAAGGCCGGCTTGCTGCTTACCTTGTGCGATAAGGTGAAGGGAATAAAGATGATGGAGAAGGTAGAGAAGCTCTATTTGCAGAATCCTAATCTGGCATACGCCCTTAGCGAATCTTTGCCCGACATAGGCAGTGTGCGTGAGACAATCTTTTTGGCCTGGACAAAGCCCTACCTTTCAGTTACGGCTTCGCCTGTATCCGATTTCGGGATAAATGGCCGTACTTTCGAAATAGGAGGAAAGAACAAGGGAAGGAAACAGTTGCAGGAAGCGGCAGAGGGCTATGTGATAAAGGATGACATTGAATATGCCTTTAAAGGAACTATCCCTCTCTGGCACTTTGGTTTCCTGTATTAATGAATCATGTACAATGAGGTCTACGACCGACAGGGCGGAAGATGTGGACCGCCGACCTCATGGCCGGCCGCAGGCAATTGTACATTATCTCATTGCCCACGCGCCTGCGTCATTCCAGCAGCAGTTCTTCGGCATCGCCCAATTTGTCGTAGCCGCCCACCAGCACCTTGTCGCCCGGTTGCAGGCCGGAGAGGACTTCGTACTGCTGCGGGTTCTGGCGGCCCAGCTCGATGGGCGTTTTGCGTGCCGTCCGGCCGTCGGGCGAGAGGCGGTATATCCACTGTCCCGCTGTGTGCTGGTAGAAGTCGCCCCGGGGAATGACGAGGCATTTTTCCGGCTTGCCCAGCTCAATCTGTACACGGTAGCTTTTGCCCAAGCGGATGTTGGTGGGCTTGCCGGCGGTGAACACGAGGTCGCAGGGGAACTGGCGATCCTTCACCTCGGGCACCACCTTGCTGATGCGCAGGGGGAACTGCTGTTCCTGCTGACGGATGTGGGCGGGCAGGTCCGTGGTGATGCGGTCTATATAGTACTCGGAGAGGGAGGCACGCACCTTATAAGCTGTGAGCACTTTGATTTCGCCCACACTGGTCCCTGCCGCCACCTGCTGCCCCAAGCCCACACTGAGATAGCTGAGCTGGCCGGCCACAGGGGCACGCACCACGAGGTGGGCTGTACGCCCAGAAGCGCGGGACAGCTTGCGCTGCGAGGCTTCGCGGTCAGCACGCAGCATTTCCCGCTTGAGCCGTGTGGCCGCCGAATCGTGGCGGAGGCTCTCCATTTGCAGGTTTGTCCGTTGGTGCTGATACCGGTACTCCTCTTCTGCCACGTCCAGTTCAGCCTTGCTCTTGATGCCCATGCGAAACTCCTCACGGCTTTGCCGGAGCGACTTGTCGAGTGCTGCCATCTGGTGGGCGGCATCGAGTGCCTGCTGGAGCAGGGCGAGGGATTTCTGCTGCATTTCAATCTCCTGCTCCTGGTAGTTGCGCTGGCTGTTCTGCCATTCCGCCTGTTCGTCATCGATTGTGCGGAGCAGTTCGGGGTTGGATAGTACCAGAATGGTGTCGCCCGCCTGGAGCATCGTCCCTTCCTCCGCCACGATGCGCTCCACGAATCCGCTTTCCAGCGCATTGAGCTGTACGGTCTGAATGGGTTGCACGATGCCTTCCACATCGACAAACTCCCGGAACGGTGCGGCCGCCACTTCGGCCACGCGGCAGGTTTCGCTGTCAAGCCGGAGCCGGCGTGGGCTTAATGAAAGATATATGAGCCAGCCCGCAAGAGTCAGAAAGGCGGAAGCGGCCAGGATGTGGTAGAAGTACTTGACGTACCAGGGGCGGGGTTTGCGGGGGATGTCCATGTGCGTGAAGTAGGGTTAGGGCTTAATCGTCGATGATTTGTCCCATGACCCAATACTTTTGGGCATGGGTGACCGGGGCATAGGTACAGAACAACAGGAGAGAGAGGAGAAATTGCCTCATTGTTTCTTGGGAGATTTGCTAAACCTGTAAACGGCATGCAGCATGGCATAGCGCGGGATGGACATGTGCCACGTTTCCGTGCGGCCTTGTGCATTCAAGGTCTGGCGTACGTTGGAGATGTTGTCCAAAATGTCAAACCCGTCCAGCATCACGGTCAGTCTGCCCTTCATGCACTTCTTGGCCACACGCAGGTTCCACACCAGGTTGTCCGTGTTGAAGGACTTGTCGGCATAGCCTCGGCGGCTATACATGGTGGCATCCGTGGAGATTTGCCAGCCCTTGGGTAAGTCAGCTGTGCAGTTGACACCGTATTGGTACGACGCGGCATCCGTGGTAACGAAGCCGGCTCTGGGCGAAGTCTGATGGGTGTAAGTCACGGAAGCCTTTCCGCCTAAGCGAATGGAACTGATGGTATAGTTGAGGCGCAAACCTTGTGTCAAATAGGTGGTGTTGACAGCACGCTTCTGGGGATCTAGGTCGGGGGAGTCGCTGCTGAGGTCCATGCTGTGCTGGAAGGTTGCGTCGGTGTTCAGTTCGAGCTTCAGCCGCTTGTGCTTGTCCAATGGCGAGGAGAAGATGACTTTTCCAAAGAGGACATTGTTCCCGTTCACGTTTTCCGGGCGGTAAGTGTAAATACCGGTCTGCCTGTTGTAGGTATATCCCATGGCAACGTCGTTACGCGACAGTTGATAGGAGAGGTTGGAGGAAACCATGCGCTGCGTTTCCGAACTGTTCCACACATAGTTCAACTCCCAACGGTGGCTGCTCGTCACGTGCAAGTCGTTGTTGCCGGTATAGACCTCTAACGGATTGTCATTGGTGCGCACATCCACAAAGTAGTCAATGGACGCAGGTTGCATGGCGAACTTATAGCTCGCTTTCAGTTCGTGACAGGATAGCACCCGGCCACTCTCATCCCTGTTAATCCACTTCTTGTTCACCCACAGCGAAGGACGGAAGAGCACATAGTGTTTGGTAAGCGATGTGTCTACCAGTGCCGGGCGGTTGTAGTCCAGCCGGTTGCGGTCTATGCTGAGGGGAAGGTTGAGATTGAAGGACCATGTGTTGTTCTTATACTCATTCTTGTAAATGGTCAGGGCCACCACATGGTAATCATTTTGCTGGGTGGTGTACTTGCTGCGTTCCGGGTCGTAAGCCTGATGTTGCCAGTCGGTCACGGATGGCAGTACTCCCAACTCCGGCCAATTGTCAGCGTTGTCTGTCAGATAGTCCAGCCGATACAGACCATAGTTGTTGCGGGTATGGTCCGCAGAATATTCGTAGGAAGGGTTGATGAGCCAGTTGTGGCCGATGCCCCAATAGTAATAGGCAGCCTTGGCCGTGGCAGAATACCCCCGATAGTCCTCCTTGCCGTACTCGTTTCTCCTGTCTGTTGCTGCGCCCCCTTGCGGATAGTCGTAGAGTTTGTGGGCAAAGTTGTCGTGTTGCGTGTCGATGTAGTTGCCGCGTGCTTCCAGCAAGAGGTTGTCGTTCGTGTGCGGCACCTTGATGGCGGCCTGCGCTGTCATGCCCGTGGAGAGATAGTAGCCGTTTCTTTTGGATTCCTCCGAAACACGGTTGATGATGCCTGCCAGTTGGGCGGGCGACACGTCAGAGGCAAAAAGCGTGTCCAAGGATTCGTCCCGCAAATTGTCCCTTCCAGACTGCACCGAACGGTTGAGACTGCTGCCGCTGTTGGAGGAATAGTGAAGGTTCGGGTTCAGTTTGACGTTGACCCATTTCGTGTGGAACGTCCAGTTGTGGTTGGTGCTAAAGTAAAGGTCGTGGGCACTGTTGGCATGGCGAATGCGTCCGTACGTGTCGCCCCCTGGCAGGAAGGTCTGGGTAGCAGTCAACTCCCGTGTCCGTGTGTCGGTATGGTTCACGGTAGCCTCTCCTTCCAGTTCAAATCGGTGCAGCCGGTCGTTGACGTGATAGTCTACGCCGCCGTTCTGCATGGTCCTTATCCCGTCTTCTATGGCGGGCATCCACTCGCTGCCCTTTCCCGGGCGTTGCCTGTCGTTGAGATTGTTGAGATTGGCAAAGGCGGAAAGGCGCGAATGGGTGGTATGTCTGAGTGCAAAAAGGCGTGCCAGGTAGCGTTCATCAGTACCGCCGCCTCCCTCCACATTGGCCATCCAGCCTACTTGGTAGTCCTTCTTCAGCTTTACGTCCATCACCAGCATCTCGTCGCCAATGTTTTTTCCCATCAGTTTGCCCAGTCCTCCCATTTTGTCGTAAACCCTGATGTCCTTCACCATATAGGTGGGGAGGTTTTCGAGCATGATGGAGCGGTCTTTCTTGAAGAAATCCTCGCCGTTAAGCAGCAGACTTTCCACTTGTTTACCGTTGACGAAGATGCGTCCGTCATCCTTCAGCTCCGCGCCCGGCAACTGGCTGATGAGCGCATCCAGCATCGAACCTTCCTCCAGTTGGAAAGCATCGGCGTTGTAGACGACCGTATCGCCGCGAAGATAAAACTTCACCTTCGTGGCCTTGACGACCGCCTCGTTCAGTTTCACCTCGCGCGGGGTACGTTTCATGATAATCGGGTCGTTCAAGATGGCCACTTCGCTCTTTCTCAGTTTGTCTATTTGGTAGGGTTGCGTAACGGCTTCATACCCGTCTTTGCTCAAGCGTAGCATATATTCGCCAGCCTCCGGGAGTGGCACTACATAAACGGGGCGCAAATAGGCCACCGCCATGTTGTTGTTGATGGTCCACTCGAAAACCAATGTGCTGTCCTTGGTGAGAAGTTGCGTTTTTACGTCCACCAGTGGCTGGCGCGTCACGTGGTCCAACACTTGGCCATACAGCACATGGTATTCCTTCTTCATGAGGTCATCCTTCGTGAGCAAAGGCTTTTCTTGGGCACAGACACTCATGGATGAAAGGAGGAAGAGGAAAGCGATTACAATTCTATTCATCTTGTCTTAGTTTACACTTTCACATCTGCCTCAAAGCCCCGCCTTGATCAGCCGCTCCATCTCGGCCTTGAAGTTGTACAGGCCGTTGATGCGGTACTCCTCGCCCACGATCCGGCCGTCGGGCGTGATGGTTTCGTAGTGCGGAATGCCGTTGAAGCGGAAGTACTCTTGCAGGCGGCTGAACTCGGTGTCCGGAATGCAAATGGTTTCCTCGTCGGCGAGCCATTCTTTCACATACTTGTGGTAAGCCTCGCTGCCCTCGGCTGTTTCTTCGCCCGCAATGAACACGAGTTTCACGTCGTCGCGCTTCGCAATCTCCGCACGCAGCTCCTTGCTGCTCTGAATGGCACCGCGACAAGGGCCGCACCCCATGCCCCAGAAGTCAATCACCAAGTAGCGGCCAGGGTAGCGCATCTGGAGCGAGCGGATGAGTTGGGCGGGCTGGCCTTGGGGCAGGGGCGAAGTGAAGGATGCCATGGCCTGACGCGCTGCGTGGAACTGTTCGGCATGGTGGCGCAGGGCTTCGTAGGTGAACGAAGATACATAGCGGGGGAACACATTGCTCAGACAGGGAATGCGTTCGGCCTGCTGTTTGCGCTCCTCCTCGCTGAGCTTGGGGTCGGCCAACACGCGGTCCTTACTGCTTTCATTTTCGCGCCACATGTTGTAGTCGCCCAACATCTCCTGATAGTTGCACATTTGCGCCATAAGGTTCTTAAAAGTGCAATTTCTCGCCAAGCCAAAGCGAGCAAGCTCTCTTTGGTCTTTTGGCTTAACGAAATCGTTATTCTTCGTGCTGCCCATCATGCCGCGCCACGTGGCATAACGCTTTTCCATTTCCTTCAGGATGCTTTCGGACGTATTGTCCCATGGGCCGTCTTCGTCCGTGATTTCCACGGGGCCGTCTGCGCTGAGCACGGGCCAGGCATATTGTATGCGGTTGAGCAGGATGTCGTAGTAGCCGCTGGCCATGAGCAGCGGATTGTCGAAGTCAATGCGGTGCAGCAGCCGGCTGTAGAACGTCGTGTCGCGCAGCGTGGCATACACGGCACTGTCGGCAGCTGTCACCAATTCCACGTTAAACCTTTTCGCCAGGGCATAGTCCATCACGCCCGTGGCATATTGCGCCTGTGCATCGGCCACAGCCAATTGCATTTCAGTCGGCGTGAAATGGTGGCGGGCGGCTACCGTCTGCAGGCGGTAGGCCGTGAGCTGCCACAACTCTTCGGCCAGTGCTTCGGCTTCCTGCGGCGTACCTTCGCAGTGATACATCCGCGAGTCTATATCCCTGAAATCCAGGCCCGACTTCAGCCATCGCTCTACCTCCTGGCTGCTGCCGCTGTGGTAGTCGCAGCGGTACAGTCCGTCGTCGCCCTTGCGTACGGTCACGTCAATGGTGTCGCCGGGGCGGGCGAATACTTCAAGATAGTTCATGCCCGGCAACTCCTTGTCCAAACGGAACGAATGCTGCTGGGGATAATCCACCTTCCATCGCTTCTCAAACGTGCCGTCGGGGCGTATGTCGGCCACCATGACAAAATCATACTTATCGAACACGCCTTTGTAGGACATTTCGAGCTGGGTGGGAAATCCTGCCTCGGCGCTGTAGCCCTCAATGCGTCCGCGAAGGGTCACGCTGTCGGTGGTGAACCAGTCGGCAAGTGAGGGGTAGGCATTCGCGCCGGCCAGTTCCTCCATCGTTTTCATCTTCAACTTCTGCTTGCTGTCGTGGATGCCCAAGAGCATGAAAGCCCTCTGTCCGTCGTACTCGATGAAGTCGAACACCCGCGTGCGCTTGGGCAGGGGTTCAAAGTGCAGCGTGAAGTGGGTGGTTCTGTCGGCGGGTGAAGTGACCCATTCGTCCAGGGTCAGCCCTTCGGCCGAGCGCACAAGGTAGCGGCGGTTGTTTTCGTCCACCAAATAGGAGGTTCCGGCGATGCGGAAAGTGTAGCCTGCGGGGTAGTCCATTGTGAATTGCACCGTGGTGGCCGTGTCGGCAAACACCACTTTGCTTGCCTTCAGTTCGCCGCCCGACACATTCAGGCAGCCCAAAGCCTTGGGATTCTGGATGGTGCGCTGGGCGCAGGTGGGAGCAGCCAGAACGAAGAGGCCGCAGAGGAACAGGGTCAGCAATTGTTTCATGAGTTGCTTTAGGATTATATTCTTATTATATATACACTCAAACAGGGGAAATGTAACAGAAAAAGTTATAAAAATTAGTTTATGGTTCATTAGGTTATGAGGTTATTGCTGAGGTTATGAGATGTTAGGTTATGAGATTTTAGGTTATGAGGTTATAAGATTACTATTTAAGCGGGCGATGTTCAAGCGTTACAACAGTAACTTTATAACCTCATAACCTTATTCCTCATAACCTGATAACCGAGTTACGCAGTAACTTAAATGGGGAATTGTTCGGACAGTGGCATGTTGTGCTCAAAGTCGTAGGCCGTCAGGCTGCGCAGGGTGTAGTAGAGGTTCCAGTAGGTGCTCAGCGTACGGACATAGCCCAGTTTGGCTGCGTTCTTCTCGCTCACCGCCGCATTGAGGTCGAGCATACTGCCGCGCCCCAGGATGTAAAGGCGTTGGGCAATGCGGTGGCGTTGCTCGGCCCGTTGGTCGGTGAGCGAGGCCACGCGGACCTTGCGGGCCTGCATGTTGAACTGAAGAACCAGCTCCTGCACCGTTTGCCGGAAGCCCGCCATGCCCTGCTCCACTTCGGTCTGCGTGAGAGCCAATTGCGATTGGGCCGTTTTTACCCTGCCTTTTCCGCGCCCCCAGTCGAGTAGGGGAATGGAGAGTGAGATGCCCGCATATTCCTGGTTCATAAGGTTGCGGTACACGCCGCGCAACTCGTTTCCCGTTTGGGAAAGGCCGAACTGCACATAGAGGTCGGCGCGGAAGCCACGGTTGGCCTTGGCTTGCGACAGGTTGCTTTCGCTCTCCTTTTGGATGCGCCGATAGTACTCGGGCACACTGCTGTTTTCGAGTGCGAGCTGCATGGCCTGCGGCAGGGAGACTTGGAACGGCGGCACGCTGTCGGGCAGGACGATCCGCAGCTCCGCAGTGGGCGGCAGGGCGAGGAAGGAACGCACCCGCTGGGCCGTTTCCATCAGTTCGATTTCGGCATCCATCACGTTGGTCTCCTCGTTGAGCCGGTTGATTTCGAGTTGGAGCATCTCGTTCTGCGTGATGGTACCAATCTCGTAGCGTCCTTGTGCCATACTATAAAGTGTGTCGGCCGCAGCAAAGTTCTGTCGCGCCATGTCCAGTGTGGCCTGGGCCGTGGCGAGTGCGAAGAAATGGTCGCAGGCGGTGGCCGAGATGGTTTCGAGCGTTCCGGCATACTGCTTCTTGGCCTCGCGGTAGCGGATAGGTTCGATGCGTTTGTCCCACTTCAGGGAGTTGTGGCCGAATAGGCTCTGCTCGTAGCCGATGAGCAGCGGCTGGCAACTGAAGGCCGTGGTGCGCTGCCGGTACTCGTCGATGCGGTTGAGCGTGCTCTTCAGGAAGAAGCTGCCACCCGTCCAGCTGACCTGCTGGTTGACCTTTAGCGTGAGATCCGCGCCAAACTGGTCCTGCCGCAGGAACTGCGCCGTGCCGTCGGGCTGTGCAATCTTGTTCATCTCCTTATTGATATAAGGGGCAGAAGAGAGCGTGACGGACGGTAGCTGGTTGGCGCGGAAGTAGCGGTAGTTCCAGTAAGCCGACAGAAAAGTGTTGCGTGCGCTCTGGGCCGAGGGCGACTGCCTCTGGGCCAGGGCAATGATGTCCTGCAGGGTCAGCACCAGCGTGTCGGCCTCTGTGGCCGCCATGCAGTGTGTCCAAAAGGCTGCCATAAGCCATAGTACTACGCTTTTCTGTTTCATGAGTGATTGGTTTGCTTGCAAATATAGAGGCGGCCTACGAGAGTGCCAAGGTTTTACCCATTCTCTGGTGACGATTGTATGAAAATCATACACTCTGCTGTATGAAAATCATCCACTCTTCGCCTGCCGACACCAGAATGCCCCATTTTGTCTTGCTGGCAAGACAGAAACAGCCTATTTTTGTCCTGCGAACAAGACAAGTAAGGCATCTTCTGACTCAAATATAGTGCAAGGCGAGTGCAGCGCGTCAAGCTTGCTTGAATGCAATGCCGAGCCGCAGCCTATCTTATGTAAATAATGATATGACAGAAAATACAATCATTGCGAATAACGGTTCGTCTATCGTTCTCTACACGACGGACGACGGCAACACCCAGCTTGAAGTGAAGTTGGAGAAAGATACCGTGTGGCTCACACAAAGCCAGATGGCCAGCCTGTTCGGCAGAGACCGTACGGTCATAGCGCGCCATATAAGAAACATCTTCAAGGAGGGTGAATTGGATGAAAATATCACATGTGCAAAATTTGCACATATGGGTACAGACCAAGATCAAACCTACGAGACAAAGATGTATAACCTCGACGTAATCATATCCGTAGGTTATAGGGTAAAGAGCATCAACGGTACGAAGTTCAGAATATGGGCTTCAGCACTCATCAAGCAGTATCTCATCAAAGGTTACGCCATCGACCAGCGCCGCCTCGACCATTATGCCGAATTGAAGGAGGTGGTGCGCTTGATGTCGCGCGCCATCACCCTTCAGGACAAGGTGTCGGAAGGAGAGTATGCCGGACTGTTCAATGTGATTGCCGACTATGTCTATGCCCTCGACACGCTCGACCGCTACGACTATCAGACATTGGACATTGAGAAGACGACCAAGGAAGAACCCTTCCGTGCCACCTACGAGAATGCCATGGATGCCATCCAAGCCCTGAAGGAGAAGTTTGGTGGAAGCCAATGGTTTGCCAACGAAAAGGACGACTCCTTCAAGAGTAGCATTGGACAGATTTACCAGACCTTTGGTGGCGAAGACCTCTACCCTTCGGTCGAGGAAAAGGCTGCCATGTTGCTCTACCTCGTGGTAAAGAATCACTCGTTCAGCGACGGCAACAAACGTATTGCAGCCATGCTTTTCCTGTGGTTCATGGAGAAGAACGGCATCCTGTATGCCGCAGACGGCAGAAAGCGCATAGCAGACAACACCCTCGTGGCCCTGACATTGATGATAGCCGAGAGCCGCACCGAAGAGAAAGATGTCATGGTAAAAGTAGTCGTCAATCTCATCAACAAGGACAATCAATAGGTTCTCAGCTATGCAGGACTAAGATAATTGCTTTCGCTCGGCTATCACCGAGCAAGCTCAGATTGCCCTCAAACGGTAATTTCGCTGCCATCTACGACCATTACATTGATGATATTGCAAGAAACTAACTCAATATGAACAACTACGGCACACTGCTCGTCGTGGACGACAATCCCGCCATTCTGACGGCTGTAAAGATTTGCCTCAAGCCAGCCTTCGGGCATATCGTCACGCTCACCAAGCCCGAGGCCATTCTCACGACCTTGCAACAGGAGCATGTCGATGCCATCTTGCTCGACATGAACTTCACCCACGGCACGAACTCGGGCCAGGAGGGCATGATTTGGCTCTCCGCCATCCACCGCAAGCACCCGGACATTCCCGTGGTGCTGATGACGGCCTATGCCGATGTGAAACTCGCCGTACGCGGACTGAAAAACGGCGCGGTGGATTTCGTGACCAAGCCTTGGGACAACGACGAGCTGGTCCGCGTGTTGAAAGATGCCATCGACCACAGCAGCGAAGTGGTTCCGCTCGAACAAGTGGAGAAGGAACACGTGAAGAAAGTGGTAGACCGCTGCAAGGGCAACATGAGCAAGGCGGCAGAACTCTTAGGGATTACGCGGCAAACGCTGTACAAAAAATACCATGATAATTAAGCACAAGCCACGATGTTATACCTCATCATTCTCGCTCTCGTTTTAGCAGTGGCTCTCGCCTACGGCGTGTATCACCACCAATGCGTACTGAAAGACAGGGCGCAAACCATGCTCGATGCCATACGCCACCGCGACTTCATGTTCCGCCTGCCCACCCATGGCTTGCTCTTCGGCGAAAAGGCATTGCAGGAGGCACTCAACGACATGGGGCAGGAAATCCAGCAACTCGTGGCGCAAAATGAAGTGGAAGCCTGGCAAAGACTCACACGGGTACTGACCCACGAAATCATGAATGCCACGACCCCCATCCTCTCCATCAGTCAGGCTTACCTGCAAAGTCCCGCCATCCACGGATCGCCCCACGAGGAGGGCATCCGAGCCATCCACGACACAACGCTGGGACTGGCGGCCTTTGTCGATAGCTACCGCAAGTTCACGCAACTGCAAAAACCGGTGTTGGGCGACGTGTCGCTCCTTCCCTTTGGCGAAAGAATCGCCGCGCTCTATCCCGAACTGAGTTGGAGCATTGACATCCCTTCCGATATAATCTTCAAAGCCGATGAGGGACTGCTCCGCCAAGTATTTATCAACCTCACCAAGAATGCCATTGAGGCGGAAGCACGACGCATGGAGCTGAAGTGGGACGGCTGTCTGTACGTCAGCAACGACGGGCACACCATCCCCGACGAGGTGGCGCACGAAATGTTCATTCCTTTCTTTACGACCAAACCCTCCGGTTCCGGCATCGGACTTTCCCTTTCGCGGCAAATCCTGTTGATGCAACATCTCACCCTCAGTCTGCGCGAACATCCGCTGCGGGGCTACAACGCCACATTTATCATCGGGAACTTCCGTTTTTGATGGTCTGATGTACCGAAACCACTGTGAATGCTTCCGGATATAGGTCAAAATCCGCGCGAACACGCACGCATATATACGTGCTTTTTTTCCCGAAAAAAGCCTTCACTCGTTCACAAGGAGGCTGTTTTCCTCTGATTTTCAAAAGAAAACGGTGTGAAGGCTTGCATTTTAAACCCTTCACACTTGAAGTCGGCTCCTTATTCTCTGCGAGGCACACAGGAATGAGGCGGACGCTCTTATCCCAAATGTTCACTTACGCAGGCCAAAATCAGCTAAAACAATAAAATCATGTTAAATCAACCATCATTCACAACATGGGGGCAGTGTGAATACTTGGGGAGGCGTGTGAAGGCTTGAAACTCTAAAGCCTTCACACCTGAAACCAATGAATATCAGTCATTTTAATATACCATGTGAAAGGGTGAATGCTTTTTTTGGGAAATAAAATGCGTATACGCGCGCGCGAGCGTAAGGGCATGATGTGAAGGATTAAGCCAACCTTTTACCATTTACATTCATTCACATTTGGCTATATGTATCTCCTACCCTACCTTAATCTTCCTGACATAGGAGCAAACCGCCACTCACCACTCGCCGACTATTGCGCACAACTCGGCGAGTAGAAAAATCAACTCGGCGAGTTGAAAAAACTGGTTCATCCGACATTTCGAGTGATGCGACAGTCATGCAGGGCATAGAGTCGTAGTGTGAAGTACTTCTCATCCCTAAATCCATACGCATTTCTTTTCATTACCTTGATTTTATTGTTAATTCCTTCTACCTTAGCGGTAG
>JALEYW010000062.1:0-9838 GCA_022773145.1 Bacteroidales bacterium
ATATATCATCTGTCCCCTCTTGGGCGCATTTAGTTCCTTGTTTTTTCGGTCACATAGCCCGCTATGCTCCCTCAAAAAAAGAAACTAACTGCATCCCAATAGAGCACACATGATATAAACTAATTTTCAACACCTACTTAAACTCTCAACCATAAACTAAAAAAATTTTTACGCCTTGTGCATGGCTTCAAATTCCTGCATGCAAGCTACGAGTGCCTGTACGCCTTCGAGCGGCATGGCGTTGTAGCACGAAGCGCGGAAGCCGCCCACCGAACGGTGGCCCTTCACGCCCTGCATGCCCTTGCTCTGGGCAAACTTCAGGAAGTCTGCTTCGAGTTCTTTGTACTCGTCGGCCATTACGAAGCAGATATTCATCAGCGAGCGGTCCTCCTTGGCTGCCGTGCCCTTGAAGAGCGGGTTGCGGTCAATTTCTCCGTAGAGCAGGGCGGCACGCTCTTCGGCGCGGCGGGCCATCTCCTTCACACCACCTTGCGCCTTAATCCATTTGAGGTTTTGGAGCGCACAGTAAATAGGTACTACGGGCGGCGTGTTGAACATCGAACCCTTGTCCACGTGAGTGCGGTAATCCAGCATCGTGGGGATGGGGCGGCTCACGTGGCCCAGCAGTTCGTCTTTCACGATGACGAAGGTAACGCCGGCCATGGAGAGATTCTTCTGCGCGCCGCCGTAGATCAGGCCGTATTTGCTCACGTCAACGGGACGGGAGAAGATATCGCTCGACATATCGGCCACCAGGGGAACGGGACTGTCAATATCCTTGCGGAGTTCGGTGCCGTAGATGGTATTGTTCGTCGTGATGTGGAAATAGTCCGCATCAGCGGGGATTTCATAATCCTTCGGGATGAACGTGTAGTTGGCATCGGCCGACGAAGCCACCTCTACCACTTCGCCGAAGAGCTTGGCTTCCTTCAAAGCCTTCTTGGCCCACACGCCCGTGTTGAGGTAAGCCGCTTTCTTCTCCAGCAAATTATAGGGAACCATGCAGAACTCCAGGCTGGCGCCGCCTCCCAAGAAGAGCACCGAGTAGCCTTCAGGAATGTTGAGCAATTCCTTGAACAAAGCCTGCGCTTCGTCCATCACTGCCTGAAATTCCTTCGTACGGTGGCTGATTTCCATCAAGGAAAGACCCATGTCGCCAAATTCCACACAAGCCTCGGCCGTAGCCTTCATCACTTCTTGCGGGAGGATAGACGGACCCGCGCCAAAATTGTATTTTTTCATGCCTTAGTTGATTTAGGGGTAATAAATAGGTTTGTTGCGGGCGAAGGTATAGGTTTTATCTTTACTTGCCAAACAAAACTCCTTTTTTTTATTGACGACAACAGAGTACAACGAATAGCAACTTATTTCTTTAAGAAAGTAGTCCTTAATTGTCTAAGTCGTAGTCCTTTTTAAACATTGTCCCGTATTCTCCGCGTGCATACCCAGTGCGCCAAGTCCTGCGAGGCCAAACTTTCAACTTCTTTCCAAGAATTGCACGGCTTTTCAATAACTGTGCGAAGTTTTATTTACCTTTGCATCGCAATTATACATCAAAATCAAAAACCTACAGAATATGAGCGAACAACTGAAAAAGGTAAAGCAGCTTGTCGAACTTCGCCAAAAAGCACGCCTCGGCGGCGGCGAAAAAGCCATCGAGAAGCAGCACGCCAAAGGAAAAGCCACGGCACGCGAACGTATCGAACTCCTCCTGGACAAAGGTTCCTTCGAGGAGATGGACATGTTCAAACTCCACCGCTGCCACTACTTCGGTATGGAAAAGAAACAGTACCTCGGCGACGGCGTGGTGGCCGGTAGTGGCACCATCAACGGCCGGCTGGTATATGTCTTTGCACAGGACTTCACCGTGAACGGCGGCTCCCTGTCCGAAACGATGGCTGAAAAAATCTGCAAGGTCATGGACCAGAGCCTCAAGATGGGCGCACCCTGCATCGGCCTTAACGACTCGGGCGGCGCACGTATCCAGGAAGGCATTAACGCCCTTGCCGGCTTCGGCGAAATCTTCCAGCGCAACATCGAAGCCAGTGGCGTAGTTCCTCAGATTTCCGGCATCTGCGGCCCCTGTGCCGGCGGTGCTGTCTACTCCCCCGCGCTCACCGACTTTGTCGTCATGCTCGAAGGCATCAGCTATATGTTCCTTACCGGTCCCAAGGTTGTAAAAACCGTTACAGGCGAGGACGTCACCCAGGAGGACCTTGGCGGTGCAGCCGTCCATTCCACTAAGAGCGGTGTCTGCCATTTCACGGCCAAGACCGAGGAAGAGTTCGCACAGCTCATCCGTCGCCTCCTTTCTTATATTCCTCAGAACAACATGGAGCGCGCCCCGCGCATCCCCTGCACCGACCCTATCGACCGTAAGGAAGATTCGCTCAACGAAATCATTCCTGACAACCCCAACATGGCCTATGATATGTACAAGGTCATCGGTGCCGTGGTCGACAACGGCGAGTTCCTCGAAGTGCAGCGTAACTTTGCCCGCAACATCATCATCGGCTTCGCCCGCTTCAACGGCCAGAGCGTCGGCGTCGTAGCCAACCAGCCCAGCGTCTACGCCGGCGTGCTCGACTGCAACGCCTCGCGCAAGGCAGCCCGTTTCGTCCGCTTCTGCGACTGCTTCAACATCCCCATCGTTTCCCTCGTCGACGTCCCCGGTTTCCTCCCCGGCACCGGCCAGGAGTACAACGCCGTCATCGACCACGGTGCGAAGTTGCTCTACGCCTACGGCGAAGCCACAGTGCCCAAGGTAACCGTCACCCTCCGCAAGAGCTACGGCGGTTCCCATATCGTCATGGGCTGCAAGCAGCTCAAGGCAGACCTCAACTACGCTTGGCCCTCCGCCGAAATTGCCGTGATGGGCGCATCTGGTGCAGTCGCCATCCTCGACGGCAAAGAAGCCAAGACGAAGGAAGACCCCAAAGCCTTCCTCGCCGAAAAGGAGAAAGAGTACAACGACCTCTTCACCAACCCCTACAAGGCAGCTGAGTTCGGCTACGTGGACGATGTCATCGAACCTCGCAACACTCGTTTCCGCATCTGCCGCGCACTTGCCCAACTGGAGAACAAGCGCGAAACCCGTCCTGCCAAGAAGCACGGCAACATACCCCTTTAATCATCCGAACTGCGAAGCATGAAGACTTTCCATTATACCATCGGCGGCAAGCAGCTCACCATCCGTCTTGACGAGAAACAAGGCACCATCGCAAACCTCCTCGTTGACGGTCAGCACCCCCTGCCCACCGACGAAGAGATGTCAGCCTACGCTGCCGTCATCTCCCTCGCCCTCCTCGCCTACGACGTAGAAGTCGTCCACGACGATGAGCCCGGCATCATCACCGTCGAACACCACCGCACCGGCTGGAACAACCCCTCCGCCCTGATGATGCAACTCCAATAATCACTCTTTTTCCCCGAAACAATGAAACAATACAAATATACCATCAACGGAGCCCAGTACGATGTCACCATCGACAGCATCGTTGGCTCCAAAGCCAAAGTTGAAGTCAACGGCATACCCTTTGAAGTGGAAATGCACGGTTCCTCACTCGTAGAAGAAGATCTCCCCACCATGTCCACAGAAGGTGCTACCGCACCTGCCGCAGCCGCTCCGGCTCCTGCCGCCGCTCCTGCCGCCGCGGCACCTGTTGCCAAGAGCGGTCCCGGCGCAGGTTCACCCGTCAAAGCACCCCTTCCCGGCGTCGTAACCAAAATTCTCGTTGAGGCCGGACAAGCCGTGAAGAAGGGCGACACCGTGCTCGTGCTCGAAGCCATGAAGATGGAAAACAACATCACCGCCGAAGCCGACGGTGCCGTGACCGGCATTTGCGTTGCAGCCGGCGACAGCGTCATGGAAGGCACCACGTTGCTCACCATTGGCTAAAAACGTATAATGAAATAATGTACAATGTATAATGTATAATGAAGGCTACGCCGATGTCATGGCCGTAGGCAATTATACATTATACATTGTACATTATTTCATTATACGTTAACTTTTGGGAGTAGCCTTTATTATACAATATACATTATAAATTATCCATGAAACCCTCCACCCTTTGCGTGCAAGCCGGCTGGCAACCCAAGAAAGGCGAGCCCCGTGTGCTCCCCATCTACCAAAGCACCACCTTCAAATACGACAACAGCGAACAGATGGCGCGTCTGTTCGACCTCAAGGACAGCGGGTATTTCTACACCCGTCTGCAAAACCCCACCAACGATGCCGTAGCCTCCAAGATTGCTCAGCTCGAAGGCGGTGTAGCCGCCATGCTCACCGCCAGCGGACAGGCCGCCAGTTTCTATGCCGTGTTCAATATCTGCGAGGCCGGCGACCATTTCATTTCCTCCAGCACCATCTACGGCGGCACCTATAACCTCTTCGGTGTCACCATGAAGAAGATGGGCATCGAATGCACCTTCGTCGACCCCGATGCTTCCGATGAAGAGATAGAAAAGGCATTCCGTCCCAACACGAAATGTTTCTTCGGCGAAACCATCTCCAACCCTGGCGGCCACGTGTTCGACATCGAACGCTTCGCCCGCATGGCCCACGCCCACGGCGTACCCCTCATCGTCGACAACACCTTTGCCACGCCCATCAACTGCCGCCCCTTCGAGTGGGGAGCCGACATCGTGACCCACTCCACCACTAAGTACATGGACGGCCATGCCACGGCGGTGGGCGGCTGCATCGTCGACAGCGGCAACTTCGATTGGCAGGCCCATGCCGACAAGTTCCCCGGCCTCTGCGCCCCCGACGAGAGTTACCACGGCTTGGCCTACGCCGAGAGCTTCGGCAAGTTGGCCTATATCACCAAGGCTACCGCACAGCTCATGCGCGACCTCGGCAGCATACAAAGTCCCGAGAACGCCTTCCTGCTCAATCTCGGTCTCGAAACCCTCCACTTGCGTATGCGCCAGCACTGCGCCAATGCCCAGGCCGTGGCAGAATTCTTGCAGGCCGATCCGCGTGTGGCGTGGGTTAACTATGCCGGACTGCCCGGCGACAAATACCATGCCTTGGCCCAGAAGTACTTGCCGGGTGGAGGATGTGGCGTCATTGCCTTCGGCCTCAAGGGTAGCCGTGAAGATGCCATCAAGTTCATGGACAGCCTCCGCATGATTTGCATCGTCACCCACGTGGCCGATGCCCGCACCTGCGTGCTCCATCCCGCGAGCCACACCCACCGCCAGCTCTCCGACGAACAGCTCATCGAGGCCGGCGTGGCACCCGACCTCATCCGCCTCAGCGTGGGCATTGAGGATGTGGAGGACATCCTGGCAGACATCCGTCAGGCATTGGACAAAGTATAATCACTTTAGGGCGTAGCCGCGTAATGCAATCTTTCTGCCCGGCTACGCCCACCATAGTTCTACCGTCAACACCTGAAATACCTATTCGTTCCATCGGTAAGCAAACTCAAATCCCCACCATCCCTTCCGCACATGTCGCGCAAACCACACCGTTTACTACATATCCTTCTGCTCGCTGCAGTATGGCCCCTGTTTGTCGCTATGGCCCCCTTGCGCGCCTATGCCGTGGAAGGGGTGGCCACAGATGTGCTGCCACAACAGGTGAAGGAGCAATATGCCAGGCTTTCCCATTTGGACAACAAGACCTTGCTGGCCGAGGGGGAGCTTGCGTTAGGGGCTGACAATGAAAAGCTCGCCCTTACGGCCTTCAATATGCTCACCCGGCGCACTGCCCGAAGCCAAAATCCCGACGACCTCCATGCCTGTGCCAAAGCATTGTGCCACATCGGCGACATCTGTTATGCCCACTGTTCTTATTCCAAAGCCATGGAGTATTACCTGAACAGCCTGAAAATGTGTGAGGAATACGGTTTCGACGTTCTCTTTCCACAGGTGTACAACATGATGGGGAACGTTTACAGTTCGTTCGACGACTTTGAGCGTAGCAACCCGCTCTACCGCAAGGCACTGACCGGGGCGCGCAAGCTGGGCGACCGGAGTTTCGTGAACCGTATCCTGAACAACCTGATTTGCGCCTATCCGTGCAAGGAACCACTCACCGCTATCAAGGCATATTACCGGGAAATGGAGCAGAATCGCGAGAACCGTCCGCGCTACACATATAATCTGCTGATGGACAAGGGTATGATTTTGGCCTACGAACACAAGGACCGCGAGGCCATCAGCTGGTTCAGAAAATCGGCGCACTTCGCCCAACGGGAAGGGTTGGATGTAGAGTGTATTGGTTCGTCGTATGCCAGCATGGCTGAATCTTTCCAAAAGTTGCATTTGCCTGACTCTGCCCTACATTATCTGCACATAAACGAACAGATGGCCCGCCGGAGCGGCCACGCCAATTTGCTGGCCGGCACACTCAGGAAACTCCATGCGCTGTATGAGGGGCGCAATCTGCAACGGGCATTACGCTACAAGGCGGAATACCTTGACCTGGCCGACTCCATTTATAATATCAACGAGTTCAACCGCCTGAAAAACGCACAATTCCTCTACGAGACCGACCGCAACATCAGCACCATTCACGCCCTAACGCTTGAAAAGGAACACAAGGAAACGCAGCTATCCATGCAACGTCGCTGGATGATTACCTTGATTGTCTGCTCGTTGGCGGTGCTGGTCATGCTGGTGGTGCTGTTAATCCAAAAGCGCAGGTTGAAGGAGTCCTACAACCGCCTTTATGAGCGCAACAAGGACATGTTGGCAGGCGAGAAGGCTTACCGCCAACGAATCAAGGACTTGGAAGAACAACTGCCCGGCACAGCCACTGCCACGGGCGGAAGTGTTGCCACGGCTCATCCCGGTTCACAATCCATTCCTACAGAACTGCGTAAGAATATCCTGGCTTGTATCATGCACACCATGGAACAGACCGAGGACTTTTGCGACAGCGAGTTCTGCATTGAGCGGTTGGCCGAAAAGGCCGGCACCAACAGCCGGTACACTTCGATGGTCATCAACAATGTGTTCGGCAAAACATTCCGGTCGCTCCTCAACGAGTACCGCATCAAGGAGGCCATGCGCCGCATGATGGATGAGGACACCTACGGCATGCTCACCATCAAGGCCATCTCGGAGAGTGTGGGATATAAGTCGCAGTCCAATTTCATTGCCGTGTTTACCAAACTGACGGGCATAAAGCCTTCGATGTTCCAGAAATTGTCGAAAGAGGAAAAGGAAAGGGCCTTGAACGCGCAGGCCGAGGGCGGTTCCGGAGCCTGAAGCGGGCGTGGCGAGTGCCGCCGCCCGGCCATGCTGTCGTTACGCCTTGGAACTGCTGGGTAAGGGGAATATCTTGGAAATCAGGCAAAATAATTTCTGTTTCGCGAAAGAGCAACGGTCTGCAAGGGAAAAAGATGGGCAGAATGGAGCATTTGTTACCTTTGCCACCACATGTTTTACATTTATTTTGCCTATGAAAAGACTGATACAACAATCCATGCGATGGGCGGCAGGCTGCGCCCTGACCATGCTGTGCGGCACAGCACAGGCACAGACCAACCTGACTGCCAATGTCAACGGTTGCAAGGTAGAACTGACTTGGGACTTGCCCGAAGGTATGCAAGACCAGGACAGCCAGGGTTTTGAAACCGAAGCTTTCCCCGGAGACGAATGGACGGTGCGCTCAACCAACACCAGCGATTACCGATGCTCGTGGTTCAGCTATCCCACATCCGACTTCACACAGTTTGAAAATTACAAGGAGTACATACATCAGGGCGAACGCAGTGCCATGGTGTATATGGATATGGGAAAACATACCGACGGCTCGTCGGCCAATCAGGACGAATGGCTCATATCGCCCCTCTACAGCCGGGCCACTTACTTGGAGTTCTACAGTTATATTGACCCCAAGGTGCTGGAATACGATGGCTACGAAGGCTATGACGACCACTATTATGTGAAGCTGAGCCGCGATGGCGGTGAAACGTGGGAGGTAATCTGGGATGCCCGTACTTCCTGTTCTCCCGAAGGAGGCTGGCAACTGGTTTCGTTGCCGCTGGGCGAACCCTCGGAAAATATGCGCATTGCTTTCAATGCCGTGAGCGGCTCCGCAAAACCCGAAGACCACCTCTATTTTTTGTGGGCCATCGACGATGTGCGTGTGAGTAGTTCCGCTGCTGCGGCCAAAGCGGCTCCGGCGGTCAGCTATGGCTACTATAATGTGTACTTTAACAACGAATTGCTGGCCACGGAGCTGAACACCCGCTCCTATGTGGACCTTTCTGACAAGGTCGAGGGAACCCACACCTACCGTGTAACCTACATGGACAAACTGACGGATCAGGAAAGCGAGGGAGCATCTGTCCAAGTACAGATCTATGCTCCGACCTTCGATGCTCCGCGCAACGTGAAACTCACCTGCCGCGAGGACAGCGAAGAGGGCTATGTGGCCTCGCTCACATGGGACGAACCCGAAGGACATCAAAAGCCCGAAGGATACATTGTCTATTGTAATGGTATGTGGGTTGCCTATGGCATCACCGAAACAAACTTTGAGAACACGGGGCTGACCAAGGGCGTTTACGAGTATGCCGTTTCTGCCATGTACGACAATCCTTGGGGCGAGTCGGAGGCAGTGGGCGATGTCATTGCCATCGGAACGCGTATGCCGGTGCAGAACTTGCAGGCACAGCTGCTTGGCGACGAGGTGTCACTCACCTGGCAAGCCCCGAACGACAGCCAGCACCCTGTGAAGGCTTACCGCGTGTACCGCAGTACCACGTGCATTGCGCAGGATTTGACCGAATGCAACTTTACCGACAAGCAAGTGCCGCAGGGATGTTTCGACTATACAGTGACTGCGGTCTATGAAGACGGCGAGGAGTCCATGGCTTCGGCTGTGAGCGTTGAAAACGGCGAAATGCCGGTAACGCCCCTTCCTTTTGCCGAAACTTTCGACACACCTTTCAAACCGGCCAACTGGCAGGTGGAGAATTTGTTTGAATATACTGAAGACTCCTACATTTGGCGTTTCGACGATTGGTTTGAGATGAATCTTTCCGGCGAAGGGTTCAGTGGCTGCTATGCCTCTATCGACGGCATCAGTGCCGGTTGGTCGGGCATCATGGCCAACCTCGTTACGCCGCTCCTTGACTCGCGCCATGCCGAAGGCACGCAGCTGCTTTTGAGCTACGACCTCGACTTCCTTTCCTACTATGGCGACTGCGAGGGCAGGCTGGAGTATTCCACCGACAGGGGACAGAACTGGACCATACTCGAACAGCTCGCACCTTACAGCGACACCGACCTTGCACCGGGTGAAGCGTCTCGCGCCGTTCACATGAAACACGATGTGACACAGTTGGCCCAAACCGATGCCATACAGTTCAGATGGTACTACAGCGGCAATATGGATGGACACATCGCCATCGACAATGTGCGCCTGGAACAAGTGGAACCCGAAGGCATTGCTGCCGTCACCACCGCTGAGCAGGGCAAAGTCAGCGTCTACAATCTGCAAGGAGTGAAACTGCTGGAAGCAGAAAATGAAGCGGATATACCTGCACTGCCCGCCGGCGTGTACATCTTTGAGCAAAACGGCCACAGCTGCAAGCGTATGTTCAAATAATGTATGCCTTTACCGAAAAACATCGGAACTATCTGAATAAGTAGTCCGACCTTAGCATACGATAAGGAGGGCGAGTCATCATTGGCTCGCCCTCCTTTTGGTGTTCGCCCGACATGGGCATAATCTAATGGGTGAAAGTCCCGAGCGCGCCCCGATAGCGGGAAGCGCATAGTCCGAGGCAACGGTGTCCACCGCGAGGGGAATCGGAAGGAAGCTAAGGACAAACGTCTGGCTCTACGCACAGAAACTTGATACAAGGCTCAA
>JALEYW010000071.1:0-39890 GCA_022773145.1 Bacteroidales bacterium
GGGAGCATTACTGAAGCACATATCTGCAAAATACAAAAGAAAATCAATAGAAGACCAAGGCAGAAACTCAATTTCTCAACACCAACAAAAGAGTTCTACAAACATTATTCGTAATATTGCACTTGCTTGTTGACTCTATAGGAGCAAAAACCAATAACAAAATATAGCGGTAATGGCGGATTATCAAAGAAAAATGCTATTTTTGCCGCCGATTATGCAGTAATGGTCCTATGTAACGGGGACTATACTGCTTACTTTCAATGAAAATCAATTTACAACGAAAACTAAAAATGAATATTCAATTTGAAAAGGTCGGCAATGTGAGCGGTGAACTTACCATCCACATGGAAAAGGCTGACTATGAAGCTAATCTGAAGAAATCGCTGAAAACCTTTAGCCAGAAGGCTCAGATTCCCGGCTTCCGTCCCGGCAAAGTGCCCGTAGGACTCGTGAAGAAAATGTACGGAACCCAAGCTAAGGCTGACGAGGTCAACAAACTCTTGCAAGATACTCTCTTCAATTATATCAAGGAGAACAATGTTCCTATGCTCGGCGAACCCCTTGGCAGCGAGAAACAGGTTCCGCAGGACATTGAGAAACAAGACGATTTTACCTTCATCTTCGACATCGCCCTCGAACCCGAATTCAACATCGAACTGAACGGCGACGACACGGTGGACTACTACGACATCGAGGTGTCCGAAGAGATGATTACCAAACAGCTGGATGCGCTGCGTCAACAAGCCGGCCATACCGAACTTGTGGATGCTTATTCCGACCGCGACGTTGTACGTGGTATCCTGGCTGAGCTGAACGAAGAAGGACAGCCTTTAGAGGGCGGTGTGAGAGTGGAAACAGCTTCTCTCATGCCTGCTTACTTCAAAAATGATGATCAGAAGAAAATTTTTGAAGGCGCTGTGGTAAATTCCGTCGTTACCTTCAACCCCACTACGGCCTATGACGGAAACGAAGTGGAACTGGCTTCTTTGCTGAAAATAACCAAAGAGGAAGTGAAGAACCATGCCGGCAATTTCAGCTTTGAGATTTCCGAAATCAGCCACTTCGTGCCCGCTGAACTCGATGAGGAGTTCTTTGCCAAGGTGTTTGGTGATGACGCTGTCAAGACGGAAGAGGACGCACGTGCCAAGGTTAAGGAGAACATCCGGAACATCCAGGCTAACGACAGTGACTACAAGTTCTTGCTCGACCTCAGAGCCTATGCAGAAAACAAGGTGGGTGAACTGGAGTTCCCCAACGACTTGCTGAAAAAAATCATGCTGGCCAACAACAAGGATAAGGATGAAAAATTTGTGGAAGAAAACTTCGACAAGAGCATCCAAGAACTTAAGTGGCAGCTGATTAAGGGCAAACTCGTTGAGGCTATGGCTGTTAAGGTGGAAGATAACGATGTGAAAGCCTCTGCCATGCAGGCCGCACGCTATCAGTTCGCTCAATACGGCATGCACAACATCCCCGATGAGTATCTCGAAAACTATGCCCTGGAGATGTTGAAGGATAAGCGCCAAACGCAAGCTCTCATTGACCGCTGCATCGATCAAAAGCTTACTGCAAGTCTCAAAAACGTGGTAAACTTAAACCATAAAAGCATCTCGGCAGAAGATTTTGCCAAAATGTTTGACTAATTGGACTAACATCAACTCTGATTGATGTGAAACTTCCGTGCGAGTTGGCGGACAAACGATCGGAATAGTTGGATGATTTCATCCACGGGGTAGATAATATATCCCAACCTCTCCCAAACGTTTGTTTGCCAACTTGTTATCTTTGCCAAATTCTATCTAAGTTGGTAAAACAGAGCAACACAAAATGTTTAGCAAGATGACAACCTTACAAGACTTCAGAAAATTTGCCATGTCAAATTCAGGTATCAGCTCAATGGTGCTTGATGATGTCATAAAAAGCCAAAATCAATATCTCAATCCTTATATTTTGGAGGAACGCCAGCTGAATGTTACGCAAATGGACGTGTTTTCACGTTTGATGATGGATCGTATCATCTTTCTTGGCACTCCGATTGACGACTATACGGCAAACACACTTCAGGCGCAGTTGCTTTACTTGGATTCCACAGACCCCGGAAAGGATATTTCGATTTACATCAACTCCCCGGGTGGTTCAGTATATGCCGGCCTTGGCATCTACGATACCATGCAGTATATCCAAAGTGATGTTTCAACTTTCTGTACCGGCATGGCAGCTTCTATGGCAGCCGTTCTTTTAGTTGCAGGAGCAGAAGGTAAACGCTTTGGGTTGCCTCACAGCCGCGTGATGATTCATCAGCCGATGGGCGGAGCACAAGGACAAGCCTCGGATATTGAAATTACAGCACGCGAAATTCAAAAACTGAAGCGCGAGCTCTATACCATCATCGCCGACCACTCGCATACGGAATTCGACAAGGTGTGGGCAGACTCAGACCGCGACTATTGGATGACGGCACAAGAAGCCCTGGATTACGGCATGATAGACAAGATTTTCAAACCTACAAACAAGAAAATAGCTGACACTGCTGATGGCGAGTAAGAAAAAATGTTGCTGTATGTGCGGTCGTCCCGAAAATGAGGTTTCTATGCTCATCACCGGAGTCAACGGATATATTTGCGCTGACTGCGTGCAGCAGGCGAATACGCTCATTGAAGAATATTTTGGAACTGCCGTCAATTCAAAAAGTAAAGGGAACCAGAATCCTGAACGTAAGTTTGCAAATCTGACCAAAGTACCCAAGCCCAAAGAAATCAAAGAGTATTTGGATCAGTATATCATCGGACAAGATGATGCCAAAAGGTATTTGTGTGTAGCGGTATATAATCACTACAAACGTTTGGCGCAGCAAGAGCAAACAGACAGTGATGTGGAAATTGAAAAATCAAACATCATTATGGTTGGTTCCACGGGTACTGGTAAGACGCTGCTGGCTCGTACTATCGCACGCCTTTTAGACGTACCCTTTACCATAGTGGATGCTACGGTGTTCACGGAAGCGGGTTATGTGGGCGAGGATGTGGAAAGTATTTTGTCCAGATTGCTGCAAGTGGCAGACTTTGATCTTGAAAGTGCCCAACGAGGCATTGTCTTCATCGATGAAATTGACAAGATAGCCCGCAAGGCAGATAATCCTTCGATAACCCGCGATGTAAGTGGCGAGGGTGTGCAGCAGGGATTGCTCAAGCTTCTTGAAGGTTCCATTGTCAATGTACCACCCAAAGGGGGACGCAAACATCCCGACCAGGACTATATCCACGTAGATACCCGGAATATTCTGTTTATATGTGGCGGCGCGTTCGATGGTATTGAGAAAAAAATAGCTCAACGATTAAATGCGCACACAGTTGGCTATAATTCGGTTCAAAATGCCAAAAAGATTGATCCGAAGAACTTGATGCAATACGTTGAGCCTTCAGATCTCAAATCATTTGGCTTAATTCCCGAAATTATTGGCCGATTACCCGTGCTGACCTACTTGAATCCATTGGGTAAGGAGGCTTTGAAGCGTATTCTTGTAGAACCTAAGAACTCTATTGTAAGGCAATACACCAAATTGCTTGAAATGGACGGTGTAAAGTTGACTTTTACTCCAGAAGCATTGGACTATATTGTCGACAAAGCTGTTGAATTTAAACTGGGAGCTCGTGGTTTGCGTTCCATCGTTGAAACTATCATGATGGATGCAATGTTCGATGTTCCTTCCGGAAATGAAAAACAGTTTACCGTAGACAAATGTTATGCCGAATCAAAAATGGAGAAAGGTAAGAGCGTAAGTCAGAGTTAAGGATTTGCATCATTTTGTTACCAAGTTATGAGGTTATAATGTTACTCTGCTCAAAATCAATAATTTATAGGCATAGTAATTTTATAACTTCATATCTTTTGATACAAGTTGTTCTCTGCCTCTATAACCTAATATTATCACCTTATAAATATAGAATAAAACGTCAGGTGCTTAATAAGCCAAAAAACATCTAAGCTCAGTTCGGATAGTAACTTTTTCTATGTTGACAAAAAAAATCATTCTACTATATAAGGTTTTAGATTTTTGTTATAATTTTGCTTTGCTGAAAACGAAATGCGGGGTAATGATTTATCCTGTATCAATCCTTTCCCTAACCTCTAAGTAACCAGAAAAGCAATGAAGGAAGCAATTGATCTGAAGAAGACTCTGAAGGAACAATTTGGCTTTGATTCTTTCAAAAGTAATCAAGAAGCCATAATCCGAACACTACTTGCAGGCAAAAACGTCTTTGTTTTGATGCCGACAGGTGGAGGTAAATCGCTTTGCTACCAATTGCCCTCATTGGTTATGGAAGGAACTGCCATAGTTATCTCTCCACTGATTGCTTTGATGAAGAATCAGGTGGACGCCATCAGGCATACCAGCCAAGAAGACGGCATAGCCCATTTTATTAATTCTTCATTAAATCGAAGTCAAATAGACAAGGTTAAAAAGGATATTCGTAACGGCATTACCAAATTGCTCTATGTAGCTCCGGAATCACTGACAAAGGAAGACAATGTAGAATTTCTTAAATCGGTGAAAATATCTTTTTATGCAGTAGACGAAGCGCATTGTATATCTGAGTGGGGCCATGATTTCAGACCGGAGTATCGAAAGATACGTCCCATTATCAATGAAATAGGACCTGCTCCCGTTATTGCACTTACCGCTACCGCCACAGAAAAAGTACGCACTGACATCAAGAAGAATTTGGGTATACAAGACGCTGAAGAGTTTAAAAGCTCTTTCAACCGCCCTAACCTCTACTATGAAGTAAGACCCAAAACGAAAGATATTGACCGTGATATCATCAAATTCATCAAGCAGCAACCAGCTTGCAGCGGTATTATCTACTGCTTAAGCCGCAAAAAAGTGGAGGAATTGGCTGAAGTGCTTCGTACCAATGAAATCAAGGCAGAAGCTTACCATGCCGGTATGGATTCAGCTACTCGTTCCAAAACTCAGGACGACTTTCTGATGGAGCGGATTGATGTTATTGTGGCGACTATTGCCTTTGGCATGGGGATAGACAAACCTGACGTTAGGTTTGTTATCCATTATGATATACCTAAAAGTCTTGAAGGTTATTATCAAGAAACCGGAAGAGCCGGACGAGACGGAGGTGATGGCAAATGTGTGGCATTCTACTCGCGTAAAGATCTTCAAAAGCTCGAAAAATTCATGGAGGGAAAACCTATAGCCGAACAGGATATAGGCAGACAGCTCCTTAAAGAAACCGCAGCCTACGCAGAAAGCTCCGTTTGTCGCCGTAAACTTTTGTTGCATTATTTCGGTGAACAATACGACAAAGACAACTGCGAGAATTGCGATAATTGCAAACACCCGAAACAACAAGTGGAAGCTAAAACTAACTTAATAAAAGTGCTGGAAGTTATTCTCGCTACCAAAGAGAACTTCCGCGATGACTATATCAAAGAAATACTTTTAGGACAAAAATCAGAAGAGGTCTGCGCGCATCATCATGATGAGCTCGATGTGTTTGGTTCCGGCGACAATGAAAGTGAGCGCGTCTGGAATGCTGTAATCCGACAGGCACTCATATCTGGATATTTAGATAAAGACGTTGATAACTACGGCGTGCTCAAAGTGACGAAGGAAGGTAGAAAATTTCTTGAACATCCTCAGTCGTTTATGATTGTCGAAGACCGTAACTACGAGGAGGAAGAAGTAGAAATCGAACCTCAGGGAGGAGCCTCGTGTGCTGTAGATCCGGCATTATATAAAATGTTGCGAGATTTACGCAAACAGCTTTCCAAAGAATTGGATGTTCCTCCTTATGTCATCTTCCAAGATGGTTCTCTTGAAGCTATGGCTACGATATATCCGCAAACACCGGAAGAACTCCAAAACATTCCGGGAGTAGGTGCAGGAAAAGCCAAACGATATGGTACTGAATTTTGTAAACTCATAAAAAAACATTGTGAAGAAAACGAAATAGAACGTCCAGAGGATTTGCGCATCCGAACAGTAGCCAACAAGTCGAAAATCAAAGTGAGCATCATTCACAGTATTGACCGCAAAGTGGCGCTTGATGATATCGCTGTGGCAAAAGGGATTGAGTTCGAAGAACTGTTGGACGAAGTTGAAGCCATAGTGTATTCGGGCACCAAAATCAATATCGATTATTTTATTGAGGATGTCATGGACGAAGATCACGTGGATGATATCTATCAATATTTCAAAGAAAGCGAAACTGATGACCTTGACACGGCTCTCGATGAACTGGGAGAAGAATATACAGAAGAAGAAATTCGTTTGGTGCGTATCAAGTTCATCTCTGAAATGGCTAACTAAGGCTCAATAATTATCACGTGGTGAAGTTGGACTGTTAAACGGATGTTTGGGGGTTACAGCTCAAACTAAGTTGCTTAAGCTTTCCCACTTCTCATCTATTTAATTCACATTTTATACTTCTCCAAAAACAAAGCAAAACAATGACATCCGAACATACTTCTACAACCGATAACTCCGAAAAGAAAGGTTTGAATTTTATAGAGCAAATTGTTCTATCAGATCTTCAGAATGGGAAAAATGCAGGAAGATTACAGACACGTTTTCCGCCTGAGCCCAACGGATATTTGCACATCGGACATGCGAAAGCCATCTGTATGGATTTCGGAGTGGCAAAAAAATTTGGAGGTGTGTGCAACCTTCGTTTCGATGATACAAATCCCCAAAAGGAAGACACTGAATATGTTGAAGCCATTAAGCAAGATATTGAATGGTTGGGATTTAAATGGGGCGAAATTTATCATGCTTCTGACTACTTCGACCAACTCTATGCTTTTGCCATCCGCCTCATTAAAGAAGGAAAAGCATATGTTGATGAACAGACAAGCGACCAGATTGCAGAACAGAAGGGTTCTCCTACACAGCCTGGCACAGAAAGTCCTTATCGTAATCGCCCAATAGAAGAGAGCCTTGCATTGTTTGAAAAGATGAATTCAGGCGATTTACCTGAAGGCTCCATGGTTTTGCGCGCAAAGATTGATATGGGCAATCCCAACATGCATTTCAGAGATCCAATTATCTATCGCATAATCAACAAAGAACATCATCGCACCGGGAACAAATGGAAAGTGTATCCGATGTATGATTTCGCTCATGGACAAAGCGATTATTTTGAAGGTGTAACGCATTCTATCTGTACACTTGAATTTGTTCCTCACCGCCCACTCTATGATTACTTTATTGATGAGTTAAAGCAAGGCAAAGATTTGTCGGATAATAGACCACGACAATATGAATTCAACCGTTTGAATCTGACTTACACTGTCATGTCCAAACGTAAGTTGCTGGCTTTGGTGCAGGAACATTTGGTTGACGGATGGGATGATCCCCGCATGCCGACTGTTTGCGGTTTGCGTCGACGTGGTTATTCACCGGAATCTATCAGGAAGTTTATTGATATGATTGGTTACACCAAGTTCGATGCACTTAATGATTTTGCTATGCTTGAAGCTGCTGCACGAGAGGATCTCAACCAACGGGCTTTAAGAGTAAGTGCTGTACTTCATCCGGTGAAACTTATCATCACTAACTACCCTGAGGGACAAACTGAAGAAATGGAAGCAATCAATAATCCGGAAAATCCCGCTGATGGTACCCACAAGATAACGTTCAGCCGCGAGCTTTGGATGGAACGCGACGACTTTATGGAAGATGCTCCCAAAAAGTTCTTCCGTATGGTACCGGGTAAGGAAGTGCGACTCAAGAATGCATACATCGTCAAGTGTACAGGTTGCAAGAAATCGGCAGATGGGATTATTGAGGAAATTTATGCTGAATATGATCCCAACAGCCGAAGTGGTATGGAAGGTGCCAACAGAAAAGTTAAAGGTACGCTTCACTGGTTGAGTGTGAAACACTGCTTACCTGCAGAAGTACGCCTGTATGATCGCTTATTCTCCGTAGAGAATCCAGCTGCTGATGAACGCGATTTTCGAGAACTTCTCAATCCTCAATCACTGCAAATTCTTTCGGATTGCTTCGTGGAGCCTTTTGCTGTTCAAAACTCTACAGGAAACAGGTATTTGCAATTCCAAAGAACCGGCTATTTTACACAGGATAAGAACTCCTCAGCTGATCACCTAATATTCAACCGCACTGTCGGTCTCAAAGACAGTTGGACTCCCGGTAAACAATAACGGTGAGTGTTAAAGCTCGATTTGTTCACAGGTTATAGGATTATACAGTAACTCATTGATAGGTAACATCGTAGCTACCATAGTAACTATATAATCTTATAACCTTATCAATTTTTTAAACAAATATATTCCATAAAAACACAGCCATGGACAAGTATTTACAAGAAGCAATAGAATCTTATGAAAGTCAAATAGCCAGCGGCCATACCTTTTACATGGATGCTCCCACCCTTATGGACATTGAGGAATACTATGAGAAACAAGGAAAAGAATTTGAGGCAGAACAAGTCATGCGTTTTGCAGAGAAGCTTCACCCGCACGATGACGAAGTGCTTATAGTTAAGGCTTATAGATTAAAGGTCAAAGGACTATGGCATGAGGCCAAACAGATTATGAACTCTGTGATAAACCATGAGCACCGGGAAGTTCGTCTCTTTTGGGCTGAGTGGGCTATTGCTGGAGGTGAACTCGATGAGGCAGAACAGCAGATTTCAGCATACATATCATCATTAGTAGATTCTGAAATAGATGAGTGTTGGCTGGATTTTTGTGAAATATTGCTGGATTATGGATATTACAGCCGAGCATTGGAACACCTGAATCACATTACTTCTGCCAATCTGCAACGCCGCATTGAAGAGTTAAGAGCCGAATGTTATTTTCAGCTCCAGTTATATCAGGAAGCTATTGAATGTACTGAGCAACTGATTGATTCTGATCCTTACGATGCATTGGCCTGGACCCAATTAGCTGAAATTCAGCAAAAAATCGGTTTATGGCAAGACAGCATCAATAGTTGTGATTATGCTCTCGCCATTGATGAAAACAATCGTCAGGCGATGAATCTTAAAGTTTATGCCACTTTTGCGCTGTTCAATTATGAAAAAGGTGTCATGCTGAGCAAAGAATACATCAGGATGCAGCCTAATGATTATTCATTGCGTTTGTTTGTGGCAGAGCAGTTATATAATGAAAAATCCTACCAAGACGCTTATGAACTTTTAAATCAAGCACTTCGATGCTGTGCTGTAGATAATGCAGAGCGTAAAAGAATTATCATTGATACCGCTTATTGTTTGGCACGCCTCCACCGTCCGATTGAAGCCATTGAAATGATGCATACACTTGAGCTGACGGGAAATAGTATGAATGAAGTTTTATTTCAAACAGCCGGCATATTACAAGAATGCAATTATTCGGATGATGCAATACGGCTCTATGAAAAAGCATTCACTCTGCCCACGACAAGCATCGAAGAACAAACACGCATACTCGGCCAACTCTATCAAACACGTTGTTTCCGAATAGCTGCCAGCATTTGGAAAAAAGCTTATGCGCTACCTTTGGGGGCAGACTACCAACATTATTATGCCTATATAGCATATGCTTTACATGAAGTGCGTGACCCCCAAGCATATCTTATGGCAATAAGTATTGCCAAAATTGCTTGCCCTCAACAACTTGTTCAAATCATGCAACCCATATACCAAATATCAGATCCAAATCTTATTTATCAATATGCTCAGAAGGAAGCAGAAACATGGGAAAGTAATTAAACAAAATAGGTAAGTAGACAAGCCTGTTCAAAAATGTATCAAATAGTATTGTACCCTCTATTTGCAAAATAAAACTGGCACTCATCCGTTATCTAATTAAAATCCCTTACCTTTGCCCATACTTGAGGGGTAATGACACATTTGATTTCATCGCCGAAACCGCCGTCTTTATTCCTTATCCCTTTATAAGGACATTGTAACAGGGAAAGAAATCCTGTATTCTTCAACCAAATTCATCCGTTATGAAAGGTATCGTTTTGGCCGGAGGTAGTGGCACGCGCCTCTACCCTATCACTAAAGGCATCAGTAAACAGCTTATCCCTATCTTCGATAAGCCAATGGTTTACTACCCCATTTCCGTTCTGATGCTCGCCGGAATTCGTGATATACTCATTATCTCCACTCCTCAAGACTTACCCGGTTTTCAAAGACTATTGGGCGACGGCTCCGACTTTGGTGTTCATTTTGAATACGCAGAACAGCCATCGCCGGACGGTTTGGCTCAAGCATTTCTGATTGGAGAAGAGTTTATTGGAAACGACTGTGTTTGTCTGGTCTTGGGAGACAACATTTTCCATGGTAGTAATTTTGGACATATTCTTCGTGAAGCGGTCAGAACTGCAGAGGAAGAAGGAAAGGCAACCGTTTTCGGTTATCGAGTAAACGATCCGGAGCGTTATGGAGTTGTGGAGTTTGACCATATGGGACAAGCTGTAAGCATAGAGGAAAAGCCCCAAGAACCTAAATCAAACTATGCTGTTGTAGGATTATATTTTTACCCAAACAAAGTGGTAAGTGTGGCAAAGACCATTAAGCCTTCCGCACGCGGCGAATTAGAAATTACTACAGTCAACCAGCGTTTCCTAACAGATAGAGAACTGATGGTTCAAACTTTGGGCATAGGTTTTGCTTGGCTCGATACAGGAACGCATGACAGTTTGAGCGAAGCGTCCACGTTTATCGAAGTGATAGAAAAGCGCACTGGTCTGAAGGTGGCTTGTTTGGAAGGAATTGCTTTAAAAAATGGTTGGATTACGCCTGAGCAACTCTGCAAAATGGCACGCCCCATGGAGAAGAACCAATACGGTCAATATCTACTAAAATTAGCCAAGTCCACTCATTAGAAAGATGGAGTGATTCACTCGTGTGATGGGGTGTACGCCTCACGTTGCGTTTATAGATCAAGGTTTAAGGTTATAAAGTTACTTTCATTGGTTGTTATGCACTTTCTTTAGGTTAGTTACATTTATAACCTTAAGCCAGATAGCCTAAATGAGGTTCCCAAATAGTTAGTCAATAATCTTTTCATCCGGGAGCAAAGCAACTTTAAACCACATAACCTTTAGTTCATGCATTAATTGAGTAATAAACAAAATCAAATATACAAAATGCCCATGACAATAGCCGTAGACTTTGATGGAACCATAGTAGAGCACCAATATCCTGCCATAGGCAAAGAACGTCCCTTCGCCACAGCCACTTTACGTCAACTAATAAAGGACGGACACAAATTAGTTCTTTGGAGTGTGCGTGAAGGTGACTTGTTGGAACAAGCCGTAAAATGGTGTGAGGAGCGCGGTGTATATTTCTATGCAGCTAATCAAGATATCGGAGAAAACGACAAAGATATGCAAGAATCCAGTTCGTATAGCCGAAAATTGAAGGTGCAGATGTTTATTGATGACCGAAACGTTGGCGGCTTACCGGATTGGGGTGTTATTTATCAACTGATTACGCACAAGCTTAGTTTGGAGCAGTACTATCAAAAACAGTTGGCTGAAACCACACCTCGAAAAAAACCGTGGTGGAAACGGCTCTTTTAAATTCATCGGAGATTAAACATTCAGGTTAAAGCTCTGGATATTGATTATCCGTAAAGCCAAATCCATCTCCAACAACTTTCTCCTGCCAAACAACACATACTCTTGTAACTTCCATGAACCTACCTAATGCCCATCAGCAGAAAGAATTGGATGAATTTACAGTCCAAGATCAAAATATCACCTCCCTTATCTTGATGGAGCGAGCTGCTTTAGAAGCAGCACGTTTCATTGCAAAAACTTACCCACAGATGCAGCGTCCCATTGTGGTCTTTGCCGGACCGGGTAACAATGGAGGAGATGGTTTGGCACTTGCCAGACTGCTTTATGGAATGGGCTATGCCACCATTCAGGCATATCTTTTCAATACTAAAGGAACAATCAGTACAGATTGTCAAAAAAATGCTGAGCGACTTCGAGAGGAATGCCCCCAGGTAACTCTTATTGAAGTGGCTCAACAATTTGAAGCTCCTTCAATTGGACCTGAGACGCTGATTATTGACGCATTGTTCGGAATGGGCATTAACAAACCGTTGGGAGGTGGCTTCGCAGCCCTTGTCAAGTTTATCAATGCTTCCGGTGCTGAAGTTGTTAGTTTGGATCTTCCTTCCGGTTTGATGTGTGAAGACAACACATACAATTCCCCTTCTGCCATTGTCCGTGCCACCCACACTCTCGCAATAGGTCTTCCCAAACTGGCACACATTCTTGCAGACACGCAGGTCTATGTCGGACAGATGCATCTGCTTGACATACAATTAGCTTCGCATTTTCCGGGTGAGGAAGAAATAACCTTTCATATCACGGAAAAAGATTATATCAAATCCCTTCTCAAACCACGTCCGACTTTTGGACACAAAGGAACATTTGGCAATGCGTTGCTCATTGCCGGTAAGTATGGCATGGCCGGTTCGGCAGCCTTGGCAGCACAAGCATGTTTGCGAACGGGCGCCGGAAAAGTTACGGTTCATACCCCCACGTGCAATAATGACATTCTTCAAATCACGATTCCCGAAGCCGTTCTCCAACACGATGCCAATGAACACATTTTTACCACTCCGGTAGGCACGGATGCTTTTCAGGCATTGGGAATTGGTCCCGGGCTTGGTACCGACAAGCGCACAGCTTTGGCTTTTATTGAACAAATCAGCCATACTGCCATTCCATTGGTGATTGATGCCGACGCCATCAATATATTGGGCAACCACAAAGGCTGGATTCAGCAAGTGCCTCCCCATAGCATCTTTACTCCCCATCCGGCAGAGATGAAGCGTTTGGGAATCTGTAACCCCGACTCCTTCAGTATTCTTCTGGAAGCCATGAGTATGGCACGCAAGAATCGTTTTTACATTGTCCTCAAAGGACACTATACAGCCATTTGCACACCCGAGGGGCACGTTCACTTCAATCCGACGGGAAATTCCGGCATGGCCACAGCCGGTAGTGGAGATGTTTTGACGGGCATCTTGACCGCCCTGTTAGCTCAAGGCTATACGGAAGAAGAAGCCTGCCTTTTGGGCGTATATCTCCATGGCTTGGCAGGTGATATTGCCGCTCGCACTTTGGGAGAGCACTCTCTCACGGCCTCCGATATGATTCGAGCATTGCCAAAGGCATTTGCCGAACTGAAATAGATAATAAAGTACAATTTTAGCAGCGGTAGAAAGTTCTGTCGTTGCCTCAAAATTCTCTTAGTATGAAACAGAAGTTACTCATTGCGACCTTGTCTGTTCTGTCGCTGCAGGCAACAGCCCAAACGGAAGTAACAGACTATAAACCCGGCATCACGACCGAAGGTATCACCTATTTCTTGCCGCAAACGCGCGTTCGGGTAAACGTTACGGTAGAGAAAACCCACTACGAAGCCGGCGAATATTGTGAATATGCCGAACGTTATCTGCGCTTGAAGGATGTGCCTCAAACAGCTTATGATGAATGGGAAATCAAGGAAGTTCACCTCACTTCCTACGGCGTAGCCGATCCCACACACACTTATAGCATCAAGATGCGTGGTAAAACTTCCGCTCCGCTTGTCAGCCTCACGGCAGATGGCCGCTTGCTCAGTGTAAATGCTCCAGCTAATTTATCCGAACCCGTTTTGCCGCAAGCAGGCTTTGGGGTAGAAAAGCACGCAACAGCCAAAGGAGCCAATTTTAAAACAGAAGAAATTCTTGCCGCGGGCAGCACAGCCAAAATGGCAGAGCTTGCAGCCAATGAAATCTATGATATCAGAGAAAACAGAAGTCTTTTGACCAAAGGCCAGGCCGATTTTATGCCAAAAGATGGCGAACAACTTCGTCTGATGCTTGCCAGCCTTGACACCCAGGAAGCAGCTCTGCTCCAGTTGTTCCAAGGTACTTCTACCACTCAAACGCAAAATATCGTTTTCGACATCATCCCCACACACGATACAGAAGCCCAAACACTTTTCTGCTTCTCTCGATATTTAGGCGTTGTTGATGCTGATGATCCTGCAGGAAAACCAGTGTTATATACTATAAAGGATTTGCATTCTCTACCAGCTGAAGTTCCTGTTTCGGAAAAAGAGAAACAACGCCGGGAAGTTGAAGACCTACGTTATGTAGTGCCCAGCCGGGTTCAAGTCATCGTTTTTGACGAAAGCCGGCAATATACTTCCGACACCTTCCCTATGGCACAGTTCGGACGCATCGAGCATCTGGGCGGTGATTTGTTCAATCGAAAGTCAGCCACCCGTGTCCAGTTATCCCCTGTAACCGGAGGAATTGTCAAGATTGAAGCTGAAAAGCCGGAATAATTTTAAGTCCTCTGTTGAATGGAACGTCGTAAGGAAGAATCCATTGGCAATGTCATTCGTCGTTTCCTTCGGATGTCCGGGCTTGAAACGCCGCTTGGCGAACATCGGATAGTGGAATTATGGCCCGAAGTGGCAGGAGCAGCTGTTGCGCGTTACACCCTTGATTTACGGATATACAATCGTAAATTGTACGTAAAGCTAAGTTCGGCAGTATTGCGCAGTCAGCTTTCGCTTCAGCGCACAGCACTTGTCCAATCACTCAATCAGCGTGCGGAAGGTTCGTGGATTGAAGATATCGTTTTCACTTAGCCAATCGCATCAAGCGATTGAGTATTGAGGTTATAAAGAAACTGTTGAAAAAGCTCCTCCTTTAGGATAGTAGCTTTCCAACAGTTTCTTTTTATAATCTAAAGCTTATGAATTCACAAGCATTACTTGGTAGTTTCAGCATCCTCCTCATCTCTGCGAAGCACTACTGCCGAGCGTGCAGGAATATACAGTTTCAGCCAACCCTTTCCGTCGCGTTTGAGAAGCGGGTCGAAGTTAGTGAAATGGCACATGCTATCATCAGCCAAGCCATTGCCTCCATACTCCGGTGCATCCGTGTTAAGAACCACATCGTAGGCACCTTCGGGAACCATAAAGCCATAGCCTTCGTAAGAGCGAACGGGTGAGAAGTTAAACACAAACACCAGCGGTCCACGGGCAAAAGCCAAAATTTGGTCGCCGTCGTTGTGCCAAATCTCCTGCACGGGCAATTTGCGAATGTCGGGGAACGAACGCAACAGGTGAATCATATCGCGGTCGAAGTCGCCGAGTAGATGATAACAAAGCTCCTGATTATCCACCAGGTTCCATTGCCTGCGGGCATATTTATAGCTCCAGCCGTTACCCTCTCGGGGGAAATCAATCCATTCAGGATGTCCGAATTCGTTACCCATAAAGTTCAGGTAACCACCGTTGATAGTCGATGCCGTAACCAGACGAATCATCTTGTGAAGTGCAATACCCCGATGAACCGTTCCGTTTTCGTCACCTTTTCGGAAGTGCCAGTACATATCCGCATCGATGAGTCGGAAAATGAGCGTTTTGTCGCCCACCAATGCCTGGTCATGACTTTCGCAATAAGATATGGTGCGTTCGTCAGCGCGGCGATTGGTTATTTCCCAGAAAATGGAAGAAGGTTTCCAATCCTCGTCGCGACATTCCTTGATAGTCTTAATCCAATAGTCAGGCACGTTCATCGCCATGCGATAGTCAAATCCGTAGCCACCATCCTTGAATGGCGCAGCCAATCCCGGCATGCCGCTTACTTCCTCAGCGATTGTAATGGCAGAGGGCTTCACTTCATGAATCAGCAGGTTAGCCAGTGTGAGATAGCAGATAGCATTGTCATCCTGATGTCCGTTGAAATAATCTCCATAGCCGCAGAAAGCCTCTCCCAAGCCGTGGCTGTAATAGAGCATAGACGTTACACCATCGAAGCGGAAGCCGTCAAAGTTATATTCCGTCAGCCAGAACTTACAGTTAGAGAGCAGGAAGTGCAACACTTCGTTCTTGCCATAGTCAAAGCAAAGGCTGTCCCATGCAGAATGTTCGCGGCGGTCGCCGGGATAGAAAAATTGGTTCGGGTCGCCGGCATAGTTTCCCAAGCCTTCTATCTCATTTTTCACGGCATGGCTGTGAACGAGGTCCATGATGACCGTGATGCCCGCCTGGTGAGCAGCATCGATGAGTTGTTTCAATTCATCCGGAGTACCAAAACGGCTGGAAGCAGCAAAGAAGGAGCTGACGTGGTAACCGAAGCTGCCGTAGTAAGGATGTTCTGCGATAGCCATAATCTGAATACAGTTGTATCCATCGGCAATCACACGAGGCAGCACATTCTCCCGAAATTCGTTGTAGCTTCCCACTTTTTCAGCATCCTGTCCCATGCCGATATGGCATTCGTAGATAAAGAGCGGAGCCTTTTTGGGTTTAAAGTTCGGTTTTTTCCAAACGTAAGGTTCAGCAGGGTCCCACACCTGTGCACTGAAGATTTTCGTTTCTTCGTCCTGCACCACGCGGCGGCTCCATGCCGGCACTCTTTCTCCTTGTCCGCCTTCCCAATGCATGGAAAGCTTGTAAAGATCCAGATGTTTCAGCGCGCGGAGTGGGAGTTTGAGTTCCCAGTTTCCAGTTCCTTCCAAACGTTTGAAGGCATATTGAGCCTCTTCTTTCCATCCGTTGAAATCGCCGATAAGGTAGATAGCCGTGGCGTTGGGTGCCCATTCGCGCAAAACCCATTGTCTTGCTGTACGATGGAGGCCGAAGTAAAGATGTCCGTCGGCCATTTCAGCCAATTTTCCTTTACCTCCGGTCAGCTCGTTCAGTTTCCAGAGCGCATGGTCATGTCGTCCTTGGATAGCACCTTCAAAAGGTTCCAGCCAAGGATCGTTCTTAACCAGATTGATGTGCTTAGGCGCAGCCTTCTTGGCCACACGTTTGGCCGCCGGTTTGCGGGCAGCGGCCGTTTTTTCGTTTTTTGCTTTCATGGTATCATTCAGATTGATAATGATATATGCAGGTTATGATGAAACTCTCAGAACCGAGTGATGGGCTTATTGCACCACGCGCCCATAGGAATATTCTCCTTTTTTTACCACGTTGCCGTTGGCATCATACTCCACGTATTTACCGTGTTTTTGTCCATGAGAGTAAACACAATCGATGCGCGTTCCGTCAGCACGCACTTCCACTGATTTTCCGTCGCGTTTACCTTCTTTGAAGGTACCTTTAAAGCGTCCCCCATTGGCATATCGCAACACGCCCTCGCCGTCCATTTGATTATTTTTCCATTCCCCGTTGTATTCGTCGCCGTTTTTCCATTTGTAAACGCCGCGACCGTGCATCATATTGTTCTTCCAACCACCGGTATACGTCGCCACCCCTTTCCAGTGGAAGGTACCTTGCCCACTCTGTTCACCGTTGACAAAGGCCCCCACGTAGCTGTCGCCATTAGCAAAGCGGAACGTGCCTTCGCCCGTGCGTTCCCCCATCAGATACTGACCTTCGTACACATCGCCGTTGCGGAATTTATAGATACCCCTACCCTCCTGCATGTCATTCTTCCATTCACCGGTATAAGTGTCGCCGTCAGCATAGATATAGGTACCTCGTCCGTTGCGTTGGTTATTGGCCCAGTTTCCATCATAGCGTGAGCCGTCGTTCCAGTCGAAAACACCTTTACCACATTTCTGGTCCTCCGACCATTCGCCACGATAGTAAGCCCCGCTTTTGTAAGTATAGGTACCCTTGCCATTGCGCTTGTCATCCTTCCAAGTACCCTCATACACATCGCCGTTGTAATAATACATCACCCCCTGCCCTTCTTTTCTGTTTCTGAACCACAATCCCACGTAGCGGTTGTTGTTCACAGCATAAAATGTGCCGCGTCCGTTGCGTTCGTTCTTGGTCCAGTTTCCTTCATAGCGTGAACCATCAGCGGCAGTGAAAGAGCCTTCGCCCTGCCTCAATCCTTTCACAAATGAGCCTTCATAGGTATCACCGTTTTCATATTGCACTTTGCCTTTGCCTCCGGGTTTACCTGAAATGAGTTCGCCGGTATAGATACCACCATCTTTCAGCGTACATGACCCCACCACAATTTTTTGAGCATGAAGGCCAATCAGTCCGCAGCAGGCTAAACATATCATTGCCAATTTTCTTTGCATAATATTGGATATGGAAATAAAACTGTTATTGTGTGATGCACCAGAATACTTAAGAATTAGCCAAAAACGCTTCTGCACGTTTCAAATCGTCAGGCGTATCAATGCCAATGGTTTCAACATCCGTCGTGCCCACCTTGATACGAAGCCCCGCTTGCAGCCAGCGCAACTGTTCCAGCGACTCGCAACATTCCAGTCTGCTTTGGGGCATGGAAGCTATGCGTTTCAACACTTCAGCCCGGTAGGCGTAGAGTCCGATGTGTTTGAGATACGTGTGCTTGGCCGGCCATTCCTCTTGGGGTACCCCTCTCAAATACGGAACGACACTTCGAGAGAAATAGAGGGCAAAACCATCGTCCGACACAACCACTTTGGGCGAATTAGGGTTAGCCACCTGTTCGTAAGCCGCATCTGTCGGGAAAGGCTTTACCAAAGTGGCTATTTGTGTTTCCGGGTCGTTGAAACATTCCATGAGCGCGCGCAGCTGGGAAGCTGCAATGAAAGGCTCATCCCCCTGCACATTGACCACCACGTCCGCATCGCCACCCAAATTCCGGAAAGCCTCTTCGCAGCGGTCGGTGCCACTGCGATGCGTGTCGGATGTCATCACCGCCTTACCGCCAAACGCCTCCACCGTGTGGGCTATACGTTCGTCGTCAGTGGCAACACAAACATTGGGAAAGACCTCTACAACCCGTTCGTATACGTGTTGGATAATAGGTTTGCCTCCCAACAGGGCCAGCGGCTTGGCTGGAAAACGAGTGGAAGCATATCGAGCAGGGATAATGGCAATAAAGTTCATTGTATGAAAATGCGTTTGTCAGAAAAGAATGAGATGGAACTTAAAAGCGACTTCTCAAACCCTCCTGAATAAATGGTATATAAGAACGATGGACATGGAAAACCCACATCCGACAGGATTATTCAAAGTACTTGTCAGCAACCGATTTATTTTTCGATTTCGCCGCCGGGTCCGCCGGTTCCGCATTGGCATTTCCACCTTCAGCATCTCCGGAAGCTTCTCCTTCATCAGCGTTTCCTTTCTGTTCGGCATGGGCTCGCTTGCGGCGTTCCACCACGGTAGCAGGAAATTCAAAGTCCGCCTCCTGGTCGTAACCCAAGGAACGGTCGGCGTAGACACGTCGCATATAGAGGGCCCATACCGGGAGAGCCGAAGCTGAACCCTGGCCGATAGCGGTCGAATTGAAGTGAATGTCGCGTTCATCGCCACCCACCCACACAGCGGTTACCAACTGAGGCACGCAACCTACAAACCAACCATCGGAGTTATCGTTTGTGGTGCCAGTCTTGCCCGCAATGGGATTTTCCAAATGATAGGTATAACGCAATCGGCGGCCTGTGCCGTAATCAATAACAGCCTTCATCATGTCAATCATGTTGTAAGCCGTCAGTTCGCTGTACACCTCATTGGTACGCGGTGTAAATTCCGCCACAATGTTGCCTTCGTTGTCTTCAATACGAGTAACCAACAGCGGAGCACGGCGAATGCCTTTTTGCACAAAGGTAGTGTATGCCGATGCCAGTTCTGCAGGAGTGATGTCGCAAGTGCCGAGGCAGAGCGGTAACGAAGGATACATGTTACAGTTAGCCACGCCCAAATCGTACAAGTCGCGCACCAATCCCTGACCCGTCGGGTCAATTTGGTACATCAATCCCGCAGTAACCCAGTTGTTCGATTGGCTCAGGCCCCATTTGAGCGTTACTTCCGACCCATAACGGGCGCGACTGCCATTGCGAGGCGTCCAATTGCCATAAGTACGTTGCACGTTCAGGATGGTTGTTTCAGGAGTCATGCCACCTTGCAGCCCCATGGCATATACAAACGGCTTCATGGTTGAACCGATTTGTCGTCGTCCAACCATGGCCATGTCATATTGGAAGTGAGAGAAATCCAATCCCCCAACGTATGCTTTTACCTGTCCGGTTTGCGGATCCATAGACACCAAGGCCGAGCGCAGGAATTTCTTGTAATACAAGATAGAATCCTTGGGAGTCATGATGGTGTCCACCTCTCCGTGATAGGTAAACACGGTCATGGGCACTTTGGTGTTGAACGATTGGTCAATATCCTCGTCTGTTGCCCCCGCAGCCTTCAGCAAACGGTAACGTTCCGACTGCCGTATGGCATGACGGATGCGTTTTTTCACATCGGCCCGGCTCAAATCAGCACTATAAGGATAATTAGGAGAACTGCGTCGCTCTGCCTCAAACAAAGGTTGCAGTTTTCCGGCCAATTGCTTTCTGACCGCCTCTTCGGCATACCGCTGCATTCGCGAATCGATGGTAGTGTACACCTTCAAACCGTCGGTGTAGATATCATAGTTAGAGCCATCGCGCTTATGGTTCTTTTTGCACCAGCCGTAGAGGGGGTCCGTAGCCCACTTCAGCGAGTCTTCATAATATTGTTGTCTTTGCCAGCCTTGGTAATTGCCGGCGACAGGTTTGTCCGCCATCATGATGCGTCGGAGATACTCTCTCAAATAGGCTCCGGGCCCCACTTTGTGGTCCACCCGATGAAAATTCAATTTGAGAGGTTCGTCTTTTAAAGTGGCATATTCTGCTTCGGTAAGTTTACCCGCTTTGACCATCTGCTCCAGCACCACATTGCGCCGGTTGCGGCATCTTTCCGGTTCGCGCACAGGATTGAAATAAGAAGGGTTTTTACACATTCCCACCAGCGTAGCACTTTCGCAAAGCGTCAGGTCGTGAGGTGATTTTCCGAAATAGACGCTTGCAGCTGTCTTGATACCAACGGCATTATGGAGAAAGTCGAAATAGTTCAGATAGAGCGTCAGTATCTCTTCTTTGGTGTAATGGCGTTCCAATTCCACGGCAATGACCCACTCAATGGGCTTCTGCATCAAACGTTGCAGGGTAGTTTCCGCTGTTTCGGAATACAGCTGTTTCGCCAACTGTTGCGTAATGGTGCTGCCGCCTCCCGCTTCACGATGGCCCATCAATCCCCTTTTTACCACGGCTCGCATCAAGGCCCGAGTGTCGATGCCTGAATGTTCGTGGAAACGCACGTCTTCTGTGGCAACCAAAGCTTCAAACACATGGGGCGATATGCTGTCATACCCCACAAAAACGCGGTTCTCACTGCGCGACCAAGTCCCCATCAGCCGCCCGTCGGCACTAAAAATCTGCGTAGCAAATTTACTGATGGGACTTTGCAGTTCGGCAATAGGGGGCATATAGCCTATCCATCCGCGTTCCACGCAGACAACGAAGCCCACAATCAGCAGTATAATCAGGGCATAAGTTCCCCATAATATTTTGACTAACTTTTTTCTCATAGTTCACTTCGGGCAGTAAGCTTTACTTTCGTTGAAGCATCGCCTGTATTTAGGTTTACTGCACTTCACAGTGCAAACTTACATAAATCTCTGCAAACTTTTGGCTTTGAACATCTACAAAATAAAATCTTTCGTAACCCTATGTGAATACACGCATACAGAAAGCACAATGGAACTTTCAACCGGAGTGATTTCGGATGTTTTATTGGATTTCTGTTTGGAGGTAGCTGGATGGTTTCACCGGTTCGCCACTTGCTTCTTCAAAGTCAGGGACTTTTTTTGTCAAGTGGCGGAGTTGTAAAAAATAGTCCGGAAGTATTTGCTATGTATTCTTGGATGAAGAATGTTTCATTTTACTCCATTATATATATACGTGTTTTCACCTTTGTAAAAATGGTTCAATCATTCATCATAGTCTTTTTCTATTTGAAAATCAGCGTTATAAGCATGATACTTTTTATTTTCATAGTTTCATCCTTTAAACGCACCTATCTTGTCTACCTACCCCATCATACACCGCTTCATTGGTTATGCTCAGCCACAAATGAATGTTATGAACAGTTTGAAATGCGAATCATTCATACGTAATCCAACTGATTATCAGCATAAACATAATAACAATGAAGGATTGAACCTTTTTTTCAAGGTAAGAAATACGTATATATAAGGGATTTCAACCTCCTTAAATTTTGGAAAAGCATGAGGGTATCGGGTTATGCTCGCAATGCTCCCGGTTCATAAGGTTAATAAGTTACGCTGATATGTAATGCTGTCTAACATCCATTGTACACCACTTATCAATACTTCAGTTTGTTCCTAATGGTTGCCCTGAGTCAATCGGGTTACAGATAGGATGCTCAATAAAAACAGCCACAACGGACCTTAGCTGAGAAAAACTTATTACTTTTGCAATAATTTTAAATTTCTCCGTTTTATACTTAAAACAGACTGCGTATGGGAGTGGCCTTCAGCGGCATGCCCCAATACCTTTTTTTAATCACACATGAAACTCAAACGAATACTCCTCACGCTCACCCTTTTGATGGGTGTCATGTTCAATGTATCAGCCCAATCGTCCATGACCGACAATCAGGTGATGCAATTCATGATTAAGGAAAACGAACGGGGCACACCACGTGCGGAAATTGTGACCAAACTGATTGAAAGAGGCGTTACCATTGAACAAATCAAGCGCATCCGTGATAAATATGAGAAACAGCAGTCCGGAACGGTGGTGGGCGCAAAGGATATCAGCGGCGTAAGTAACGACAAAAAACGTCTGCGTTCCAACTACGCTGAGGAGGATGAGGTGCCCGGCAACAACCAGCGCAAAGCCCTCCAGAAGAAGGTGAACACCAGTCTCCTGTCGGAAAAACAGCGCAAAGCTTACGAACGCGAACGCAGGGATTCCTATCTGGACGAAATGGAGTCCATCCTACCTGACTCATTGGAAGGGTTGCAAATGCCCTATGATGCTTACGACTTGGAGGAGAATAAAGGTAAAAACGTTTTTGGCCGAAATATTTTCAACAACAAGTACCTGACATTTGAGCCGAATATGAACATTGCCATGCCGCAGGATTATCGCTTAGGACCCGGCGATGAAGTATTCGTGGATGTGTGGGGAGCTTCACAGCAGCGTTTTGAGTGTACCGTCTCGCCTGAAGGCGTCATCAACATCGACAATTACGGACCGGTTAATGTGGACGGTCTGACCTTGGCGCAAGCCAATCAGCGATTGCGTTCCACCCTCGGACAACGCTACGGGGGCTCGAACATACGCCTCACGGTGGGACAGACCAAAACCATCACCGTGAACGTCATGGGCGAAGTCATGGTGCCCGGCACTTACACGCTGTCGGCCTTTGCCACCGTGTTCAACGCTTTGTACATGGCCGGCGGTACCAACGACATCGGTACGTTGCGTAACATCAAGATTTACCGGAAAGGCCGCCTCATCTCCACTTGCGATATATACGATTACATTCTCGGGGGCAACATGAAAGGCAACATCCGCCTGTCCTCCGAAGATGTCATCATCGTGGAACCTTACGAATGCCTCGTGGAGATAGCCGGTAAGGTGAAACGCCCCATGATGTACGAAATGAAGCAGAACGAGAGCGTCGGCACACTTATCAAATATGCCGGAGGCTTCAAGGGCGATGCCTACAAGTCGCACGTGCGGCTGATACGCAAAGCCAAAGACATGATGTCGGTCTATTCCATTGACGATTTCGAAACCAACACGTTCCAACTGGCCGACGGCGACTCGCTTTTTGTTGACAGCGTGTTGCAACGTTACACCAACATGGTGGAGGTGAAGGGAGCCGTGATGCGTCCCGGTATGTTCCAAATGGATGGCGGCATTACCACTGTGCGCCAACTCATTGAGGCTGCCGGCGGATTGAGCGAATATGCCTTTTCTGCACGCGGCATGATACATCGCAGGCTTGAAGACCGGTCGTTAGAAGTCGTTTCTCTCGACATCAAAGGCATTATGGAACACAAAGTGGCCGACATTTCCTTGAAAAACGAAGATGTCGTCTTCATCCCCTCCCAAAGACTGATGCAAGAAGAGAAAATCTTCACCATCAACGGTGAGATAAACTATCCCGGTACATACGAATATGCAACGAACACCACCTTGGAGGACTTGATTTTGCAGGCAGGTGGTCTGAAAGATGCAGCCTCTGTCGTCAAAGTGGACGTTTCGCGCCGGTTACGAGACAGCAAATCAATGCAGGCCAGCACGCAGGTGGCGCAGTCATTCACGTTTTCTCTGAAAGACGGATTTGTGGTAGACGGTACTCCCGGCTTTGTGCTGGAGCCTTTTGACGAAGTGTTCGTCAGACGCTCTCCCGGTTATGTGGAACAACAACACGTCACGATTTCCGGCGAAGTAGCATTTGAAGGAACCTACGTACTGGCCAGCAAAGGTATGCGCCTGAGCGATTTGGTCAAATCCTCCGGCGGACTGACCAAGGAGGCTTACGCCCAAGGAGCCCACTTGGAGCGATTGCTCACACCCGAGGAAAAGATAAAGCAGCAAACCATGATCAAGCTCGCCGTGAGTGGCGACTCTGTAGACACTCGCTTGTTGGATATGGGCGACAAACAGATGGTCGGTATTGACCTGGAGAAAGCGTTGCAAAATCCCGGCAATGATAAATGGGACATTGTGTTGCGCGAGGGCGACCGGTTGGTGGTTCCCCAGTATTCCAACACCGTTTCCATCAACGGGCAAGTGATGTATCCCAACTCCGTGGCCTATCGTGCCGGTGCAAAACTATCATACTATATAGACCAAGCCGGCGGCTACGGCATGCGCGCCAAACGCAAGCGCGTGTTTGCCGTCAACATGAATGGCACAGTCACCCGTGTGCGCTCTTCCAAGGACATTACGCCGGGCTGTACCATCCTTGTTCCCTCCAAAGCACGCAAACGCAACATGACGCTTGGCGAAATCGTATCTATCGGTACCATGACCGCTACGCTGGGTACTGTGATTGCCACATTGCTCAAATAAGCTGAAATGCTATCGTGTAACGCAGCGTGTAATGTTGCGATACTATCAAGCCGGATATGACCGGCTAAAACAAGGGCGTAGCCATCAGGAATGTTCTTCCCGGTGGCTACGCCCCGTTTATAGGTAAGTATTTCAAGTTACGGAGGTTATGAGTTTTAAGGTTATGAGGTTATGAGGTTATAAAGTTACTCGTTGGGCTACTTTGACTGCGGCAAACAGTATTATTATAACCTCATAACCCTGGGAGCGAAGCGACCAAATTCTTATATCCTTCAACTTTCGAAACTTCCGAAAGTTGAATAAGTATGTATTATTCCACAGAGTCAGCAGTGTCCTCCAATTCGCGGAGCCATGCTGCGACACTTGCATCGGAAGGCATGCGCCAGTCGCCACGCGGACTGAGAGAACAACTTCCGACCTTGGGACCATCGGGCAGACAAGAACGCTTGAACTGCTGGCTGAAAAAGCGACGGTAGAATACGGTAATCCATTTTTGAATTACTTCAGCCGGGTATGCCGTTGTACCATTGCTTCCGTCGAAGGCACGACGAGCCAGGAACAATACTTTCTGCGGACGGAAGCCGAAACGCAGGGTTTGGTAAAGGAAGAAATCGTGCAGCTCGTAGGGACCGACAAGGTCCTCCGTTACTTGCGAGATATTACCCTCCTCATCGGCCGGCAAAAGCTCCGGACTAACCGGTGTATCAACAATGTCGAGCAAGGTGCGACGCACGCTGTCATCCTCCATGCCGTTGGCAGCCCAGCGTACGAGATGACGCACTAATGTTTTCGGAATAGAGGCATTGACTCCGTACATACTCATATGGTCACCGTTGTAGGTGGCCCAACCGAGAGCCAATTCGCTCAAATCGCCAGTTCCCACCACGAAACCGCCGGTTTGTCCCGCCGCATCCATCAGGATTTGGGTGCGCTCGCGAGCTTGCGCATTTTCGTATGTGAGGTCATGCACTTGGATGTCGTGTCCCAAATCGTTGAAATGCAGCGTGACGGCATCGGCTATACTGATTTCACGCATCGTAACGCCTAGCAATTTCATGAGGTTGACGGCGTTGGTATAGGTGCGGTCTGTTGTACCAAAACCGGGCATCGTAATTCCCACAATGCCGCGACGGTCGCGACCGAGGAGGTCAAAAGCGTGCACTGCTACAAGCAATGCGAGCGTGCTGTCCAAACCGCCACTGATACCCACCACCACCGTTTGGGCCTGAGTGTGTTCGATGCGACGTGCCAAACCGGCACTCTGAATGTTGAGAATTTCGGCACAGCGACGTTCCAAGGCTTCCCCCTTGGGAACAAATGGCAACGGTTCTACCCTGCGGGTAAGTTCAAAAGGTACATGAGTTTGATACGGCTCCAACTCAGTCAGATGGAAAGGAGGCAACGAACGAAGCGTTGCCGGCTCGGTAAACGTAGTGTTTACCCTGCGCTCGGCACGCAAACGTTCCACATCAATCTCACTATAAATGATTTGGCCTTTCATAGAGAAACGTTCGGCTTCGGCCAGCATGTGGCCATTTTCGCAGATATATGCACGACCGCTGAAGACCAAATCCTGTGTGCTCTCGCCATAACCGCATCCGGCATAAACATATCCGGCCAGCAAACGGGCACTCTGATTGATGATAAGGCTGCGAAGGTAGGCCGTTTTACCCACTAACTCATTGCTCGCACTGAGATTGAATATGATATCTGCACCTCGCAGCGCCTGAAAACTGCCGGGGGGAACGGGGGCCCAAAGGTCCTCACATATTTCAATGCCGAAGGTGCAGTGGGAAGTGCGGAAAAGTTGGTGGGGGCCGAAGGGGATGATTTGACCGCAAAGACGGATTTCGCATCCTTCCTCTAACACATCGCCGGAAGTGAACCAACGCATCTCGTAGAACTCTTTGTAGTTGGGCAAATGCGTTTTGGGTACCAGGCCGTGGATTTTACCGCGTTGAATAACTGCCGCGCAGTTGAATAGTTTATTGTCGTATACTACTGGAACGCCAATGAGGGCTGTAATGCCCAATCCTAAACTGAACTCCATTAACTTGAGCAAAGAGGATTCCGCTTCATCAAGTAAAAGTTGCTGCTGAAACAAATCCTGACAGGTATAAGCAGTTACACAGAGCTCTGGCAAACAGATGATTTCCGCACCTTGGCCATCGGCCATTGCCATCATGTTCTCAATCTGCTGAACGTTGAACGCGCAGTCGGCAACCCGCACTGAGGGAATGCCGGCTGCCACTTTGATAAAACCGTGTTGCATCGTGTGGTGACGTTATATTTTCTACTAATCAAAGAAAGAAATACAAAAAGGGCTGTACCGGTGATGTGATGAAACTCCGAGCGAATAGGATTTGAGGGCTAATCAGTCTCTGTAATCCGACCCTACGCTTTACAGCGCATATCGGCACGCCATTGAACAAATCAGCTGGTCTCGGTTTTCACGTAATTATTGATGAGTATCCCAATCTAACCGGTACAGCCTGTATGGTGATGCAAATATACGTACATCCCCTATTCACCCAAAGTTTTGTCTGCTTTTTTTTGAACGTTCTCCAATTTTTTGAGGATTTTATCAGAAGGGCAATGGGAAACCGGCTTTTCTTACTACATTTACAGCCATTTAGGGGATAACCCGAAACTTGGGTGTAAACCGACCTATATATATATTGTGCGGCCTCGGGCTGTACGTTTTATCCTTAAACTGATAAATCCGTGAAGACCCTGCATTTTGAAATTCCCTATACTACACGATGGGGAGAACATTTGGAAATAATTTATTCTGTTGATGGTGGAAGAGCTGAGACAAAGGTGATGGATACCACCGACGGCAGGTGGTGGACCATTTCACTGCAAGCATCGTCGAGTGCGCGCCATTTACGCCATGTTTATCGAGTAGCAGACGATGAAGGACGTACGCTACGCGCCGAGCGCAATCATTGGCGCGACTTCCGCTTCAATCATCGTTCGGAAGTTTTCTTTGCCGACACATGGGCCGATGAGTGCCTCTCCAATCTATACCATCGCACAGCGTTTTCAGAAAACCTGATGTTGCCGAGAGGAGCAGACAATCTCCACTTAGAACAACTATCCGCAGCTTGTATGCTCCTGTTGCACGCCCTCCCTCCCGGACCCGGAAAGGCGTGGGGGGTAGTCGGAAGCGAATCGGCATGGGGCAACTGGAATCCGAGAAAAGCCCGCCAGTTGCAGCGGACCGGAACGTATGAATATGCCCTACCCCTTACCCGAGCCGACTTTGAACGAGGAGTGACCTACAAATATGTATTGATTGATTTGCTCAATCCCGACAAAACTGTCTGGGAGGACGGAGGCAATCGCACCTTAACTGCACGCCGCACACCGGGCACCGCTTCTGTGATTAGAGAAGACGAGATGCCGCGCATCGCGTTGGAACCGTGGAAAGGAACAGGATGCGTCATACCGGTGTTCTCCTTACGTAGCAAAAACAGTTTTGGCATTGGCGACTTCGGCGACCTCAAGCTGTTTGTGCGTTGGGCAGCTGATACCGGTTTGCAAGCCGTTCAACTATTACCCATCAACGACACCACGCGCATGGGGTCGTGGCGCGATTCTTATCCCTACAATTCCGTTTCTGTCTTTGCCCTCCATCCGATGTACCTCAGCCCTCTTCAGTGGAAAAACACGGCGGCTTACAAGGTTTGCAAGGAAGAGGCTGAAGCGTTGAACGCACTGCCCGAAATTGACTACGAAAAAGTTTTCCGGCTGAAAATGAAGTTTGCCCGTAGTCTTTTCAAGGAAACAGGTATGGCTGTGGTGAAAACTGCTGCCTATAAACAGTTTTGCGAAGAAAACGCCCATTGGCTCGTGCCGTATACACAGTTTTGTGTAAGTCGCGACCGCTACGCCACTGCCGACTTCCGCACCTGGCCGGAACACGACGCCGAACTCCCTCCCACGGAGCTGACATTCTACGCATGTTTGCAATACTGGCTCCATCGGCAGATGATGGACGTACACGAGACAGCACGCACATTGGGAGTATTGTTGAAAGGAGACATCCCCATCGGCATCTGCAAAGACAGCGTGCCCGCTTGGCAGGACGGCCGATTGTTCCATTTCGACGGACAGGCCGGTGCCCCACCCGACGATTTTGCCGTAAAAGGTCAAAACTGGGGATTTCCCACCTATAATTGGGAAGAAATGGCCAAAGATGGTTACCTGTGGTGGCGTCGGCGCTTGGCTCACATGGCGAAATATTTTGACGCATACCGATTGGACCACGTGCTGGGCTTCTTCCGCATTTGGGAAATTCCGACAGATCAGGAATATGGTTTGTTGGGGCATTTCCGCCCCGCCCTTCCTCTTACGAAGGAAGAAATTCAAGGCTTTGGCTTCACGGAGAATGTGGAGCAATTCAGCAAGCCCTTCATCTCTACCGCAAGTGCTGCTGATTTTACTGCACGCTTCGGAGCTGTACAGACAGCACGCTATCTCCTGCCTGTGGAAGGCGGTTATACGCTTCAGCCGGCCTACGGCACACAACAACTTATCAAAGAGCGTGTACCCAGCGGCCCATTACAGGACTTCTTGATGCAGTTAGCCACAGAAGTGTTGTTTATTCGCGATAAGGAACAACAAGAAAAATTCCATCCCCGCATTGCCGCACAATTAACGCATGCGTTTGCCACTTTGGACCCTTCCAACCGCGATGCATTCAACAGGCTTCACGATGATTTCTTCTATCGCCGCCACAACGAGTTTTGGGCTGCAGAAGCCATGAAAAAATTGCCCGTCATCACGCAAAGCGTGGACAAGGATAATGAAATGCTTGCCCTTTACCCGTTTCACGGAAAGGGAATGTTACCTTGTGCTGAAGATTTGGGCATGGTGCCTCCCACTGTGCCTCCCGTACTCCACAGATTAGGGATTTTGACATTGGAAATACAACGCATGCCGAAGGAATACGGTGTCCGTTTTTCCCGTTTAGAGCATAATCCTTATCTCAGCGTGGCCACCATTGCTACGCACGACATGCCGCCCTTGCGGAAATGGTGGACGATGAACAGGGAACAGACTTCGCAGTTTTGGAACGAGGCCCTCGGACATAGCGGCGACGCACCGGCTGAGGCTACGCCGGAAGTCTGCGAAGAGGTAGTAAGCCGGCACATCCAGAGCCCTTCCATGCTGTGCCTGCTTTCTTTACAAGATTTATTATCTATCTCTCCGGAATTGCGCAGTCCGCATCCCGAGAAAGAACAGATAAATGATCCGGCCAACCCAGAACAAAATTGGAACTACCGCATGCACCTCACGCTTGAGCAGCTGATACAAGCCACTGCCTTTAACGAGAAACTCAGAGGACTGGTTAACAGGAAAGATTAGATTGCATTGCCGCATACAAAGCGCGCTTTTAATGTCAGGTCGGAAGAACTGTGCTACACATTTCTGGCAAAGTTGCTTCCGCAAGCATTAAAAGCGCGCTTTCTTTGGCAGCATTCCGACATAGCGGAACGGACATCCTTTATTTGATAATGACTTTTCGCCCTCCTACAACGTAGTTTCCCTTAGGTAGTCGCTTCAAGGCATCGGTGAAGGTAGAGGCATGGCGTACCAGTCGGCCGTCCAAAGTAAACACGTCCACAGTGCCGGTGTGTTCACTTTCTAACCGGTCAATCAGTGTGGGGGTGGCATACTGATATAGAGCTACGGCGCTCTGTCCACTGCTGTAACAGGCAAATCGAGGTGCGGAGGAATTGTATTTGATGGCACGCGGTGCGTGATATACGTTGGTAATCAGCGCTGTTCCGCCGGATGAAATATCAATGGTCCATTGCGCTTGTGCTGAAGCTGCATCCGTGGACGTGTGAAGTTTGTTGTCACTCTTCAATAAAGCTAACCACACTTGTTCTGCAGGACTGAAGAATGTCCAGTTGCCTTCCGCTTTTCCCAACACGAAAGCATAGGGCAAATCGTCGGTCCCCGTTTCCGTGGTGATGCATTCAGAAATATCCGTTTCTTCGAGTGAAACGTAATTTCTAATGTCTTTTCCCTGCGAAGCCATGACGGTGTATTTGGAAGGACAAACAATGAGTACTTCTGAGCCGGGTGTGAGTTTGCTATCATCTGTAACCAAAACATAGGTATGCGGCCCTGCGTCACCCCGTCCCTCTACGGTATAAACTGCATTTACTGTGGAACTGATGGCATCATCAAGAACTGCATAGGCTCTGACGCTTACAGTTTCCGTTACGGTAAACGTTACGGGAGCCGCTGCGGTTTGTGCGGTTCCTTCATTCAGCGAGTAGCAAATGTAAGCGCCGGGTGTGGCGGACGAGATGGTTACGACGGTGCCTTCAGTGACGAGCCCCGGAGCGGGATTAAAGGTGGGAGCTGCCACGGTGTTGGGCTGTGGGTTGGGTTCTTCGCCACCGCTTTCCGAATAATGGTTGGGGTCGAAAGCTTGGGATGTACGGCTGCCCCATACGTATTGTTCCAATCCGGGATAGTCGATATAGGGATTGCGGTTCTTTTGTATTTTATACACGGCTTCGTTACGAGCCCTTTCCTTTTCGCTGACGGGGTCCTCGGCTGCCCAACGCAGTAGCATGGTCAAGGCCCAATCTGCATAAGCTGGATAGCTGTTACCGGAGAGCATGGGGGAGTCCCACGAGGCTATTTGATTTTCATAGGCCGTGGCCATATAGAAATAGGTGCGGGCAAAATCTCCTTTGTATTCGTCAGCCGGTTCAAAAACGGTGCCGGAATAGCCGCTCACCGTACTCTTCCCCAACTTACTAAACCCTCCGGACGATTGGTAAGTTTCGCCATCGGTTTCACCAAAGGGATAGTTGCTGCGGCGGTTGTTGACATAACCATCGGTGGGGTAAAGATGGAAAAGGTCGGTGTACATGGGATTGGCGTCATTAAACCAGCTTTTGGGGAAGGAATGCTCTCTGTTGTAAGAGTCGCCCTCGCCGGAATAGTTTCGACCCTGTTCGGAACCTCCCGGGGTGTACGAAGTGATGTTGGAGTACATATCCCAAATTTTCCCATCCTCACGAACGTCTGTCTTTTTGAAGTCTTCCCACAGCTGGCTGTAGCTGCGGGCCGTATGGTCTGAGATAATTTGGTAAAGAGCTGTCTTCAACGTTTTTCCTTTGGTACCATTGGCTGCATCATAATAGCCGTTGGGATTTTGTGCCTGAAGGATACTGCACGCCACCAAGCTGAATAAGAGCAGGAGGCGTTTGCGGAAATGGAATACCATAGAGTAGTTGTTTAATGATTGAAAATGGTTTGCGAAAAGAAAATGGAATAAAATCGGATCGTGGAGAGCAGATACTTTGAATGTACTCCTGACACACGCTTGCACAGCAGGCAAAGTTCTCCTTTTTATTCAAATGTGCCAAGTGATATTACGCTATTTACCCTCAACAATCTTTAAAAGGCACGTTTTTGCACGAAAAGGGTAAATGCTCAACGTTTTTTATGTAGTTTTGCATCGCTGAATACTGCTTTACTCATTACCCATGCACAGATATGTTTTTTTCTTTTTGTTCCTGTTATGGTTGCCTCTAACCGTGGCAGCGGAGAAATGGACACCAGAAACGCTTCCTATGGTTCATCTGAAAGATGCGCGGCGATATGTGTGCAACCCTGACGGGGTGCTTTCGCAGGCGGCAGTGGATTCAACCGATTTGCTGCTACAGGCTTTGGAAAAGGAGAAGGGTGTAGAAACGGTGGTGGTGGTGGTGAAACAGTTGGAAGGGGATGACCCTTACGAGTTTGGCATGGGCTTGGCACGTAAGTATGGCATAGGTTCAAAACAGCAAAACTCCGGATTGATAGTCATTCTTGCCACAGAAGACCGCTCTTACCAAATTCTCACCGGTGCGGGATTGGAAGGAACGTTGCCTGATGCCGTTTGCAACCGCATCGAGCGCCGGGTGATGGTGCCGCTATTAAAGCAGAAGCAATGGGACAATGCGATGGTTGCTACTGTCAAGAGTCTGGACAGTTATATCCGTGGCGATGAAACGCTTCAGGCTGCTTTAGGTGATGATGAAGGCGAGGATGAGCTCGTGGGAATTCTATTATCCATGATATTTGGCGGTATATTCCTATTTATTGTTGCCTTACTCGTAGCAAGCAACCAAACCCGTTGCCCACAATGTAAACATACCCGGATGAAAGTGGTGAAACGTCAACGTGTCAAAATGGGAAACGGTCATCATTGGTGCATCTGTTCTACGCTCCGTTGTCCACGCTGTGGTTACGAGAAGAATGAATACAAAGATGAAAACGACGGATTAAGCGGTGGCGTACCTCCTGTGATGATGGGTGGCGGACATCGTGGCGGTTCGTTTGGCGGCATTACCGGCGGTTCCTTCGGAGGAGGCTTCTTTGGCGGAGGAGGTAGCGGTGGCAGGTTTTAACTCTGCGGCTTACAGGATGGGGCATCGCTCATTTCGCTTTGCCTGCACAAAGTCAGAAACATTCAACTTGAAACAATAAACTTTAAGCTATAAATATAAACTTTATCAGATACAATCATGTCAAAAGGAACAATCTCTCTCATTGTAGTGGGCGTTGTAGTGGTGCTGCTCATCGGTGGTTCACTCACAACCTACAACGGTCTTGTGCAAAAGGACGAAGCAGCGGCAACTGCTTGGAGTAACGTGCAGTCGCAATACCAGCGCCGGGCCGACTTGATACCCAATTTGGTCAATACGGTGAAAGGTTATGCGCAGCACGAAAGTGCTACTTTAGAACAAGTGGTGGCGGCAAGAGCCAAGGCTACGCAACTGACCGTGAGCGCCGATGAACTTTCACCCGAAAAGATGAAACAACTTCAAGCTGCACAGGGGGAACTTTCGCAGGCTTTGGGCAGACTGCTCATGATTACTGAAAATTATCCCGACCTGAAAGCCAATGAAAACTTCCTGGATTTGCAGGCGCAGCTGGAAGGAACGGAAAACCGTATCAACGAAAGCCGAAGATTATACAATGAAAGTGTACAAACGTACAATGTGGGCATCCGGCGTTTCCCGGCCAATGTAGTAGCGGGCATGTTCGGTTTTGACAAAAGAACGCCCTTTGAGGCCGAAGCGGGCGCTGAAAAAGCACCTAAAGTAGAGTTCTAATCCGATGACGATAATATAATGACGATGGACAGCAAACAACGATACATGATGCGCGGTGTTTCAGCCATGAAGGAGGATGTACACAACGCCATCAAGCACATTGATAAGGGTATTTTCCCGCAAGCTTTCTGCAAAATTATTCCCGATATCCTGGGGGGCGACCCGGAATATTGCAACATCATGCACGCTGACGGAGCCGGCACGAAGTCGAGCTTGGCATACATGTATTGGAAGGAAACGGGCGACTTGAGCGTGTGGAAAGGTATTGCTCAGGATGCACTGATCATGAACACGGACGACCTGCTCTGTGTGGGTGCGGTTGATAATATTTTGGTAAGCTCAACCATAGGCCGCAATAAAATGCTCATTCCGGGTGAGGTCATCTCGGCAATCATCAATGGCACGGACGAGCTCTTGGCTCAGATGCGCGAAATGGGCATCGGCATCTATGCCACAGGTGGCGAAACTGCTGATGTAGGCGATTTGGTACGCACTATCATTGTGGATTCCACCGTTACTTGCCGCATGAAGCGCAGCGACGTGATTGACAATGCCCGTATCCGTCCGGGCGATGTCATTGTGGGGCTATCTTCGTGTGGTCAAGCTACTTACGAAACTGCATACAACGGTGGTATGGGCTCCAACGGACTGACTTCAGCTCGCCATGACGTTTTTGCCAAATACTTAGCTGAAAAATACCCCGAAAGCTACGACAAGGCTGTGCCGGAGGAGCTGGTTTACAGTGGGCATTATCGCTTGACCGATGCCGTGGAGGGTGCTCCGGTCAATGCGGGGAAATTGGTGCTCTCTCCTACCCGCACCTATGCTCCGGTTGTGAAAAAGCTGCTTGACCTGATGCGTCCGAAAATTCATGGCATGGTGCATTGCACAGGAGGAGCACAGACCAAAGTGCTTCATTTTGTTGGCGATAACTGCCGAGTTGTAAAGGACAACATGTTCCCGGTTCCCCCACTCTTCAAGGCCATCGCTCAGGAAAGCGGAACCGATTGGGCGGAAATGTACAAAGTGTTCAACATGGGACACCGTTTGGAAGTATATCTCGCTCCGGAGGATGCCCAGCAGGTCATTGAGGTCAGCAGAAGCTTCAACATTGATGCACAAATCGTGGGACACATCGAAGAAGGGCCCAAGTCGCTGACCATCCAAAGCGAATTTGGCGAATTTCATTACGCCTAACTAAGAAAATGAGGCAAAGACTGCTTCATTTCCTGAAGAAAAGGTTATAAAGTTGCTGTTGTAATGGCCGTAACTACTGCCGCGATAACGACTTTATAACCTTTAGATTTATCAAAATCCAGAATAATCACCACACACGAGTAATCTTATTAGTACCATACGACCTATGGCTGAAAACAACTCATTGTTGGAAAAGCTCGACGGCCTGCAAGCCCGTTTCGAGGAAGTATCCACGCTCATCACCGACCCTTCGGTGATTGCAGACCAACCCCGCTATGTACGATTAACCAAAGAGTATAAGGATTTGGAAGACCTTATGCAGATTCGCAAGGTTTATGCTGATACATTGGCCAACTTGGAAGAAAGCAAATTGATTTTGCTCCACGAGGACGATGCTGAAATGAAGGAATTTGCCAGAGAGGAAGTTGCTGCATGCGAAAAACGCATTCCCGAACTGGAAGAAAGCATCAAACTGATGCTGGTGCCGAAAGACCCGGAGGACAGCAAGAACGCTATCTTGGAAATCCGCGGTGGCACCGGCGGTGATGAAGCCGCACTCTTTGCCGGCGATTTGTTTCGCATGTATACCAAATATTGTGAACGGAAAGGCTGGAAGCTGGAAGTGTCGAGTGCCAGCGAAGGTGCTGCGGGCGGCTTCAAGGAAATTGTTTGCTCGGTGACGGGTGCCGATGTGTATGGCACTCTGAAGTACGAAAGCGGCGTGCATCGTGTACAACGGGTGCCGGCAACGGAAACGCAGGGCCGCGTTCACACTTCTGCCGCCACAGTGGCCGTACTGCCCGAAGCTGAAGCTTTCGATGTGGTTATCAATGAAGGAGAAATAAAATGGGACACCTTTCGTTCGAGTGGTGCCGGCGGACAAAATGTGAACAAAGTGGAATCCGGCGTGCGTCTGCGTTACAACTGGAAGAACCCCAATACAGGTGTGGTGGAGGAAATTCTTATTGAATGTACCGAAACCCGCGACCAGCCTAAAAATAAAGAGCGCGCGCTGGCCCGTCTCCGTACTTTTATCTACGACAAGGAACACCAAAAGTATGTTGACGACATCGCTTCACGCCGAAAGACACTCGTGTCAACCGGCGACCGCTCGGCTAAAATCCGTACTTACAATTATCCGCAAGGACGCATCACCGACCATCGCATCAACTACACCATTTACAATTTGCAAGCGTTTATGGATGGCGACATCCAGGATTGCATTGACCACCTCGTAGTGGCAGAAAATGCAGAACGGTTGAAAGAGGCTGAAATGTAACTTTATAATAAAGAAGTGTTCAAGTTTCGCCGATGAGTCAGGATGTGGCGTAAGCGTGCGATAAGATCGGAAGCTTTGTACCACGCACTGTTAAATTCTACACAGTTAAGTAGGTGTTGAAAATTAGTTTATATCATGTGTGCTCTACCCAGGGATGCAGTTAGTTTCTTTTTTTGAGGGTGCATAGCGGGCTATGTGACCGAAAAAACAAGAAACTAAATGCGCCCAAGAGGGGACAGATGATATATGCAAATTTTGATTAATCATATAAATATAAAATAATTTTAAACACCTACTTATCATGCGTTTCATAATACTTATTATAGCCGTAATTTCTTTCAACTTAGCCGCTCGTTCCCAGGACATCAAGGACAGTGTGGCTGTTTACGGCAATGTTTCAGACAGCTTTACCTACGAGCAGCTGAAAGGAGTGCACGTAGAAATTCTGCGTGCCGACAGTTCGTTGATATACGATTTCCATACCGACCCCGTTTATGGCTATGGCGGTTATCGGCATAATATTGACAAAGTAGGCTATCTCTATGTGCCACGCGAAACATGCCTGTTCCGTTTCACAAAAGAGGGGTATCTTCCTCAAAGCATCACACTTGAAAAGAAGCACATTGGCCGGCGCGAGAAACGTGTGTTTTTGGGAGAAATCCATTTAAAGCGCGTGCCCCGTGGCGAAAGGGATTTGGGCGAGGCCGTTGTCTCTGTCTCCAAAATACGCATGGTGGTCAAGGGCGACACGCTGGTTTATAATGCCGATGCCTTCCAACTGGCTGAAGGCTCCATGCTCGACGGGCTCATCAAACGGCCCCCCGGCTTTGAACTGCAAGGTGGCCAAATACGTGTGAATGGCGAGTATGTGAGCAGTCTGCTCGTAAACGGTGAAGAATTCTTCCGGGGCGACCCCCGCGTGGCACTCGAAAACCTGCCGGCCTATATGGTCGACAAGGTGAAAGTCTATCACAAGGAGCACGAATACAGCTACATCACCAAGGAGAGGGACAAGAAGGAATTGCCCTTGGTGGTCGACGTGAACCTGAAGCGGCAATACGCTATCGGTTGGGTGGCCAACGTGGCTGCGGCTTATGGACTGGCGGAGCGCTACCAGGCGCGCCTGTTCGCCCTGCGTTTTACGGACAACTCGCGCTTGGCTGTTTACGGAAATGCCAACAATACGAACGACACGCGCCAGCCCGGCGTGACCGGCGATTGGAAAGCACAGGGCGTAGCCTCCGGACGCACTGAGATGCAAACGGGAGGTTTCGAGGTATTGGTAAAGGACAAAAAGGGTGTGTGGAAATACACCGGCAATGCCCAAGTGGCCCATCGCGGGACAGATGACCGCAGCATCGCCTCCACCGAAACTTTCCAGCCCGGATGGGAGCAGAGCACCTTTTCAAGGATAAACCGCGGAAATACAGGCAATCAACTGAAAGTACAAACTGACCATCAGTACACTTACCGAAAAACACAAGGCCACCTGACGCTCACCGGACATGGAGCTTATCAGCGAAACCGTAATCGCTCCGACCTCCTGGGGGCAGAGTTCATGGACGACCCGAAAGATGCTTACCGCGCAGCTTCGTTAGACAGCATTTTCCTCGGAACGAGCAACCGACTCGCCGCCCTCCTGCTCCACAAACAGCGGGAACAGAGGAAAGAGCGGTCTGACTATTGGAACGGAAACATTCAGCTGAATAGTTACATCGAAGTTCCCCACACCCCCGACTATATCAATTTCTCAGCCCATGTACGGGTGGACAAGCAGGAGCAGACATCCTTCTCTGACTATTTCCTCCATTTCAATTCGGCCATAGCGGCAGACAGACCGGACGACCATCGCCGGCGCTACACCGCATCGCCATCATTCGCCCTGGACGCTGCCGTAGATCTGACTTATAACTATCGCCCCGACTGGGGCTTCATCAAACCGCATTACATTTTCAAGGAAAACTATCGCAACACGGACCTTTCGCTCTATCGTTTAGACCGTTTGGAAGAAGGCGCTCCGGAGTTTGGCGAACTTCCTTCGAGTGTGGAAGCACTGATGAGCTGCTTGGATGCCCCGAACTCCTTCACTTCAAGGCTGAATACGCAAACTCACCGAGCAGGAGCCGAACTGGCATACTGGCTGCCGGGAAAGTTGCCCAGCCATCGTTTGATATTCACGCCAGAAGTGGAATGGCGCATAGACCATCTTGTTTACCACAGAGACATGCTCCACACCAAGCCACGCCGGAGCAAAGCCGTTTTCATGCCCTCGGCATCGTGGGGCTTTGAGAACTGTTATGTGAACTACAAAATGACATATTCCTATCCCGACCTCCTAAGCCTGCTTCGCTATACAGACAATTCCGACCCGCTGAACGTATACAAAGGTAATCCGGACTTGAAACGGAGCATCAAACACAGCGTGGACTTCAGCCGTTCGTTTGGCAACTATCAAACAGGGTGGCACTTCTACCTGAAGGGTGGGTGGAACATGACGCACAACGCCATAGCCCACGCCATGCACTATGATGCGGACACGGGCATACGTACCTTTTCGCCGCGCAATGTCAATGGCAACTGGGGAGCGAACCTTTCGGGCGACTATCAAAAGCCTCTCGACCGTGAGCAACGCTTCATTCTTACCACCGTCACTGATTTCAGCTATCGGAACAGCGTGGACTATGTGACCGAGCGCAGCACGGTTCGCAACTTGAATGTGGGTGAAAGCCTGCATCTCAATGCGCGCTTCAAGCAAGCTGTCATTGACCTGAACGTGGCGGTAAACTACCTTCATGCCTCCTCACCGGATGCCGGTTTTCAGACAATCAACAGCTTCGATTTCAAATACAGCACATCGGCCCAACTCCCTCTTCCGGCAGGCTTCGCACTGAGCACCGACTTTACGCTCTATCAGCGTACAGGCTATACGGACAAGAGTCTGAACGATTGCCGCTTTGTGGCCAACGCCCGTCTTTCAAAGACATGGCTGGGTGGCCGTTTGGGACTCACTCTCGACGCCTTCGATATCTTCCACGGGCTGAGCCATGTGACCAAAACCATCAATGCCCAAGGCATTACCGAAACCTGGTACAACTCACTGCCTTCCTACGCAGTGGTGCAAATAGCATATAAGTTCAGCAAACAACCCAAGAAAAAATAACCATAGAGTCAACAAGCAAGTTTCTTTTAAGTAGGAGGAGAAACTCACGGGTTTTATATACATTTGCATTGACAGGCAGCCTGAGAGAAATAAATTTCTTTGATGTGTACCAGCTCTTCACCTATCATGAAATAGACAAAGCTCTTCTAGAAGAAGCCATAGTCAGCACCTTCAAGAACAGAAATACATCATACAAAGATAACCTCGCCCTGTTCACGAACACGTTTGCCCAAG
>JALEYW010000057.1:0-12484 GCA_022773145.1 Bacteroidales bacterium
GTTGCACAACTTCATCTTCCTGCCTGACACGCTCAAAGGCGAGGACAAAATTGTGTGCCGCTATCCGCAGTACTTCGCCACCACGAAGCTGTACCACCATATCCTGGAACATTCGCGGCTCAATGCCGCCGGCGACGGGAAAGGCGGTACCTACTTCGGGGCTACCGGTTGCGGAAAGTCGTACACGACGCTGTTCCTTGCCCGGCAACTCATGCGCTCCAAACCTCTGAGCAGTCCGACCATAGTGCTGATTACGGACCGCACTGACCTTGACGACCAGTTGGCCAAGTCGTTCCTGAATGCCACCAAATTCATCGGCGACAAGACCATCGTCCAGGTGGAAAGCCGGGAGAAGCTGAAAGAGCATTTTTATAACCTCATAACCTAATCCCTCATAAACCCTGAAGTAACCTCATCACCTCTCCTCATGCCTCTCAAGGCCGCATCGTGTGCCTGTAGCAAACGCTCCCGAGTTCCGGGAGCGTTTGCATGAGATAGACAGTGGAAAATGAGGAAACAGGTTCAGAATTGCCACGTAACGTCCACCCCGAAGTGGCGCGGCACGTTGTACTGGGCAAAACGGCGGTTCATGCTGTCAAAACTGAAGGTGGCATATTGCGTGGCCGTGAGGTTACGTCCCCACGCCTCCACCCGTACGCCGCCGGCCAGCTCCAGGCCGAGCCGTGCACCGAGCGTGGCATAGAAGTCCTGGCTGAAGGAGTTGGCCTCGTCCCACATCACAGAGCCTGCCCCGCGCACATCCGCCCCGAGGCTGAAGGCGCGCACCACCTTACCCTTCAACGGCTGACGGAAGTCGGCCGAGGCACTCAGCGTATGGGCCGGCACGTAGGGCACGCGGTTGTCGGTATAATCCACCGGCTCCATGCCTTCGGCAGGCACGCCCAGATAGTAGTTGGTGAACACGGCATCGGTGTAGCCATAGGCAGCGGCCAGCTGCAGGCGGTCGGCGAGCAGCAATGAGCGCAACGATGCCTCCACGCCGCAGCTGCGGCTACGCCCGGCATTGACCATGACGCGCCCCATGCCGCTCTCCGAGAAGCGGGCCAGTTGCTGGTCGCGCGTCTTCATGTAGAACGTGGCCAAATCCAGCTGCAACGCCTTCCCCGCCAGGTTCAGGTGGGTGCCCAGCTCATAGCTCCAGGTGTACTCCGGCTTGTAGTAGAGCGTGTTCAGGTCGGGTTCAGCGGGCGTGTACTGGTCGAGCGCGGCATTCATCCCGGCCAGTGCGGCCTGCTTGGCCGCGTCGGGCAGGGGCAGGCGGTTGATGACCTGCGTGCTGTAGTCCTTTACGCCCGTCATGATCTGGCGGCGCAGCAGGTTCTGGCTCAGGTCGGAATACGACTGGATGTTGTAGCCGCCCGAGCGGTAACCTTTCGCCACGCTGAAGTACACCTGTCCCAGCTCGTTGGGCAGTGCATAGTTCAGCGCGCCTTTGGGCAACACCTGCCAGCTGTCGTGGCTCAGCTTGCCGTTCTGTGCAGGAGTGGCCTCCATGTCGGTGTCGAACGCCATGGTGGGACCCATGCTCATGCCGAAATGGTACGGGATGGCCGATGCCGTTCCCGAAGCCAGGTTGAGCCGGCGGTAGTCGTAGTCGAGACGCACGCCCAAGGTGAGCGAAAGTCCCTTGACCAGCAAGTCGTTGAACGTGGACTGGTGGAACATGGCCACATTGGCCGAAGGCGTTTTCATGTGCGACACGAAGGGCAGCGTTTCGCCCGTGAAGTTCACCGAAACCGCAGGCCGGGCGGGCATCACGGCGGCCAGCTGGGCGTTGAGGAAGTCCACACCGTCGCGGTAGAACGTCACGGGGCAGTCAGTGGTCAGGTCCTGCCACATGGCAAACACGCCGGTGGTCCATTTCCACGCACTGGCGGCTGCCGGGCTGCGCAGGGCTATTTCCTCGCTCACGGTGTGCATCCGCTGCTGCTGTTCGAGCGAGAAGATGTCGGCGGCAGTGAAATCCTGGTCCATGAAGAGGCGGTCGTCCAGCAACTGGTAAGCGGTGATGGAGGTAAGCACCATGCCGGGCAGGCGGTGCTCCACGCCCAGCCCGGTGTTGAACATGTTGCGGCGGTACGTGCTGGGACGGTTTTGTGCGATGGTGGGATTTTGCTGCACGTCCGTTCCGTCGCTCGCGCCGAGGTAGTAATAGGGACAGGCATCTTCGTTGTTATGTTCAAAGCTGGCCGTCCAGTCGAGCTTCACCACGTCGGTGGGCCGCCAGGACCATCTGAGCCTTCCGCCGGCGGTTTCCTTGCCGTCCTGCTTCTCGCCCGTGAAGGCGTTGCGCCGGAAACCGTTCTCGCCCTTGTAATAGCCGCTCAGGCTGATGCCCATTTGCGGGGCAGGGTGCAGGTAGGTGTTGAAGGCCACGCGCCGGCCTCCGGTGCGCGATGTCCATCCGGCTTTTACCTCACCGCCCTCATGGGTGATGGGGTCGGCGGTGAAGATGCGGATAAGGCCGCCCATGGTGTTGCGTCCGTAGAGCGTGCCCTGCGGTCCTCGCATCACGTCCACGCGGTCGATGCCCTGGAACTCGAAGTCGTAGGCCGACTTGTCTACATAGGGCACGTTGTCCACATACAGTCCCACGGCAGGGGTATTGATGCGCGAGCCGATGCCCCGGATGTAACAGGCGGAAGTGATTTTGCTGCCGTATTCGGGCATATAGAAATTGGGCGCACAGGCGGCCAGGTCCTTGACGTCGCCCACACCCCGCAGGCGGAGTGTTTCGGCATTGAAGAGCGACACGCTGAGGGGTTGCCGGCGCAGCTGCACGTTTTCTTTGGGCGATGCCACCACCACGGCCTCCTCGATGTCGAAATTCTTCAGCGAGTCGGCGTCAGTGGGCAGCAGGGCCGTGAGTAAAGGGAGTAATAGCATGATCTGATAATGGGTTTTCTTGAAAAATCGGTTCTTAAAAGTGAATAGTCTTTGACATTTGCGGCTGCAAAGGTAGCCGCCCGCGCCGCGCGACACAATCCCTATTTATGAGGAATTAACACCGGCGCGGCGGGAAACGGGGCGGAAGGGGAAGGGATAACGGAAAAAATGATGCGGAACGGCACTTTTTGAGACGAAATATTTGATTATATCAAGGATTATGTTCACTTTTACCCGCAGGAATATCCGCTGTATGCTTGGCCGCACGCACAGACCGACCAGAAACCGCTTTCTAAATGTTAACCCTTTATTCATCTTTATAACCTATTACAGTATGAGAAAACAGAACCTTTTCGGACGCTTGATGCTCTGCATGAGCCTCATCGTCATGGTTTGTCTGGCCTCGTGCTCCGACACACCGAAGTACGCTCGCGTCATCTCGAAAGACGCCGCCTTAGTGGTGCGCGTGGATGTGAAGCAGATTGCGGAAAAAGCGCAGACGGCGGACAGCAAACAGCTGGCGGACAAACTCACGGCGCAGCTCGCTGCTCAGGGCTTGCCCGTTGAAACGCAAGAGAAACTGAAAAAAATCTTTGAAGACCCGGCTGAAGCGGGCATTGACCTGCGCAAACCCGTGTTCATCTTCGTGGAAAACTTTGAACCTAAAGCTGTGGGAATGGTGGCCGCCGTTCACGATGCCGACAAACTGGCCGAACTGGTCAACACCATGGCCAAACAGGAGAATGGCGTACAATTGGTGAAGGAGGACGGACTGAACATCCTCAAGGCGGGCGGCGCGATGACGCTGATGTTCGACGACGACATCCTGCTCTGCATGGAAAACGAAGCCGCAGGCGATGTAGTGGCCGAAGGCAAGCGGCGTATGCTGGCCAAGGACGACCAGGGCATTCTGGAACGCGACGACTTCAAACAGCTCTGCAAGGCGAAGACGGACATGCAGCTGCTCGTGTCGGGAAAATTGATGAAACAGCTGGAAAACGAGCCTTCGTTCCGGCGCATGGCGATGTGGCAGCAGCTCTATCCCGCCGGTCTCAAACTGGAGGACTACAGCGTGCTGGCTGAGCTGAACACGGAAAAGGGCGAGGTGACCCTCTCCGTGCAAAGCCTGCCGCAGACCGACGAAGCCAAGGAACTGATCGAGAAGAACGCCAAGATGTTGGGCAAGGTGGACGGCGAACTGCTCGACTTCGTGCCGGCCTCGGCACTCTGCGTGTTCAACTGCAACCTCGACGGCAAGGAACTCAGCAAAGTAGTCATGCCCTCGTTGCGCCAAACGGGTGCCCTGAACGAGGAACAGCTGGAAATGGCCGAAAACTTGCTGTCGTCCATCGACGGCGATGTACTCCTGGCCGTCAACGCCTTCGATGTGCAAGCCGGGCCGCAGAGCTGCTTCCTCGTCAAGGTGAGCGACGAGAAGAAGGTGAAGGAAACCATCGCCAAACTGGGCGGCGCACTGCTCAACGAGGTGGAACCGGGGCAGTACTCGGTGAACAACCAATTCTATCTGGGTGTGAAAAGCGACATCTTCTACGTGAGCATGCCTACGCCGGTGCTCTCCATGGCCAGACCCCAACCGGCTATGGAGAAGGACGATTTCAAAGGCAAACTCTTCTTCGGCTCGCTCAATGTGAAGAACGCCCTTTCCAATCCGCAGACGGTGGCCATGATGTCGGGCGATAGCGATTTCCGCGAAGCACTCCCCTTCCTCCAGCTGTGCGACAGACTGGAATTCTCGGTGGAGGATGCCACCAAGGCGGAGATGCGCCTCAAGCTGACGCAGACGGACAAAAACCCGTTGCAGCTCATGCTTGAAAAACTCTGACCTCTCTCTGACTAATCTGTCAAGGCGCAGCCGGGATGAATGCGATGGGCCGGTTAACACCCTGTCTGCCACGCGCTCTCCGCAGCTGCGCCTTGCATTGTCCTCCTCTCCCCGCTCCTACTCCCGGATATTTTCATTCTCCCCATGTTCTCTCCCTTCCGTTTCCTGATTTCCCGCACCCGTTTGGGGCTTGTGTTCAAACTGCTCTACCGCCACGTCAGCATAGCGCAGATGACGGGATTTTTCCTGGCCAACCTGTTGGGCTTAGGCATTGTGCTCTGCGGTTTTCAGTTCTACCGCGACGTACGCCCCGTGCTGGAGGGCGGCAACAGCTTCATGAAGAAACAGATTGCAGTGGTGACGCGCCGCGTGAGTGCGCTGCAAACGTTTGGCGTTTCGCAGACAGATTTCAGCGAGCAGCAACTGGCAGACCTGGCCCGCCAACCCTTCGCGGCCAGCGCGGCTCCCTTCATCCCGGCTCGCTTCCGGGTGTACGCGGCGGTGCAGACGGGAAGCGCGCTGAGCATGGGCACAGAAATGTTCTTCGAGGCGTTGCCCGACCAGTACATCGACGCCGACCTGTCGCGCTGGAACTACCGCGAAGGCTGCGACACGTTGCCCGTCATCCTGCCCCGCAGCTACCTCAACCTGTACAATTTCGGCTATGCCCGGGCACGCGGCCTGCCACCGCTCACCGAGGGCATGATAGGAATGATAGGCGTTGACTTTGTGCTGAGCGGCACCACGGGACGCTGGGACATGAAGGGACAGGTAGTGGGGTTCTCCAACACGCTCAACACGATTTTGGTGCCCCGCTCGTTCCTCACCTACGCCAACGAGCGGTTGTGTCCCGAAGGCACCGACAAGCCGTCGCGCATCGCCGTGGAGCTGGCCTCACCCGCCGACGAGGAGTTTGTGCGCTACTTAGAGTCCCACGGACTGGAGGCCGAAGCCTCAGCAGCCGACGGCGGGCGCACAGCGTGGTTCCTGCGGCTCACGGTGTCGATAGTGATGGGCGTAGGATTAGTGATATGCGCGCTGGCGTTCTACGTGTTGCTTCTCAGCATCTACCTGCTGCTGCAAAAACATACGGAGCGCATCCGCACGCTGCGGCTCATCGGCTATTCGCCGGGCGAGGTGGCACTGCCCTTCCATGTGCTGAGCCTCGGACTCCACCTGCTGTCGTCGGTGTTGGCGGTAGTGTTGCTCTGCGTGCTGCGCTCGCTGTGGCAACCCACGTTGCTGACGCTCTCGCCCCAATATGCCCCGTCGTCGCTGCTCCCAGCCCTGGGCCTGCTCGCCGCGTTGATGCTCACCGTCGTCACGCTGGACTATGCAGCCGTCAGGCGGAAAGTGGGAGGAAAGGAATAAAAACAAAACAACAAGGACTCAGCCACCGGGAAAGCGTATTTCCCGGTGGCTGAATTTGTCTTGATCTTGTTTTCGGAGGTTATCTTCATAGGTTATGAGGTTATAAAGTTACTGCTGTAACGCCTGAATACCATCCTCTCAAATAGTAACATTATAACCTCATAACCCAAAAACTTATAACCTCAGCAATAACCTCATAACCTTCAACTTTCGATACTTCCGAAAGTTGAATTAATAATCAGTATGGTTCGGGTCGAAGTTGGTCCAGCCAGTAAGCCAGTTGTCCGAGGGTCCGAAGGCACCGGCATAGGACACTTTGGTGAACCAGGAATCCAGACCGGTGAAGTCGGCACCCGTGCAGAGCGGACTGCCCACGGCGGGCATGAAGTTGGCCGAGAGCCCCGTCAGCGTGTTCTTACCCGTGAGCAGGAGCTCGGCAGCCGAAACGGAGTGGTTGCCCCAGAGCTGGAACAGACGGGTGGAGTTAGAAGGAGCGGTGCCGTCGGACTTCACGTCGTCGTAGCTTTTGTTCGCATCGCTGCCCGTGATGTCCATGTCGGCAAACCAAAGGTTGCGCAGCTTGAGCGTGCCCGCTTCGGCCTGCGACGGCGTATCTCCCTTTTCGCCGTCGATAATCAGACCGATGGGCCAGCCCACAGCCAGGCTGTTATGACAGTTGAGGCGACTACCCCTGCGGATTTGCATGGCCGACTGGAACTTGCCGAGGCCGGAACCATTGTTGGGGAAGTAGCTGCCGGCATTGATATAGTCGGTAGTGTTCACGAAGTCGGAGGCCACAGCTTTCGGGCCTACGAAGGTGATGTTGGAGAAGGTGGCCGAGGTGAAAGGCGATGCCGTGGAACCATTGGCGTCGTTGTCGCTCTCGAAGCCGTTGCTCTGGCTCTTGTCGGCAATGCGGGGGTCACGCACAGAAAGGCCGAACTGCACGTTGCCGCTGAAGCCGTTGTCGGTGTCGAAGTCGTCATCCCAGCCGTTGAAGGCCACCAAGTACTTGCAGTTCACCGTACCGCCGAACCACTCATAGGAGTCGTCGTTGGAGTAGCTCACCTGCACGTGGTCAATCTGTGTGCCGCTGCCCACGCTGCCGAGGGTGAGGCCGTTGATTTCCTTGTCAGTCTCAAAGGGGTAACCGGCAAATTCAATACGCACGTAGGATAGCACGCCGCTGTTGTCCTGCGCATCGCTGCCGCCGTGGTGAGTACGCGGACCGCCTTCAATCTGCTGGTCGAGGGCGTTGTTGGGAGCCTTACCGCAGATGATGAGACCGCCCCAGTCGCCCGGCTTGCGCTGTCCCTTGGCTTCGCCCGAAGTAAACACGATGGGCTGCTGAGCTGTTCCTTGGGCGAAGATTTTTCCGCCGCGTTCCACAATCAGTGCGCTCTTGGTGAGCTTGTCACCCTTAATGACCGTTCCCGGCTCGATGGTCAGCTCTGCGCCTGCGGCCACGTAGACCCAGCCTTTCAGCGTGTAGGTGCCTTTTTTCAAGGTCTGTTTTCCGGTAAACACGATTTCCTTGTCGCCGTTGCCCAGCGTGTTGTTCTCAAAGAGAATGTCGTCCGTGGCACGCAAGCCGCCATCGGTCGTCCAATGGCGTTCGGTGGGAGCAGTCGTTTCGTCATCATCGGAACAAGCCGCCGTCAGGAACGGGAGGCTGAGTGCCATGGCAGCGCACAGGGGCCACTGCTTGTTGAAAAAAGATTTTTTCATTGTGAGTGAATAAATTAAACGATAGTCATTGTTTCTTTGTTCTTTTTGTTCGTTTTTGACGGTGCAAAGGTCAGCACCCCCTGTTACAAAACCGCGAAACCCGGGTTACCGTTGTGTAAATGTTCTTAAAAGTGCGATTTTCTCGCCATGGCATAACGGCGCGGTGCCATCGGACCCGAAGAAGTCTGGCCGAAGGCAGGGACTGAAAGGCGGAAGGCAGGGGCAGGAAAACAAAGACGGGATTTGACTCCTTGGCCAAATCCCGTCTGAAAAACAGTTATCAGTTCTTTATCCACGTCCATAGCTCGTGGACCCACAACACGAAGGACGAGCCTATAATAATAATGAGCCAGTCCTGGAAGCTCAGGCCGCAGACATTGAAGAACTGCTGCAGGCCGGGCAACTCTACCATCGCCACTTGCCCCACAAAGATAATGGCCACGATGGTCAGCAACACTTTGCAGCCCTTGAAGTGTAGCGCGCTGCGTCCCGTTTCAAAGGCGCGGGCACAGAAGAGATAGAAGAAATGGGTCATCACAAAGATAGTGAAGAGCAGGGTCAGCTCGTAATCCGTCACGTGGCCTTTCGCTCCCAGCTGCAACGTGAGGAAATCCGTCAGCTGCTGCACGTCGGCGTGCTGGAAGATGTAGAGCAGCACGAGGAGCATCACGAAGAAGAAGCCGCCCACGCCCACGATATTCCACATCATGGGGCGGTTGAGGATGAATGCGTTGCGGTCGCGCGGCTTGTCGCGCATCACGCTCTCCGAAGGCGGCAGCGAGGCCAGGGCCGTGGCGGCGAAGGTGTCCATGATGAGATTGATCCACAGCATCTGGGTTACCGTCAGCGGCGACTCTGTGCCCATGAACGCGCCGCAGAGCACGAGGAAGCAGGCCGTTACGTTCACCGTGAGCTGGAAGAGGAGGAAGCGCTGGATGTTCTGATAGAGAGAGCGGCCCCACATCACGGCCTTGCCGATGGAGGCAAAGGAGTTGTCGATGATGGTGATGTCGGATGCCTCTTTGGCCACTGAAGTGCCGTCGCCCATGGAGAGCCCCACGTGGGCAGCCTTCAGGGCAGGAGCATCGTTGGTGCCGTCGCCGGTAACGGCCACCACCTCGCCCAAGCGTTGGAGGGTTTCGACGAGGCGTTTCTTGTCCATCGGCCTTGCGCGGGCAATGATTTTGAGGTCGCGGATGCGGTCGACGAGTTCTTCGTCGGTCAGGGCGGCAAATTCCGGTCCGGTGATGATGCAGCGTTCGGAGTCGGCCTCGGTGCAAAGCCCAATCTGCCTACCGATTTCGCGGGCCGTACCCGGCGTGTCGCCGGTCACTATCTTCACGCTGATGCCTGCATCGATACATTCCTTGACCGAAGCGGGCACGTCGCCGCGCACAGGGTCGGCAATGGCGGCAATGGCGATGAAATGAAGTTTCTCAGCCACTACCCGACCGTCCTCTATGGTCTTGTCGCCCTCGTCCACCACCTGATAGGCGAAGCCCAGGGTGCGCATGGCGCGCGACTGCCAGGCAAGGAGCTGCTCGTCGAGCGTGGCCTTGTCGATGTCGGCCTGACGGCAGAGGGAGTAGACTATTTCCGGTGCGCCCTTGACATAAAGCACCTGTTTTCCGGGCAGCGCGGCGGAGCGCACCACCGTGGCCATATACTTGCGCTCGGTGGAGAACGGCAGTTCGCTCACGGCCGGGGCAGCCTCGCGCAGGGGGCGGTAGTCGGTGCCTTGTGCCAAAAGTTGGAGGAGCAGTGCGCCCTCGGTGGGGTTGCCCAGCACCTGGGGTTTTGCAGCATCGGTGAAATCGAGCGAAGCGGTGGAGTTAACGGCCAGTCCTTCGTTCAACACGGCCTCCGGCACCTCCTTGGCGCAGGCCCGGAGCTCGTCCACGCGCATCTGGTTTTGCGTAAGCGTACCTGTTTTATCCGTACAGATAACTGTGGTAGCGCCCATCGTTTCGCAGGCGTGCATCTTGCGCACCAGGTTGTTGGTTTTGAGCATCCGCCGCATGGAATACGCCAGTGAGAGCGTTACGGCCATGGGCAGACCCTCGGGCACGGACACTACGATGAGCGTCACGGCTATCATGAGGGTTTTGAGCGTATAGGCTATCAGCTCTGCCGAGCCCGTGGCGGGCAGAAGGGTGTGTTGCAGATAGAGGGTCAGGCCCATGAGCACAACAAAGTAAATCATGATGGCCGGCATGATGGCCTTCCACGACCAGCGGGCGAATTGTCGAATGACGAGCCAGAAGAACACGACGGAAGGCAGGGCCAGCGTATAGGACAGGGGTTCCCAGTGGAACCACACGATGAGTCGTCCCACAATGATGAAGGCTGCGAAGACATAGCTGAACTTGGAGACGAGGTCGGCCAGGCCGGTAAGCTGCTCGTTGAGGGGTGTTTTCACACTGTCGTCAATCTGTGCAGCCTCGAACACCTTTCCCTGTTCGGTGTGGTCGCCCACGGCCAACACACGCATGAGTCCGTGCCCCTCCATCACCTTTGTTCCTTTCATCACGTGGTTTGTGGGATAGGTGGCGTTAGGGTCGAAGTGGGCCTCGTCGGTGCTTTTGGCACATGCGGGCTCTCCGGTGAGGGTGCTCTCGTCCATGCTGAGCTGTACGGCTTCTAAGAGTTCGCCGTCGGCGGCTGCCTCACAGCCGGTGTTGAGCACGACGATGTCGCCCACCACCACGTCGCGCCGGGGCACCTGGGTGATGTTGCCGTCCCGGATAACTTCCACGGGCTCGTCGTCGTTGACCTGATTGAGCACGGTAAACTCTTTATCGGCCTGCAGCTCGAAATAGAAAGCCAGGCCCGTGGCAAGCAGAATGGCCACAAAGATGCCCACCGGCTCGAAAAATACCTGAGCGCTCTGTCCCAGACTAAAATACTCGTAGAACGATATCCCGACCGACAGCATCCCGGCAATCAGCAGGATGACTATGAGCGGATCGCTGAACTTCTCCAAAAATTGTTTCCACAGTGGGTCTTTCGCGGGCGGCGTGAGCACGTTGGAGCCATGCTTTCGGCGGCTCTCAACCACTTCGGCCTCCGTGAGGCCCACCCAGTGTTTGTTTTGTTCCATATTTATTGACGAATTTTCTGTGATTTCCATGCTGGAATGCACTGACTATTTGTCGGCAGGCAAGCCCAGACGGTTGAAGCGGGTGGACTCCAGCAAGGGGAGGTTGGTTTCGGTGGGGATGTAAATAACTGTTTTATCGCTGAGGTCGGACTGCTGGCGCACCCACAGGTATTGGATGTAGGTGGGGGTAATGCTGCCGTTTTCTATGCGGATGGCCTCGGCCGCTCCCTTGGCACGCTCCACCTCGGCCTGGGCGTTGAGTTTCTCGGCTTCGAGGTTGGCCCGGGCTTCCTCAATCTTGATTTTGCGGTTCTGCTCGGCTTTGGCAAACTCGGCCTTGCCTTCCATCTCCTGCGACCACACGTTGTACCAGGGAATGACAAAGGCCATGGCTACGCCCAACAGGACTACGACCAACACGATCCAAACTGATCTTTTCAGCATGTCGGCAGACTGGGGATAACTGTAATGATTGTTCATCTGTGAAAAAAATTTTGGTTTGTAGTTGTTATTGTCAGAAAAAGGAATGCCGCCGCTGCGGCCGCTTGCCGGAGTGAAGATGTCGGCTTACGGTTGCCCCTGACGGTCGCGTTCGCGGCAATAACTGCAATAGGCATTCATCAATCGGGTAGCTTCGTTGTCAACCACCTCCTCTATGAGCCCGAAGATGTAGTTGCGGGCATCTTTCTCGGTGGCATCGCCCCGTATGACTGCGCCCACAGACACCAGCCACTCTTGGGTGCGCTCGTAGCGTTCCAACCGACTGACCAAATCGGGATTTTCGCGTTGCCGCTCCTCCATATAGCTATTCGCCCACACGTTGTCCTCACTCCGAACGGCAAAGAAGCGATATCGTTCCACACAGAACGTGTGGTCGGGGCGACTAAAGACGTGATAAAGCTTGTTCCCATAACGGAACGCCAGCTCGTCGTTGCCGTCAGCATCGACCTGGTTGTCGTACTCCAAGCTATGCTCATAGCAGGCTGCCAACCCATGATAGACGAAGGAACGTTCCTTACAGCCCTTCTTCACATAAGCACGCTGCCGGCTTTTTTTAAAAATGTAGTAGCAGCATACATATTGCAACACCCCTATCAAGCACAAAAGAAAAGTCATCATAATTACAGATAAGAAATATATCACCGTCCGGCAGCGCAACAGTTGAACCATCAACCGAACAGCTGCCCAACCCTCGTCGGATGAAGGACCGAATAGGCCAATTCGTATGGGCTACCGTGCAAAAGTAGACATTTCTATCAAGTTTACGATATTTAGAACACGCAACTTCACTTTTGCCCTGCCCGGGTGGGGGTCGGAGGCCGCTCAGGAGCGAGCATAACATACCTATATATATAAGGAGTAAAGGGTCTGAAAAAAACTATCGGCGAAATGGCATCGAGTAGGAGGTAAACACTAATCATAGGGTGTTTATCTCCTATTTTCGTGTTTACCGACCTCTCACACCACCGTACGTGCCGTTCGGCATACGGCGGTTCTTAACGCGGGTGCATTTTCTCGTAATATTCCGTAAGCGT
>JALEYW010000018.1:0-40086 GCA_022773145.1 Bacteroidales bacterium
CAAAGCCCCCAAGCGTAATATAGAAAACTGCTGTTCATCGTTATATATTTGTTAGTGGTTATTAAAATATACAACAAGTTCAGCGGTTTTCTTTTTTGACTATATATTTTTGCGTTCATCACTCGAAATGTCGGATGAACCGATTTCTTTCGTGCGCAAAAATAATCAGTGTGTGATAGATTACCAAGAAAAAGAAGAAAAATATTAAATAAAACTCAAATTTACCTTCCGTTTTGATATGTCGAAGTGATAAAAATACGCAAACGAGAAAGATTTGTGTAGTGTTGGCGGTAAAATGTCAGCTTGTCGGGAGTTGGGATTTTTCCATAGCCTTTGGCATGTCGGAGAAGAGTTTAAAGGCTTGTGAAAATATGTTTTTGCAACTTTTTTTCAGCGTTCTTTTGTGCTGTCCTTCTGTTTGCCGGCACGCTTGCGCGTGCGCATATATATACGGTATTTTACCTTTTACAAAATCATTCAATCTTTCATCGAAAGCCCGTTTCCTTTATGATTATCAGGTGGTTTGGATATGAAAGTTTTGTTTCCGGAAGTTTCATGCGGGAAGTCGTTTCGGGGAATTGTACAAGAAATCTGCGATGAAAACGGATTTTTTTGAAAAAGTGCTCCTTTTCATCGCAGATTTCGCCGACAGAAAACACCGTTACCGGCTTTTTTTTAGTTAGGCATACTTTACAGTGCCACCTTAGCCGTGTGCGTGCCGGTACCGTTGCTGGTGCGTACCACGTAGCAGCCCGGTGCGAGGCAGAAGCCGGCTTTGCCGTTCACGCGGCGTACGGCCACCTGTGCACCGGCAGCGTTGTACACGCGGACTTCGGCATCGGCAGCTTCCACACACAACTGTCCGCCGACGACTTCCACCTTCGGCATGGCGGTTTCCGCTTTCACGGCGTCGATACCGCTCAATGCACTCAGGGGTGCCGAGGCGGCGTTGAGGATTTCCTTCGTTCCCTGGTCAATCAGCAGGACAATCAGCGTGGCGTTCTCCGGTTTCACGATATTCTCGGGCAGCGTCATGCGGTAAGTGAACGACTGCGCCTTCCCCTTTTCGATGGGTGCGCTGATGGTGCCCTCCACGCCTTCCGGCTCCGTGATGCTGCGTGCCACGTGGTCGCAGACGGCCCAATACTTGCCCGGCATGCTCACGAGGTCCGCCAGGTCGGCCGGCGTTTTGTCGAGCGAGCCGCCGTATTCGGTAGAATAGTAGTTGCTCTGTGCCACTTTCAGACTGTCCTCCGTCAGCGCGTAGGTCAGGCGGTAGGGAGCCGTGGCGCAGTCAATGCTGAAGGAGGTTGAAGTGGTAATCTGCAGTTCCTTCGTGTCGTTGTCCAGCGTGTAGTCCGCAATCTGCACCGTGGCTTCGCAGGGTAGTTCGCGGATATGGTCGATGTCCTTCGTCACACCCATGTTGCCGCCGCCGTATTCGCTGCTGCCGTAGTAGGGGTCGCCGCTAATGAGCCGGTTCATGGCAAATCCGGGAAATCCGTTCGTGCCGTACTGTCTCAGCACATACATGAAATCCTCCGACTCCAACGCATCGTTTTGATGAACAGCGATGGGGATGAAGCGGTCGCTATAGTCCTTCATCAGGAGTTCAATAGCTCTGGCACCGCGCGGACACCAACCGCACCAGCCTCCTGTAAATTCTTCCATCACAGCCATACGGTTCACGGAAAGGGCGGGATCCACCTTCGTGATGGAGCCGCTGGCTTCGCTCTCGCCGGCCGAAACGTCCTCGCCTCCCACTTCTACGAGCTGCACCGTGAGGGGCACGCGCACGGCTTCGTGGGGTGTGGGCAGCGACGACTCGATGTAGCCATAGTAGAGGTAGCCCAGCGGTTTGTTGAAAGCGAGGTCCTCCGTGGCATCGCCGAGTCGGCAGCGCAGCGTAGCGGAGGGGATTCCCTCCGTGCCGTAGTTGGTGATGCCGATACCGAATGTGGCTTCTTCTTCGCCGATGAAGGAACGGGAGTGGGTTACATCGTCGAGTTTGATGTCGTAGGGCTTCAGTCCGGCCTCGCCTTCGGTGACGCAGTTCAGGTAGATGCCGTAGCAGAGGTGCGGGTCGCCGTACATGAAATAGCGCATGTAAGTATAGTCAAGTGCATAGGGTTTTCCCACTTTGCTGTCGTACACGAGGAACGCGCCGTTGCGGTTACAGGGCACGATGTGGGCGTGCAGCTCGTGCTTTTGGTCAAAGTAAACGGTAAATCCCACGTTCAGCATCCGCAATGAGTCTATTTTCACGTCGCAAGGATATTCGCCGATTTCATCACCCGGATAGTCTGTTGGCAGGGGTGCTTTGTAGAGCGTGTCGATCGGATTGTTGGCATCCACCACCCAGAGCTCGCCCCAGGCGGCTCCCGCCGGCACCACGGTTTGTATTTTCGTGATGGTGTTGCCCATGAAGTAGGCCAGCAGGTCCGTGTCGATGATGGTGCTGTAGCCGATGGTGTCGCCCGCCTCGGCATCAATGAAGTTCTGCACAAAGATGGCGGAGTCCGCCGGCAGGTTGGTCAGCGTTTTGGGGTCTTGGACCGCAGCCGAATCCTCGGCCACGCGGACGGGTTGGCCGGGTTTCATGGCGCGCAGCTGGTGGGTTTCCCATTGGGCACGTGCCTTTTGCATGGCTTGCCGCTGAAAGGCGGTCTGGGCCATGGCGTTCAGGCAGAAGGGTAGCCCAAACAGCAGGCAGAACAGTTTGGAAAGTGTAGAGTGTGTCATAAAACAGATAAGTAAGTTTGTCGTACGTTGGGTTAACGGTGGCAAACTTACTTATTTATGGCTTTTTCGGCAAAGGGCTTTTTGGGAAAATCCGGGGTTGCCCTTCATTTTGTCTTGGAGGTTATGAGGGATGAGGTTATAAGGTTATTAGGTTATTAGGTTAGGGTCGCTTCGCTCTCTGGGTTATGAGGTTATAAAGTTACCCTCGGAGTATCGTCTTTTCTGATATGCGAAAACTTCTAACAGTAACTTTATAACCTCATAACCTCATCCCTCATACCCTCCGGAACTTGTGTACAAAGTTCCGGCGAGGCTCACTCCCGGTGGTTGCGTGGCAAATGGCAGAGCACCTGTTCGCGGAGGAAGGAGCGGTCCAGGTGGGTGTAGAGCTGCGTGGTGGCGATGCTCTCATGGCCGAGCATGGTCTGAATGGCGCGCAGGTTGGCCCCTCCCTCTAACAAGTGGGTGGCAAAGGTGTGGCGCAACGTGTGGGGCGAAATGTTTTTTTCGATGCCCGCCAATCGGGCGTAGACCTGCAGATTGTGGAACACCGTGATGCGCGATAGGTGCCGCCCCCGGCGGTGGCTCACGAACACATAGTCCTCCTCGCCGGGCCGGATGTCGATGAGCCGCCGCTCGTCTATCCATCGCCTAAGCTCCCCTACGGCCTTGGGCGAGACGGGTACGAGCCGCTGCTTGTTTCCCTTGCCCGTTACGCGCAGAAAACCTTCGTCGAGAAAGAGGTCGCTCAGTTGCAGTCCGCAGAGTTCGCTCACGCGCAGTCCGCAGCTGTAGAGCACTTCTATCATGGCGTGGTCGCGCCTTCCCTCGGGCAGGCTTTGGTCGATGGCCGCCTCCAGCGCATCCACCTCCTGAAGCGTGAGCACGGCGGGCAGGTGCTCCGGTTTCTTGGGCGACTCCAACAACTCCGTGGGGTCGGCTTCTATGTAGCCGTCTTGCAGCAGGAAAGTAAAGAAGGAGCGCACGCCGCACAGGATGCGGGCTACGGAAACGGCCGATATGCCTATGTCGTGGAGCGAGGCGGCAAAGCGGTGCAGGTCGTCGAGGGTGCAGCTGTGCACGTCGATGCCTTCGTCGGCCAGGAAGCCGAGCAGCTTCTCCACGTCGCCGGCGTAGGCTTTGCGCGTGTTCTCCGACAACCCTTTTTCCAAAAGGATGTAGGCGCGGTATTTCCGTAGGATGGACATCATGGATGTAATGAATAATGTATAGTGAATAATGAATAATTCGCTGCGCGGTGCTGACGGATTGACGACAACCTTAAACAACAGGGGACAACTTTATCATCGTTGTCATGTGTTGTCTTTGTTGTCCCTGTTGTCGTAGATTTTTATTTGACGACAACTTGAACAACAGGGGACAACCGTCAATAGTTGTTTGGAGTTGTTTAAGTTGTCGTCACTTCAGGGCAACCGGTTATTCGTTATGGTTCATTGGGTTGCTGAGTTTCGGCCCGAAGGACAGGTCGCCCGCATCGCCCAGTCCGGGCACGATGTAGGCATCGGCGTTCAGCTCTGCATCTACGCCGGCCACCCAGAGCGTCACGTCGTCCGAGGGGAACACCTCCTGCAGGTGTCTGATGCCCGCTTCGGCTGCGATGACGCAGCACAGGTGGAGGTGCGCCGGTGTGCCGTGGCGCAGGAAGGCGCGGTAGGACAGTTCCAAGCTGCCGCCCGTGGCCAGCATGGGGTCCACCATCAGGAAGGTACACCCCTCCAGTTCTGGTGCCGCCATGTAGTCCACGTGGATTTTCAGCTCGCCCGGCGTACCCTCCTCGCGGTAGGCCGCCACGAAGGCGGAGTCGGCCTGGTCGAAGATGTCGAGAAATCCTTCGTGAAAAGCCAATCCGGCGCGCAGCACGGTGCCAATGACCAAGCGGTCGTCGCAGGTGGGCACGGCCTTCACGCCCAACGGGGTCTGTATAGGCTTTTCCGAGTAGTGGAGCGTGCGGCTCACTTCGTAGGCCATGGCGTGGGCCACACGTTTCAGGTTGCGGCGAAACAGGGTGCGGTTGCCTTGCACGTTCACGTCGCGCAGTTGTGCCATATAGGCGTTGATGACGGAGGAGTGTTCTCCCAGATTGATTACTTTCATGATTTTCAGTGTGGATGGGAAAAGGAGCGGGACGCACTCCGCGAGACGGAGGCTCCGTTCCACAAAATGAGTTGAAAAGTTTAAGGAAAACCTTTGCCAACCTTGGGGTCGCCTTCAGGCTGCTTCCGTTAAACTTTCCAACTCTATTGATGTTAGGTTTCAGTCAACGTGTTATTTGTTGAGATGCTTCTTGCGGTCCGACGTGATGAAGATGCCTTGTGCCGGAGCCTGGAGCAGGCGGCGGCCCTGCAAGTCATACATTTTCACTTCCTCGGGTGCAACGGTCAGGATGTCTTCGATGAGTGTCTGCTTGCCCGTCGGCACGATTTTCCACATGGAGGCACCTTCCGAGGTGGTCCACTGCACCAGTTTGTTCGAGCCGTCGAGGTGCAGGGCGGGGATGGCGGCTACCTCGGGAGCGGTGCAGGTCAGCACAGACCAGCCATTCGTGTCAGAACTCACGCGGTAGGAGCCGGCCTCGGCGCGGTCGGCCACCTGAAACACCGTTTTGTAATAGTCTTGTGTGGGGCTCAGAAAAGTTTGAGCTTCGTCGTTGTAGATAACCCACGTTCCGTCTTCGTTAATCAGAAAAGTAAATTCCTGAGCTCCGCTTTCAGCTGCGGCATATCCTTGGTAAGCCTTGTGCGAGCCATCCACGTTGTCATCGTTCTGGCTCGTGCCGAGAAAAGGGTTGGCGGCGCGGTCTTTGTTGGCCAGGGTGTATACCTTGCCATTCTCCAACTGAATTTTGGCGGCAGCCATCTTGGCCTCCATCTCGGCCATGGCATCGGCATACCCCTGCACTGTGGGGTTGGCGGCGTAAACGTCGGCCACGCCGTTGAGGGAAGCCAGCAGTTCGTCGGCCTTGGCAGCGTCGATCATGCCCACAGCGTCGCCCTGCTCAATGTCGGAAACAGAAGCCACGTTTTCGCGCAGCAGTTTGGTGACGAAGGCCGTGCGGTCAGCGGCGGGGTAGTAGGTGTAAGCACCGTCGGTGATGCCTTCCACGGAGTACTGTTTGTAGACATTGGTGTAGGCCCTGCCGTAGGTTTCCTCTTCGTAGAAGAAGGCAATGGAGTCGTTGGCCTGCATAATCATGGTGGAATAGGCCGAGCCGATGTAGCTTGCCTGATGGCGGCCGTCCCAATCGGAGGCAAAGGCCGTCACGTCCTTCAGGTCGCTGAGCGAGGAGAGTTCCTTATAGTAGATGCCCACGTTGGCGCGTCCGCTGCCGAAGGGCACGGATTGGAGAGCGAGGTACATTTCGGCGTTGTCCGAGTTGCGCTTCACGGGGAGGATGAGTATTTCGCCGTTGGTCGAGTTGCCCGATGCGTCCACACCATTCGTGCCTGCGTTTGAGGACACGGCGTTGGCCCAGCTGCCTTCGCCGGTTTCCACGTTGGTGTAGGTGAAGAAGTTGAAGATGCGGCCGCCTGAGGCACGCGAGCTGAGGATGACACGTCCGTCAGGCAGTTCCTCACACTTCGGTTCGTCGCCGCCGGGTGCGGGTGAGATGTCGATGCTGCCCAGCGCCTTCCATGTCTGGCCGAAGTCGTCGGAGTAGATAACGCGGTTGCCGCCGGGGCGTGCGCAGAGGGCGGCATACAGACGGTAGTACTGGCCCACTTTCACCTGACGGCTTTGGCAGATGCGGCCCGAGCCGAAGAAGAGGCTCTGCACGGCGCCCAGTGCGCTCTCATCGAAAAGCGTGTAGATGCTTTCGGTGATTTCTTCGTAAGCCTCCCAGGTCTGTCCGTTGTCATGGCTACGGAAGCGCGCCACGCGATTGGGATTTTCGCGCGTAGTGGTGCCTGCGCCGTACACGGTGTTGCCGCAAACGCTGATGAGCAGCACTTCGTCGCTTTCGCTGTCGGCCACCACGGCGGCATCGCCGAAGCCGCAGTCCACGGCACGGCTCACGCCTGTGCCATCGCCGATGGTGAACTCATTGCCCCAGGTCAGTCCGTTGTCCTTCGAGATGCGTGCCACGATGTCCACCTCACCGAAACCGATGTCGCCGCCGCAGGGACGATAGTCGCTGATGGCTATCAAGTCGCCGTTGTGCGCTTTGGCAATGGCCGGGATGCGGTAGGGCGAGCGGCTGCCGTCGGTGATGAAGAGGTCCTGCTGAGGCTCCGGCTGGCGGAAGCTGCGGCTGATGTTGACTGTGAAGTTCGTGAGGAGCACGGGGTGGTTGTTGCCCGTGAGGTTCAGCTGAGCAGAAACCTCCTTCAGTCCTGTCACTTCCAGCTGTTGCTCTTCGTCCGTTACGGGATATTCCGTGCCGTCTACCACAAATTTCACGGCTTCGCTGTTCGCGCTCTGGTTCTTGTACGTGAAGCGATAACCGGTGATGACGTAGTCCGAACCGGCCGTCAGGGTGTACACGCTGTTGCCGGACTGTCCGGAAGCCACGGTAAAGTTGTCGCCGTCCTGCACCATGTTGTTGGCACCGGTGCTGAAGGTGAGCTGCGGCGTAGTGGCGTTCGATGACCATTTGGAGGCATAAGTGCCGGCAGGGTTGGTGGCGGTGAATGTACCCGTGGTCATGTCTACCGTATAGGTGGCCGTGACAGCCTCAATCAGGATGACGGAGCCGTCGTCGTAGCCTGCCGACCAAAAGGCCAGCTTGCTGTCGCGGTTGTTCAGTATGTTCGAGGCATAGCCGTGCTCATTGATGTAGAAACCGCCCGTTACGCCTACGGCCTGTCCGTTAGATTTTTGCGTGGCCTCGGCAATGTCCCACAAGTTGGTGTAATCGTCGCCGGGAGCGGCGGCATCTTTCAGAATGGCGTAGGAGGCACCGCCCGTGGTGCCCAGCATGGTGGTGGGAGCGGCCAAAGCCATCGAGGCACCTGCTTCCTTATTATATATAAGGTAGCCATCGGTTTCGTTGCCGGCAAAGCACCACAGTTCGGCGTCGGCACCGGTGATTTGGCCGCCAAGCTTGATGTACTCGGCGCCGTCGTTGTTGGCAATGCGCAGCTTGCCGGCACCGATAGTCAAAGTGTACCAAACCGTACCGTCGGCAAATTCGCCATTCTCGATGGTAGTTACCTCAACAGGGGTAGCTGCGTAGCCATGACCGGCCAATACCAGGCACAGCAACAAGGAGAAAAGTCGTGTAATCTTGTTCATAGTAAAAAATTAAGGATGAAAAAAATCGATAAGAGCAAAGGCGGATGATCGCCCGGAAGGGTGGCACGCCACGCTTCTGCTGCCGGATTGGAAAAGCCCGGCAGGGAAATAGTGGTTGTGCGTTTGCAAAAATATGGATTAAATTGCAGATTGTTCAAAAACGAAGTAGTCGTTTTTAACCCACAGATGAAAATAATGCAGGCAGAGATGGAATAGGAAGGAGCAGGACGGGGTGGGACGGAAGCTGAAAGACGTTGGCGAACTGGCGTCTTACATTAACATTTTTAACCTTTCTGCATATTTCCACGACGGGTGTTTGTCAGAGGTCCGGGACTTGTTTTCACGACTCGCCGAGTAGGAAAAAATAGTTGGCGAGTAGAAAAAACAAGTCCTGGACTTTTTGCGACGAAAAAAAGGCTGAAAAACAAAGAAAAAGTCCGCCTCGGCAGACCTTTTCCTTTTGATAACCTAAAGGTAGGCATAAATTGCGGAACAGCCAAATCGGCCATTTTGATTTTAACATTTGGGGCGCGTGAGGCTGTTTCTCTTTGGCTCAACCTCCGGCTTTCGTTCCGCAGCAGCCGCATTCCGTCCATTATTCCAGGAAAAGTTTGTCAATGTGAAAAACTAAACCTACTTTTGCCCCCAAATTTTCTTAACAATCATGGACATATTTAATCAGGTGGCGGAGTATTTTGCTTCGCCGGCAGGGCAGGTCGCTATAGTCATAGCCGTCTTTGCCCTTACTATTGTGGCCTTTATCGCAGACAAGGTGCGCTCCGATATTGTTGCACTCAGTTCAATGGCCCTCTTGCTTGTAACGAACGTGCTCACGCCGTCTGAAGCCCTGGCCGGCTTCTCAAACTCGGCCGTAGTGATGATGATTGGCCTGTTCATCGTGGGTGGAGCCGTGTTCCAGACCGGCTTGGCAAAAATCATCTCCGGCCGTCTGCTGAAGTTGGCCGGCACGAGCGAAATCAAGCTTTTCTTCCTCGTGATGCTCGTAACTTCCGCGGTGGCTGCCTTTGTGAGCAACACGGGTACGGTAGCCTTGTTGCTGCCTATTATCCTCGCCATGGCCAAGTCGGCAGGTACGAGCCCCAGCAAGCTGATGATGCCCCTCGCATTCGCCAGCTCGATGGGTGGTATCCTGACGCTGATCGGTACTCCGCCCAACTTGATTGTCGACGGCTACCTGCGCGACAACGGCAAACCGGGCTTCTCCTTCTTCGACTTCCTGCCCATCGGCTTGATATGCCTCGGCGTGGGACTGGTCATGCTCTACCCGCTCTGCAAATATTTCCTCGGCAAAAAAAGTAAAGAACATGAGGAGACAGGCGAGGAACAGAGCCTGGCTTCCCTGCTCCACGAATACCACATCAACGACCTCGTGTTCCGACTCCAGGCCAAGGAGGGAAGCATGGCGTTGGAGGGACGCACCGTGGGCGAACTCGACATACGTCGCAAGTATGGCGTGACAATTCTCGAAGTGCGCCGTGCCAACCGCTCTGTGTTCAGCCCCAACATCCAAGAGTCTGTTTCCACAGATACCATTTTCCAAAACACGGATACGCTCTATGTGCTGGGCGAACGCGATAAGGTGAATACCTTTGCCTTTGACTACAATCTGTCGGTGTTCGAGGACGAAGAACGCGACGGAAAGGGAAAACTGGACTTCTACGAAATCGGTCTGGCCGAGGTGCTCATTTCGCCGGAGTCGGCCATGATCAACCGCCCACTACGCAAGGCCAACTTTAAGGAACGCTTCGGCGTGAGTGTGCTGGCCATCAAACGACAAGGCAAGTATATCTTTGAAGATGTGCTCGACTCGAACATCAAAAACGGCGATATGCTCCTGGTTCACGGCGCGTGGAAGGGCATAGAAAGCATGGCGAAGAAAAACCGCGAGTGGATTGTCATCGGTTCGCCGCAGGAGGACCACGAGAGTGTGGCGCTCGACCACAAGGCTCCTCTGGCCGCTGTCATCATGACGGCGATGGTAATCTGCATGATATTTGCCGACCAAATAGGAGTGAAACCCGTGGCCGCTGTGATTATAGCCGGTCTGCTCATGGTCTTGACCCGCTGCGTGCGCAGCGTGGACGCGGCGTACAAAATGATTGGCTGGGAAAGCATTGTGCTCATCGCTGCCATGATGCCTATGTCTACCGCGCTCTCCAAGACGGGTATTTCTGACTGGATTGCCCACAACTGTATCATGAGCCTCAATGAATATGGCATCTACGCCGCTTTGGCGGGCGTTTACCTCGTTACTTCCGCGCTCAGCACGTTTATCAGCAACTCCGCCACCGCTATCCTCGTGGCTCCCATCGCCTGGGCTGCCGCAGAGGGACTGGGCGTTTCGCCCACGCCGTTCATGATGACGGCAGCCGTGGCAGCCAGTGCCTGCTTCGCCACACCAATCTGTACACCGCCCAATGCCATGGTGATGAACGCCGGACACTACAACTTTATGGACTACGTGAAGGTAGGTTTGCCGCTGCAAATCGTCATGGGGCTCGTGGCTATCCTCACCATCCCCCTCTTCTTCCCGCTCTGACATATCTCTTACTTTATTAACAAACCACATTATGAAAAAAATCGCAACCCTTTGCACAGCATTCCTGCTGATGCTCGTTATGGCTGCTCCCGCTGCAGCCCAGTCGTTGAGCTGGGGTGTAACGGCCGGCTTGAACCTCTCCAAACTGAAAATCTCGGGCGATGTGCCTGCCAGTGTCAACTCGAACCTTTCCACCGACAACAAGGCTGGTTGGTATGTAGGACCCAAAGTTACTTTCAACACAGTGCTGGGCATCGGTCTGGACGCTGCTTTGCAGTACTCTGAACGCAACCTGAACATCGGTGGCGAGAACGAGAAGTATCGCACCATCGAAATCCCCATCAATCTGCGCTACAACATCGGACTGAGCAGCTTGGCCAGTGTCTACGTGGCCACAGGTCCGCAGTTCGGCTTCGGTCTGCAGAACATGAAGTGGGAAAACACGCTTCAGGGAGGTAACTTCGACAAGAGCAACATGACAACCACCTGGAACATCGGCGCAGGCGTGCGGGTGCTCAAACACCTCGAAGTGGGCATCGGCTACAACTTTGCTCTCGGAAACGTGGGCAAGACGTTGTTTGAAAATGTGGGCGGCTCTACGGGTAACTCGCAGGACTACCAACTCGAATACAAAACGAATACTTTCCAGGCTCAGCTGACGTACTACTTCTAAGCCGCCGACTGACAGGAACAACACTATAATTCTTTCAACATGCTCAGACTGAACTGTTTCTTCAAGGCTGACGAGGGCAAGTACGACGAGGCTCTCCAAGCCGCTCTCGCCCTGACGGCCAAATCGCAGCAGGACGAAGGTTGCATCTCCTACGATACGTTTGAAAGTGCCACTCGTCCCGACATTTTCATGATTTGTGAAACGTGGGCCGACGAGGCTGCACTGAAAAAGCACATGGAGGCACCGCATTTCAAAGAGTATGTATCGCAACTCGAAGCGCTGGGCGCGCTCAAGCTCGAACAGTTTGCTTTTCCCGAAAAGTAAAGCACGCCCGAACTGCAGCCTGATGTCCGGAATATCCGAAATATCCGGAATATCCAGAAAACTCCGGATTATACGAACTTTCCGAACTCTCCGGATTATCCTTTAACCCCGGAACTCTGCTACCAACAGCCCTTGGCGCCACAATCATACAAACGGCATCCGCAAGTTTCCCTTCGCCGGGACTTGCGGATGCCGTTTGTGGTAAAATCCGAAAAGCTTCGCTTGCAACGTTGCGTGCAAAAGCTGCTTATCAGTCAGTTGGAATGCTTATTTCTTGCCCAGCACGTCGGCCGGATTGATTTTAGAGATAGTTTCGCGCATGGCGGTATCGCCCTTGAGGTTTTCTAAACGATAGTAGTCCATGAAACCCATGTTTCCTTCGCGCAGAGCCTGGGCCAGGGCCTTGGGCACTTCGGCCTCGGCCTGGATTACTTCGGCACGGGCTTCCTGAGCGCGGGCTATCATTTCCTGTTCGGTGGCCACAGCCATGGCGCGGCGTTCCTCTGCCTTGGCTTGGGCAATGTTCTTATCGGCATTGGCCTGGTCCATTTGCAGGGTCGCACCGATGTTCTTACCTACGTCGATATCGGCAATGTCGATGGAGAGTATTTCATAGGCTGTGCCCGCATCGAGTCCCTTGGAGAGGACCAGCTTGGAAATAGAGTCGGGGTTTTCAAGCACCTGCTCGTGAGTTTCGGCCGAACCGATGCTCGATACAATGCCTTCGCCGACACGGGCCAAAATAGTGTCCTCGCCGGCACCGCCCACCAACTGGTGGATGTTGGCACGCACCGTTACGCGGGCCTTGGCTATGAGCTGAATACCATTCTTCGCCACTGCTGCCACGGGAGGCGTGTCAATAACTTTGGGATTGACGCTTGTCTGCACGGCCTCGAACACGTCGCGTCCGGCCAGGTCGATGGCGGTGGCTTTCTCAAAGCTCAGGTCGATGTTGGCCTTGGAGGCGGAAACCAAGGCGTGAACCACGCGCTGCACATGGCCTCCCGTCATGTAGTGAGCCTCCAGATTGTCGCGCGTGATGCTGCGCAGTCCGGCTTTGTGCGCTTCTATGAGGCTGGGCACGATGACGCTGGGCGGCACATTACGGATGCGCATGAGGAAAAGCTGAATGAGCGAGATATGAACGCCCGAAACTTTGGCGGAAAGCCAAAGGAAGAAGGGAACAAAATGAAAGAAAATGGACAACAGGATGATGACGGCAAAAGCAATGCTCACCATGACAATGGGGTCGTCAAAGAAAAAATAATCCATGGCTAAAGGGTGTTTGGTTATAAATACTCTGTGTTGCTACTCGTAGAAAGTGCTGCTACGTCTGCAAATGTATAAAAAACCAATAACGATACCACTTTTTTCATGGCTTTTGTGCTGATAATTGTCTTGCGGTTGGCAGATTGAAGTTAGGTGTTTTTTCATGGAGGTCGCCACTCCTTAATTATAGCATAACTTTCTGAAGTTTGCAAAGTGAAAGGTTGTCAGGTGATGGTCTTTTCGATCTTCTCTATACGTATTTTATTTCCCGAAAAAAGCATTCACTTCTTCACACAAAGGCTTTTCTTACCTGATTTTCAGGAGTTTCAAGTGTGAAGGCTTACTCTTTCAACCCTTCACAGTGGAATGGGCGATTATGCTGCTTTGTTCCTATGATTTTCATCGGTTTTTCGGTGTGAAGGCTTGCTTTTTCAACCCTTCACAAGCGTTCACCGCCCATGTGAATGCTTTGCTGCCCGTGTGAATGCTTGAAAAACAAAGCCTTCACGCGAAAATGCGCTGAAAATCAGCGGAAAACACGCACCGTGTGAAGGGGTGAATACTTTTTTCGGGAAATAAAAACCGTATATGCGCGCGCGCGAAAGGGGGATTTCTCTCAACTCGGTACTGCTTTTTCGAGGTGATTTCCCGCCTCGCCTGTCACGCCGGACGCAACGTGAAGTTCTTTTCACAAATCGCCGACTATTTTTTCGGGCTCGGCGAGTTGGCAAAACAACTCCAGGACTTGGTGAAGGCATAGCATTATCTCACAGCCTTATTCTTCAGAACTTTTGCCCATTCGACACGTCAGAGAAATGTAGGTGTTTGAAATAGGAACTAATTTCACATACGTTCTTATATATAATAGGAGTGAACGGTCGTTTCGGGCGGGTTAGATGTTGTATTCCTGAATTTGACATCGGTTCTGCACCGGTGTATCAAAATGAAGCAGGAGGGCACTGCTTTGTGGCAGCCCTCCTGCTTTGTCATCTGTATGTCAAAAATACTAAGTCTTTGTCCGTAGCTATTAGAGCTGAGGACCGGCAGCTACGAGAGCCTTGCCGGCTTCGTTGCCCTGATACTTCACGAAGTTCTTGATGAAGCGAGCAGCGAGGTCCTTGGCCTTCTCTTCCCACTGAGCGGCTTCAGCGTAAGTGTCGCGGGGATCGAGAATGTTGGGGTCAACACCGGGGAGTTCAGTGGGCACTACGAAGTTGAAGAAGGGAACAACCTTCGTGGGAGCCTTGTCGATGGAACCGTCAAGGATGGCATCGATGATGCCGCGCGTATCGCGGATGGAGATACGCTTGCCTGTGCCGTTCCAACCCGTGTTAACGAGGTAAGCCTTGGCACCGTTGGCTTCCATCTTCTTCACCAATTCGGCAGCATACTTCGTGGGGTGCAGTTCGAGGAAGGCCTGGCCGAAGCAAGCCGAGAAGGTCGGCGTGGGTTCGGTGATGCCGCGTTCTGTACCGGCGAGCTTAGCGGTGAAACCGCTGAGGAAGTAGTACTGAGCCTGGTCAGAGTTGAGGATAGAAACGGGAGGAAGTACACCGAAAGCGTCGGCAGAGAGGAAGATAACCTGCTTGGCAGCCGGACCCTTGCTGATGGGCTTCACGATGTTCTGAATGTGGTAGATGGGGTAGCTTACGCGCGTATTTTCGGTAACGCTCTTGTCTGCGAAGTCAATCTTTCCATCGGCAGCCACGGTCACGTTCTCCAAGAGAGCGTTGCGCTTGATAGCACCGTAGATGTCGGGTTCGCTTTCCTTGTCGAGGTTGATTACCTTAGCGTAGCAGCCGCCTTCATAGTTGAACACGCCGTTGTCGTCCCAGCCGTGCTCGTCGTCGCCGATGAGCTTGCGCTTCGGGTCGGTGGAGAGAGTCGTCTTACCCGTACCGGAGAGGCCGAAGAAGATAGCGGTGCTCGTTTCGTCCATGTTGGTGTTGGCAGAGCAGTGCATGGAGGCGATGCCCTTCAAGGGGTTGTAATAGTTCATCATGGAGAACATACCCTTCTTCATCTCACCGCCGTACCAAGTGTTGATGATAACCTGCTCGCGGCTGGTGATGTTGAACACAACAGCCGTTTCGGAGTTCAGACCCAGTTCCTTGTAGTTTTCAACTTTAGCTTTGGAAGCGTTGTAAACAATAAAGTCGGGCTCGAACTCGGCGAGTTCTTCAGCGGTGGGGCGGATGAACATGTTGGTAACGAAGTGTGCTTGCCAAGCTACCTCCATGATGAAGCGCACAGCCATGCGAGTTTCCTTGTTGGCACCGCAGAAACCGTCGACAACGAAGAGGCGCTTGCCTGAAAGCTCCTTCTGGGCCAGTTCCTTAACGGCAGCCCAAGCCTCCTGCGAAGCCGGTTTGTTGTCATTCTTATATTCGTCGCTCGTCCACCACACCGTGTCTTTGGAGTTCTCGTCCATTACGATGAACTTGTCTTTGGGCGAACGGCCGGTGTAGATGCCGGTCTTCACGTTGACGGCTCCGAGTTCGGTTTCCTGGCCTACTTCAAAGCCTTCGAGGCCGGCTTTGGTCTCTTCGGCGAAGAGTTGTTCGTAGGAAGGGTTGTGTACGATCTCGGTAACGCCGGTGATACCGTACTTGCTTAAATCTAATGTTGCCATAATGTGTTATAAATTAAAATGGTTTGTCTGTTTTTTTTGTTGGCATTTCAGGCGAAGGCACGTGTCGGGTGCGTCGTGCCTAATCGGCGCAAAAATACGAAAAAGTTAGTGCCGTCAAAATGATTTAACGCATTTTATAGACATTCCACCTATGTACCGTCACTGCACCCACAAACAAGAGCATGATGATGGCGAGTGCAGCGTAGGCAATGCGGTTGGTTACGTTCACGCTGGCGGGTCGGAATTCCAGCTTCACCTGATGCTTTCCGGCGGGCACTTTCAGTGCGCGCAGCACGTAGTTCACGCGGCCCGGTTCAGCGGGTTGTCCGTCGATGGTCGCCGTCCATCCCGGATAGTATATTTCTGAGAATACCACCACGCCGCCTTGTTCGCTCTCCACGTTGTAGTGCAGTTCGTTCGGCGCGTAGGCTGTGATTTTCACCGTACCTTTTCCGAGTTTGGAGCCGTCGAGTTGTGCTTTGAAGCGTTCGTCGGCCACGGCTTGGTGTTTCGTGTCAAGTTTTTGCAGCGTTTGCATTTCCGCATCGGCGTTGGCCACGAATTTCAGTTCGTCCACGAACCAGGCGTTGCCGTTGGCATACGGATTTTCGATAGCCTGGGCGTGTTGTCCTGACCCGAAGATGAAATACTTGGTGTTCAGCATGTTCAGTGCCGGAGCCAGACTGTCACCCGGCACGAGTTCCATGCGTCCCTCCGCCTCGTTGATGGCTCCCACGAAGTGTTGCAGTTCTCGGTTGAGCATTCGGTCGATGAGGTCTTGGTACCGGTGCAATTTGGCCGCGTGATAGCCGCCGATGCTGTGGTGGTAATAGGACGTAGCGTTCGACGTTTCGTTGAAGGGGTTGCCTGCGCCGATATTCGCCACGCGGAAGTACGTCGTGTCGCGGAGAATTTGTTCGTCGGCCGGGGTTTTGGCAAATCCCTCCTCCATCTGTACGGGGTCGGTAAAGCTCTCGTCGTTCAGATAGCGTTTGTCAATTTGCCAGAGGTCGATGAGGCATATCAAGGCCAAGAGTGAGCACACCATCCATCCCTTCATTTTTCCCTCGGCATAGGCCCAGAGCAGCAGGGCGCAGAGGGCGATGATGAACAGCGAGCGCAGCGCGTCGGCCGAGAGGATGGCGTGGTGCATGTCCGAGAGTGCCGTTTGGTAGCGCAGCACCATTTCTGCCGGGAAGCCGGCTTGGCGCATCATGTCGAACGTTTGCGCGTCGGCTTCCGAGATGCAGCTGCCCGCCACGGAGGGAGCTACCCAGAGGAGCAGGCACAGTCCGGCCGTTGCGGCGGCTGCCACGGGCAATCCCACCTTCTTTTCGATGGGGGCGTTTTTCCAGTTGGTCAGTTGGAAGAGCGTTTTATCCTTCATGATGCTCCGCAGGCAGAGGATGGCGAGCAGCGGCATGGTAAACTCCGCTATCACCAACGCCGAGCTGACTGTGCGGAATTTGCTGTACATCGGCAGGTAGTCGATAAAGAAGTCGGTGATGGAGGGCATGTTCTTACCCCAGGCAAAGAGGAGGCTCAACATGGTGGCCAAGAGTAAGGCCCATTTCAGGGGACCTTTCACGTAGAACAGTCCGAGCACGAAGAGGAAGCAGACGAATGCGCCCACATAGACCGGGCCCACGGTAAAGGGTTGGTCGCCCCAGTATTGCATGATGCCCGGCGGATAAGCTTGGATGCCGCTTTGTTGGAAAGCCATTTGTGTTTGTCCGGCGCAGTCGTAGAAGTCGTCGTACCCTTTGAGGTTTTCCACTCCTTCGCGGTCGATGATGGACGTTGAGCCGCCGCCTTTATAGTCGGGCACGAGGAGAGTGAGCGTTTCGTCCACGCCGTAGCTCCACGCCGTGATGTAGTCGCGTTCCAGTCCGTCGGTTGCCTTTTGCGCCTTTTGTGCCTTGTTTCCCACAGCGGTGAGTTCCGACGGTCCGCGCATGGATTCTTTGGCGTAACTATAGGTGTGGTAAATGTTGGGCAGGTTGGCTGCCACGCCGAGCAGTCCTGCCACTACTACCATCAGGGTGGCTTTCAGCCAGTGGAGCAGTTGTCGGCGGCGCAGTGCGTCGATGCCGTAGCAAGCCACCATCAGCCCCATCACGAAGAGGAAGTAGTACGTCATTTGCAAGTGGTTGCTCACCACTTGGAAGGCGGTGAAAATGGCCGTAACGGCTCCGCCCCACAGATACTTGCCCCGGTAACACAACACCAGGCCGCCGATAGTCGGCGGAATGAAGGCCAGCGTCATCACCTTCCAGATGTGGCCGGCAGCGATGATGATGAGAAAATAGGAGGAGAAGGCCCAGATGACAGAGCCCAAAGCGGCTAAGTAGGGCTTGAAGTTGAAGGCACGGAGCAGGATGTAAAAGCCCAGCAGATAGAGGAACAGAAAGCTGATGGCGGGAAACCAATATATAGTCCCAAGACCGTAGGCATTGGCTGCGTCCGAAACAGTCTGCGTTGCGCTGTACGAGGGCGCAATCTGGTAAGTGGGCATACCACTGAAGATGGCGTTCGACCATCTCGTCGTTTCTCCGTCGTGAGTTGCACGATACGCTTTTTGTTCCTGTCCGAGTCCCACGGAGGCTACGCTATCGTGTCCGCCCAGCACCAAGCCTTCGCTCATGGGGGTGAGGAAGTAGAAAGTGCTCACCAGCAGAAAGATGAGAACAACGAGCACATCGGGCCACGCCTTCTCCAATAGTTTGTTGAAATTCATTGCTTATTCTTTTTTATTTCGTTTTGTGGGGACAAAGATAGGGATTTATTAAAGTTTAGAGTTGAAGAGTTCAAAGTTTATACGTTCAGTTTGCGCTTAGGAGTTGAAGAGTGGATAGCTTATCGTATACTCTTTGAGCGGTTTGCCCATCAGGTTTTAGAAAAAGTGGCTTGCTGTTGTTGGGGTGTCGTCTGTTTTCCATGCCTCGAAGAGCCACGAGAAAAAGTCCAGGACTTTTTTTTCCTACTCGTCGATTAGAAAAAAATAGTCCAGGACTTGTGAAGCACAAGTGGCGGACTATTTGCGCCCACTCCGTGAACCGCTGAAAATAGTGGCGGAGTGGTCCGAAAAATTGCCTGTTCCAATGCCGTTAATCCAACATTTTTTAGGAAAGAAACGGCTTTGAGCTGGAAAGTATACCATGAAAACAGTCAGAATTCTTTACAAAATCGCAAGTTAACCGTTAAAAAATATTTTATACAAGAATTCTTTTCGGCAAATGCTTGCATTCGCCTGTGCATCCCCCTACTTTTGCATCGTGTTTTTCATAGTATTAGATTTAAGGTTAACAAGGTTGGGATACAGCGGTATCCCATTTTTTGTGTCCCTACCCCTCGTTTCACTTCTTTATTTTCCGTAAAACCGGCCACATGTATGGCACGGAAAGAGCCAGGCACAATGATCCGCCGAGCCAGTGGAGCAGCGGTGCAGACTGCGAGGCGGCCCACAGGTTGGCCAGCAGAATGACGAAGAGGAAGAGGCAGCGTTGCCAGGTGCCCTTGCTCATGCGGAAACCGTAGTGTCGGCGGTAACACAACGAGATGAAAAGTAAATCGAACAGGTTGGCGCCGGCCAGTCCCAAGCCTGCCCCTGTCAGTCCGCCGAAGTAATACCCCCCAATGACGCCTGCGCAAAACACCACGTCATAGGCCAATTCCATATACATATAGCGCAGCGAGTGGCCCCGCGCCAAGGGCAGGTAAGCCACCGGTGTGTATACCGCCTTGAAGAACATGTAAGGCGCAGCGCAGAGCACCATGGGCATGATGACCAGAAAATCCGATGTGTAGAGCAGGCGGATAATCCAAGGCAGAAACAGGCTGAACAACATCAGGAAGGGAGCCATCAGCACCACCAGTGTGTTGATTTGGCGGTTGATGGCTACGTTCGTTTCGCGCACATCATGGGCCGGAATGGCCGACAGACGGGGGAAATAGTCGGCATCCATCGCCACAAACACAATCCGTGCGTAGCTCACGGTGAGTGTAAATCCCGCAGCGTAGTAGCCAATCGTGGCTAAGTTGCCCGCTGTGCGCATCAGTGCGGCGCGAATGAGCATCTCCGCTCCGGCTGTCATCACGGCCGCCATCATGTACGCTATCCCCATTCGCAGCATGGGCAGCCCGGTGCGCAGAAAATTCCGGGTGAACGGTCCGAGACGGTAGGCATAGGATTTCTGTGCCTCGCGCAGGTTAAAGGCAAAGAGGCCCGCCGCGCTGCACACCAACATCGGCACTACGCCCGCCACGCCCAGCCAGGAGTAGAGCACCACGCATGCCGCCAGCGCGAAGACCGCACTCCACAGTGTGGCGCTGGCTAACCGTTTGAGCTGTCGCTGCGACTTGAGAATGGCCACCTCCCCGCCGGTCAGTGTGGCCAAGGCCACGGCCGGAGAGAGCAGACAAAAATCGCCTGTTCGCTCCACATTGCCGCATACCATCAGCGATATGAGGGGCGAACAGGCCAAACAGACCAACAAACCGAACACCGCCGTTACGGCCACCCACGTACGCACACGACGCACCTGTAAAGCCCGTTGCTGAGCCACCGCTTCGCCGTCGGTCTGTTCCGACAGCGTTTTGATGGCGCTCATCCCCAGTCCGAAGTTCGTCGAGCCACCCAGCAGGTCGAGCGTGCGGGAGTACAAGTCCGCCAAGCCCATACCCGCCGCGCCAATCAGTTGCGCGGCCACCTTGTTGCGTACCACGGCAATCAGGATGTAGAGAGCCTGAACGCTGCCTAAAAGGCCGGTGGATTTGAATAGTTGGCGATAGGTCGACATGAGCGGGATGAAAAGTCGGATAAATGGGTTACGGTCGGTGGGGTTGTAGAATTTTATGCCAAAGGCAGTTTATACACATTCGTTTCGCGCTGCACATATCCCGCCCGGCGATACAGACGGTTGGCAGCTTCACGGGCAGGTCGTGAGGTCAGGTTGAGGCTGGCAGCTCCCAGGCGTCGGCCTTCTTCCTCCATGAATGCCAAGAGCTGGCGTGCGTAGCCCCGGCAGCGACACCGTGTGTCCACCACGACGTCTTCCACCCAGGCCTTGGTGCCGGTGAGCAGCGTGTCCACCGCCAGCGTCGTCATGCCGCTCACCTTGCCCAGCTCATCGTAGAGCAGGTAAACGTGAACGTTGGGTGCGGCCACCACGTGGGCCAGCTTTTCCACGCTGATGCTTTTCGTTTTCGACGACAGCTGCGCTAACAGTCGGGAAATGTCGTCCACCACCTCGGCAGCGCGTGCCGGGTCGGCCAGTTCCTCGATACGTGCCACGTTGAGCCGGTCGAGCAGCTGCTTCACGTTGAGTTCTTCGCCCGGCAGCACCAGTTCGGGTGCTATTTCGCAGAGCGGTTCGAGCACGAAGCGGCGTTCTGCGATGGCCGGGTGAGGCAGCTGCAGGCGTTCGGTGTGGCATTGCAGCGCATCGTAGCTCAGCAGATCGATGTCGATGATGCGGTCGGCGTATTGGCCGCCTTCGCTCTTCGTGTCGCGACCCATTTCGCGTTCCATCCGCTCCGTTTCTTCCAGCACCTGTTCCGGTTCGAGCTCGGTGGTCACCTGTGCCACCGCGTTGAGGAACAGGTTATCCGACTCGAAGCCCACGGGCTCCGTTTCGTGGCAGGCCGATACGGCCTCCACCTTTCCGATGCGTTCGCCGATGAGTCGTAACGCCGTTTCGATGTTCTCGCGGCGTTCTCCCAGGTTGGTGCCCAAGGCTAGATAAAGTGTTTTGTTCATCTTCTAAGATTTTTTTGAAGAGTTAGGATTTTGTAAGAGAAGAAAAAGGAGCCTGATGTTCCGAAGCCTGTCGTGTGAGGTGCAGTCAGCTGTTGTCAAGACCTTTTCGTCAGCTTGGGAACATCAGGCCCCTTTTAGGATGATGTCATGTTAGTCTAGTATGAGCAGTGCGTCGCCAAAGGGTCCGAAGCGGTAGTTCTGCTTCAGAGCCTCCTCATAGGCGTGCATCGTTTCGTCGTAACCGCCGAAGGCAGCGGTGAGCATCAGCAGCGTGGAGTAAGGTGTGTGGAAATTGGCCAGCATGGCGTCGGCCACATGGAAGTCGTAAGGCGGGAAGATGAACTTGTTGGTCCAGCCCTCGTACTCCTTGATGCGATTGTCCGTGCTGCATGCCACTTCGAGCGCGCGTTGTACCGTCGTTCCCACCGCCAGCACCTTGCGCTCCTCGTCCTTGGCTTTGTTCACCAGGTTGCAGCATTCCGCTCCGACGAACATCTGTTCCGAGTCCATCTTGTGTTTCGTCAGGTCCTCCACGTCGGTTGCGCGGAAGTTGCCCAGACCGCAGTGGAGCGTGATAAATGCCGTGTCGATGCCTTTGATTTCCATGCGCTTCATCATTTCTCGCGAGAAGTGCATGCCTGCCGTGGGGGCGGTAACGGCTCCTTCGTGTTTGGCGAAGATACACTGAAAACGCTCCATGTCCTCCGGTTCGCTCTCGCGGCCTATGAATCGGGGAATGGGGGCTTCGCCCAAGGCATAGAGCGACTTTTTGAATTCCTCGTGCTCTCCGTCGTAGAGAAAGCGGAGTGTGCGTCCCCGGCTCGTGGTGTTGTCAATCACTTCGGCCACGATGGAGTTGTCCTCGCCGAAGTAAAGTTTGTTGCCGATGCGTATTTTGCGTGCCGGGTCCACCAGGACGTCCCACAGGCGGAGTTCTTGGTTCAGCTCGCGCAGCAGGAACACCTCGATGCGGGCTCCCGTCTTCTCCTTGTTGCCGTAAAGTCGCGCGGGGAACACTTTGGTGTCGTTGAACACGAATACGTCGTGCTCATCGAAGAACGAGAGGATGTCCTTGAACATCAGATGCTCCAAATCGCCGGTTTTGCGATGCAGCACCATCATCCGTGATTCGTCGCGGTGGGGTGCGGGATACTTGGCGATATGGTCTTCCGGGAGTCTGAATTTAAACTGAGAGAGTTTCATGACCTTTGGTGATTTTATGTGCTGCGGGCTGCGGAACTTGTCGTTCGGATGTGCCGAGCGGTGCGCCGGGAAGCCCGGATGTTACGTTGATAGGGTGAAATCGGCGGGGCCTCATTGCGGCAGCTCCGTTTCTATGGTCTGTTGTGCGAGCCAGCTTTCGAAGCTGTCGAGTGAGAAGGCCGAAGCGAGGTTGTAGTCACCCACCCGGGTGCGTTGCAACGCCGTGAGGTGCGCTCCGCTGTTGAGTGCTTGGCCAATGTCGCGCGCCAAGGCCCTGATGTACGTTCCTTTGGAGCATACCACGCGCAGCTTCAGCTCCCGTGCCGGCAGGTTGCAGTCGAGCAGTTCCAGCTCGTCGATGCGCAGGGGTTTAGCCTTGAGCTCCACCTCGTCGCCCTTGCCGCTGCGTGCCAGGTCGTAGGCTCGTGCGCCGTTCACCTTGCAGGCCGAGTAGACGGGCGGCACCTGCATAATCTCGCCCACGAAGCGTGTGAGCGTTTGGCGCACCATTTCTTCGGTGATGTGGTCTGTGGGAAACGTTTGGTCCACCGGATGTTCCAGGTCGAAGCTGGGTGTGGTGGCACCCAGGGCCAGCGTGGCCACATACTCTTTCACTCCGGCCTGCAGCTGCTCTATGCGCTTCGTGGCCCGTCCGGTACACACCACCATCACGCCTGTGGCCAAGGGATCCAGCGTTCCGGCGTGTCCCACCTTGATTTTGCGGCCTTGCATGGCGCGGGTGAGCAGCCATCGCACTTTAGCCACGAGCTGAAATGAGGTCATGCCGTAAGGCTTGTCGAAGGAGAGCACTTGTCCGGTGAGGAAATTCATGAAGCAGGGGTGTGGTTTTGACGGAGGAAGGTGGGTTGTTGCAGTTCGGGGAATTAAGCTGCTCCGCTGGTGAATAAGGAGCTGATGATGGTGATGAGGCCCACGATGAGGCAGTAGTAGGCAAAATAGATGAGCTTACCTTTCTGCACAATGCCTATCATCCATTTGCAGGCCAGCACGCCCGATACAAAGGCCGCTATGAAGCCTACAACCAAGGCACTGATGCTCAGGTCGCCAAAGGCTGCGCTGAAACCTTCCTTGGAAGCCTTCAGCACGTCGAGCAGGGCCTCGCCCAGGATGGGCGGGATGACCATGAGGAAGGAGAACTGCGCCATGCGGCTCTTCTTGTTGCCCAGGATAAGTCCGGTGGCGATGGTCGTGCCCGACCGACTCAGACCCGGCAGTACAGCAACTGCCTGCGCCACACCTATAATAAAGGCGTGCCACAGGGAGATGTTTTCGCGCTGACGCGGTTTGGCAAAGTAGGAGAAGGTCAAGAGGGCGGCGGTGAAGAGCAGGCAACAGCCCACAATGAGCAGTCCGCTACCGAAAATCTCCTCCACCGTGTCCTTGAAGAAGACGCCTACGATGCCGATGGGAATCATTGACACCAGAATGTTGAGCGTGTAGCGTTGGTCCTCGTTCAGCCGTTCCCATCCCCGGCCGGGACCGAGGGGGCGGAAGGTTCCGGCGAAAATCTTCACGATTTCGTGACCCAACACCACCAAGGTGCTCAATACGGTGGCCACGTGAACGGCCACGGTGAACATCAGGTTTTCTTCACTCTCTATGCCCAGCAGTTCTGAACCGATGGCCAGGTGTCCGCTGCTGCTCACGGGCAAATATTCCGTGAGGCCCTGGAGCAGACCCAGCAACAAGGCTTGTAAAGTATCCATGTGTATGCAGAAATATGAGGATTATTTTTCAACCTTTTTGGTGTCGGTTGAAGTTTCTTCGTCGTGGCGCGGGCGGCGCAGGATGCCGTAAATCATGAAGAGGTAACCAAAGAGGCATACGGCGGGAGCCACTTTAATGTGGCGGGCATCGAAGATGTCGGGGTTGAAGGTGTGTTCGTTGGAGCCGGAGCCGGACATCAGCACCATGCCCAGGATGACAACGGCCATGCCAATGGCCAACAAGATGAAGTTAACGCGGTCAAAGGCAAAGACCCTTTTGTTTTGGGAGGACATATAAAGTGTATTTTGGTTGTTAGGAAATACCGAAGGCTTGGAGGCTGTGATGCCGGCTGGCATTCGGTTTCCGGATGTTACTTGAGATAAATCATGTGGCTGCTCATGTGCAGATACCGGTTTACCGACACGTAAGCGCAACACATGGTCAGGCAAATGCCACACACCACTACGGTGCCCAATGTGGCGGCCCATACCCACGGCGTAATGAGTTGGTTGAAATAGATGTCGCCCGCGCCGGCCTCAAACTGCAGGTAGTAGAGTGCGCCGCCGAGCAGTGAACCGGCCACAAGGGCCGCCACCAACCCAATGCGGAATGCCTGCCAGATAAAGGGGCGTCGGATAAAGCCCCAGCCGGCTCCCACGAGTTTCATCGTTTGTATGCTGTAACGTCGGGCATATACGCTCATGCGCACCGTGTTGTTGATGAGCGAGAACGACACTAAGGTAAGGAGTGCCGCCACAACGAGCAGGCCAAGCCCCACGGCGGGGATGGTGCGGTCGAGGCTTTCCATCACGTCGCGCGGATAGTTTACGTCTATCACGCCCGGCATTTTCTTGATGCTCGCTTCGTAGCGGTTGAGACTGTCCGGACAGGCGTAGTCCGCCTTCAGGTACACCTCGAACTCCGCCGGGATGGGACTTTCGCCGACAAAGTCGACCATATCGTCTTGCAACGCCTCGTTCATCTCGCGGGTGCCGCGCTCTTTAGAGATATAATCCACCTTGCGGGAGTAGGGAGCCTCGCGCAGCCGGGTTTGTACGGTCAGCAGGTCGGCCTGGGAAATACTGTCGTGCAGCATCACTTCCACCGTCAGCCCTTCGCGCAGCTGTCGGCTGAAGTTGTTGCCGAGGTTCACAAAGAGCACCACCAACCCGAGCAGAATGAGTACCAAAGTGGTGCTGATGGTGGTGGTGATGGTGCCGAAGCGGCCGGCCTTGCGTGATTTTTTTCTGTTTTTTGTCATATTGTGTATGCAGGAACCTGCACAGTTACGCTAAATTGGCACAAAAGTACAACGAAAGCAGGGGGAAATCCAAGGGATGTGGTGTTTTTAACAAAAATCTACGGATTGCGTGCTGCCGGCGAGGTGGAAGGAAGGAGGGATGCGGGAGTGAATTCGCGGAGCGGAAATTTCGGCGCGAGGAGGTGGCGCACCCGTTTTTCCCGGTGCTCCCGCCTTGGTTCGAAATGTTAAAATCGGAGCGGCCGATTTGCTTGTTGGGCAAAAAAGCCTTACCTTTGGCATAGGAAAAGGAAGAAGTTCATCTCGGCGGACTTCTTCCTTTCATTTTGCGGCTATTACGGCAAAAAACAGCGCCGGACAACGGTTTACAACTCTTGGAGTAGGAAAAAATAGTCGGCGACTTGAAAAAAATAGTTGACGAGTAGTAAAACGCATTCGGCGAGTTGTGCGCGCAACTCGCCGAATGCTATGTTTTTCTGCTGCTTTAAAAGTGCAGATAGGTTAAAAATGTTAATGTGGAAAGTCGTTTGTTGCCCTCACTTGCCCCTTCTCTGCGTCTATTCCTCCTCCACTACGCGCAGCAAGGACAGGCCGTCGCGCAGGGGCAGGATGACCTGTTCCACACGCGGATCGGCGGCGATGCGGTCGTTGAACTGCCTGATGGCCACCGTTTGTGCGTCATGGTCGTAGGCGGGGTCGGTGACGTGTCCGTCCCACAGCGTGTTGTCAGCCAGCAGGAGCGAACCCGGGTGCATATAGGGCATGAGCAGGTCGTAGTAGTCAAGGTACTCCCGCTTGTTCGCGTCGATGTAAGCCACGTCGATTTGCAGCTCCATGGGCGGCAGGAGCTCAAACACGTTGCCTATCCACATTTTCACCTTGGCAGCGTAGGGCGCGCCCTCTAACCACGGGCGGGTGAAAGGTTCCTGTTCATCGTTCACCTCGAACGTGTGGACCACCCCTTCCGCCGGCATTCCCGAAGCCATGGCCAGGGCGGCATAGCCCGAGAAAGTGCCTATCTCCACCACCGTGCGGGGCTGCACCATCTGCATCAGCATCCGCAGCAGCTGCCCCTGCACGGGGCCGGTCGTCATGCGCGGACGCAGCAGGTGCAGGTGGGTGGCGCGGTAAAGGCGGTGCAGGTATTCGTCGGGCGGGGTGGAATGGGAGGCTATGTAGTCAGAAAGCATGGCAGAGGATTTTTTGAGGGGAAAAGTGGAGTGGTAGGGTGAGGAACGGGATATTTTTGGGCGAAAGGCGGAAGGGGTTTCAGTTCGGGTACGTCTCTTCCCCCTCGCTCTCGAACAGGTTTTCCACAATGTTCATTTCCATAAACGAGGTGCGCTGTTCTTTCCGTTGCGAACCGAGGTAGCAGATGCGGTCCTCGGGGCGCAGCATATTGTCCGTCAGGAGTTTGCGCAGGGCCGCCAGCAGGAACTCGTGGCCGTAGCTCTTCATGGGCATATAGATGGCATAAACACCGTAAGAGAGGGCCAGGTGGCGCACTGTCTTCGCCTTATAGCAGATGGCCAGGATGGTGCATTTGCCACGGAACGACGAAACGTAGCGTGCCGTGCGTCCCGTGAACGAGTCCATGATGATGGCGCGCAGTTTCATCTGCTTCGTGGCCATCACCGCCTCCTTGGCGAAGAACTCCGTCACGTCCGGATTGGGCGACAGGGGTATGTCCATGCCTCCGAACTCTTTGAACGACTCCTGTTCCGCCTGCAGCGCGATGGTCGCCATCACCTTCACCGCCTCTTCGGGATAGTCGCCGTAGGCCGTTTCGCCGGAGAGCATCAGCGCGTCGGCACGCGAATACACGGCGTTGGCGATGTCCGTCACCTCTGTGCGCGTGGGCCGTGGGTTGTGTATCATGCTCTGGAGCATCTGTGTGGCCACGATGACCGGCTTATGTGCCTTGATGGCCTTGTCCACGAGCCGCCGCTGGATGCCCGGGATGCGTTCTTGCGGCACTTCGATGCCCAGGTCGCCGCGTGCCACCATGATGCCGTCGGCCGCCTCCAGTATTTCGTCGATGTGGTCCACCCCTTCCTGGTTCTCGATTTTCGCGATGATGCGGATGTCGCTGCCGGCAGCATCAAGCAGATGGCGGATTTCAGCGATGTCCTCTTTGGAACGTACAAAGCTGTGGGCTATGAAGGCCACGTCGTAGTCGATGGCAAAGGCAATGTTCTCGCGGTCGCGCTCCGTGAGTGCCGGCAGGTTGATGCGTACGCCCGGCACGTTGACACTTTTGCGCGAGCCCAGCGTGGCATCGTTTTCCACGTGGCAGGTCAGCATCGCGCCGTCCTTATGGTCCACCACGAGGCCCAGGTCGCCGTCGTCGATGAGGATGTGTGCCCCCACGCCCACGTCCTTGACAAAATCCTTGTAGGTCACGGCAATCGTTTCGTGCGTTGTCCGCAGTTCCGGGTTGCCCACGATGTTCACCATGTCGCCTTTTTTGAAATCAATGGGCGTGTCGGTGGCCGTGGTGCGCACCTCCGGTCCTTTGGTGTCGACAAGGATGGCCATGTGGCTCGACACCTCGCGCACATTGTCGATGACGCGTTTCATGCCTGCCGCGTTCTGGTGCGCCGTGTTGAGGCGTACCACGTTCATGCCGGCATCGTAGAGCCGTTGGATGAGTCCCACATCGCAGCGTTGGTCTGAGATGGTGGCAACGATTTTTGTTTTCTTGTACATAGTCGGTAGTTTAGTTAAGGTGTGTATCGGATGTTGTTTAAGCTCCTTTCAGTGCTTCGATGGCCAAGCGGTAACTGTCCGTCCCGAAGCCGCAGATAACGCCGGCACAGGCTGCGGCGAGCACCGAGTGGTGGCGGAATGCTTCGCGGCGGTGGACATTGCTGATGTGCAGCTCCACCACGGGGAAGGGCAGCGAGCGGATGCAGTCGTGCAGGGCTATCGAAGTGTGCGTATACGCCCCGGCATTCAGCGCGACGCCTTCCACCCTCTCGTCGGCGGCCTGTTGCAGGCGGTCGATGAGCAGGCCCTCCACATTGCTTTGGAAATAGGCTATCTCGTCGTCGGGATAGCGCAGGCGCAGGGCTTGCAGACAGTCGTCCATGGTTTGTGAACCGTAAATGCCGGGTTCGCGGTTGCCCAAGCGGTTCAGGTTGGGCCCGTTCACGATGAGAAGTTTCATGAGGCGGAGATGATGAAAAAAACAGATGATATAAACGAAAAAGGGCTTGGGGTGTTGCGGTCTTATCCACAATGCGAAACAAGGAGAGCCGGTCTGATGAGCCGGAGAGCTGCGCCGTGGGCTACAGGTACTTGCGGCTGAGGTATTTCACGGGATACCACACGCTGGCATAGCCCACCACGAGCACCGTGGCCAGCACCAGCACCACGTCGGTCGGGTGGATGCTCACGGGATAAGCGTCGACGATGAAGCTGCCCTCCGATGCGCCGAGCCGCAGGAAGCCGAACGACTGCTGCAGCCAGCACAGCGTCAGGCCCAGCACCGTCCCGATTATCGCGCCCAGCGTGGCGATGAGCCGGCCCTCGTAAAGGAAAATGCGGAAGATGAGCTTGTTGTCCGCGCCTAAATGGCGCAGCGTGTCCATGTCCGCCCGTTTGTCGATAATCAGCATTGAAACCGAGCCCACGATGTTGAAGCACGCCACCAACAGGATGAAGGTGAGAAAAAGGTAAGCCATCATTTTCTCGATGTTCATCACGTTGAACACCTCCTCCTGCTGTTCCAGCCGGTCGAGCACGCGGTAATTGTCGCCCGCCATCTCGCGCAGCTCCTGCTTCACCGCCTGCACATCGGCCTCCGGTTTCAGCCGTAGCTCCAGACCCGTAATGCAGCCCTGCTGCTCGAAAAGGTTCTGGGCAAAGTCCAGCGATGTGAGCATGTAGTTCTCGTCGTACTTACGCTGGCTCACCTGGAAGCAGAGGTTGGGCGATGTCAGATCGTCGGCGTTGAAGCTCTCCGAAGGGTTGTTCAGGTTCACCTTCTCCCCCTTCCGTGGCGCGCAGATTTGGATGGAGCCGTAGTCGATACTGCCTATCACCGCCGCCAGACCGATGCCGGGAATGCCGTAGTTGATATCTGGTGCGTGGAGGCGGTAAGTGCCTGTGCCGTAGAGGATGGAGCGGATGTTCGTCACCGAGTCGAAACGGTCGTCCACCCCTTTGAGGTTGATGACCATGGGCCGGCCCCGGAAAAGGATGAGTGCGTTGTCCTCCAAGCAGGCCGATGCCGCCTTCACCTGCGGGTGCGCCTCGATGCGCGCCAGCACGGGGTCGTCGGCAGCAGCCAGTTTCCCCTTGGCCGGCACCACTTCAATCTCGGGGTCGAAGGCCGTGTACAGACCGCCGATGAGGTCGTGGAAACCGTTGAACACCGACAGCGTGCAGAGCAGAGCCGCCGTGCCGAAAGCCACCCCGGCCACCGAGATGCCCGAGATGATGTTGATGGCCCCCACCCGTTTCCGCGAGAAGAGGTAACGGAGGGCCATGAACAGGGGCAGGGCGTTACTGTGCTTCATCATTGTCGGTTTGTGTCCCGGTTTGCGGCTCAGTGCCCTTGAGCAGTTCGTCGATGTGGTCGAGATAGTCGAGCGAGTCGTCGATGAAGAACTTCAGTTCCGGGATGATGCGCAGCTGGAAGCGCACCCGTTTGCCCAGGTCGTAGCGAATTTGTCGCGCGTTGGCGTTGATGTTGTTCAAAATCTCCTGTGCGCGTTCCGAGGGGAAGATGCTCAAGTAGCCCTTGGCGATGCTCAGGTCTGGACTGATGCGTACGGCACTGACCGACACGAGCACGCCGTGCGTGGCCTGCGTTTGTTTTTGGAAGATGTCGCCCAGCTCTTTCTGGATGAGGCGGGCTATTTTCTGTTGGCGCGTTGTTTCCATATATAATAAGGTGTGGTAAAATGAAGTCAGGGATAGGTTATAAAAAACTCAGGCCAGCGGGGCGGTGGCTTGGAGCAGCCAGTTGCGGTCCGCCTCGTCGGTGAGCAGCGGCAGGAGGCGTTGGCACACCTCGGCGTGGTAGGCATTGATTTGCGCCACCTCTTCAGCCGTGAGCAGCGCACGTTCCACGGGGCGCAGGTCGTAAGGGCAGAGCGTGAGGTTCTCAAATTCCAGGAAGCGGCCAAAAGGTGTTTCCCCGGCGCGGCGGCACAGCAGCACGTTCTCGATGCGCACGCCGAATCGGCCCGGGACGTACACGCCCGGCTCGTCCGTCACCGTCATGCCGGGCCAGAACGGCACCAGCGTACATTGGCGCAGGTCTTTGCGGATTTGGTGCGGCCCTTCATGCACACAGAGATGCGCCCCGACACCGTGACCCGTGCCGTGGCCGAAGTCGTAGCCCGCTGCCCAGAGGTCGCGCCGGGCAGCCAGGTCGAGCTGCAGGCCCGTTGCCCCTTCGGGGAAGCGCAGGCGGGCCAGGGCGAGATGGCCTTTGAGCACGAGCGTGTAGACGCGGCGTTCCTCCTCCGTGGTCGGCCCCAGGGCGATGGTGCGCGTGATGTCCGTTGTGCCGCAGTCGAACTGTGCGCCGCTGTCGAGCAGCAGCAGTCCGCAGGGGCAGAGTTTGGCATCCGTCTTCTCGTCCGCTTCGTAGTGGACGATGGCCCCGTGTGCCGCATAGCCGGCAATGGTGGGGAAACTCAGTTCGCGGAAGCCCGGTTGGGCAGCTCGCAACGACGTGAGCAGCTCGTCGGCCGAGCGTTCCGTCATGCGTTGACCCGAGGCCATGGCTTCGTCGAGCCGGCGCAGGAACTGCACCATCGCCACGCCATCGCGCAGCATGGCCTGGCGGAAACCTTCACATTCCGCCTCGTTCTTCTGCGCACGGAGCATGACCACCGGACTTTCCAAAGGCTCTTCCATGGCCACGTGGAGGGCTGCTGTCACCGTTTCGGCGGCCTGTACGCGGTATTTGTGGCAAAAATCCGCCGCCTCCTCGTAGGGAGCCACCCCCACCTCCGCCTGCTCCAGCTGTTGGCGAGCTTCGGGAGTGAGCGTTTCGGGGTGAGTGAAGAGCACGAAGCGCCGTTCCTCCTTGCCGTAAATCAGGTAAGCCAAGAACACAGGGTTGTAGTCGATGTCCGACCCGCGCAGGTTGAGCAGCCAGGCAATGTCCGCCAAATCGTTGAACAGATAGTACGGTGCCGTCAGCTGTTTGTCGAGTGTGTCGGCCACAAGCTGCAGCTTGTTCCATGCCCAGCGGCCCGTCCACTCCTCCGGTTGCGGTTCGATGGGTTGTGCCGGCAGCGGCGGTCGTTCCGTCCACAGCGCGTCGAAAGCATCGGGCAGGTCGGTGCGCAGCGTCATGCCCGCCTGTTCGGCCTCTTCCGCCATGGCGCGAGTCATCATGTCTGCCGGGCCGGCAATCGTCAGGGCCTTGCCTGAGAGTTCCGCCTCCTTCTCTAACCATTCCGTGGGTGAGGGCACATCGTCCCGGCCCTCACACATGAGGCAGAAAGGCGTGTCCTTCAGCTGTTGTTCCGCCTGCAGCCAGTAGCGACTGTCGGTCCAGAGCGCGGCATCCAGGAGTGTGACCACCGCCATGCCCGCCGAGCCGGTGAAGCCCGTGAGCCATTCGCGGCACATCCAGTGTGGGGCAATATATTCGCTGTTGTGCGGGTCGGCTGTGGGCACCAAGTAAGCGTCCACGCCGTGAGTTTTCATCCATTCCCGCAGTGCTTCGACGCGTGAGTTAATGTTCATGAACAGAAAGGAGTTTGGGGGTTGCAGGTTATGAGTTCAGGAGATGTTGGGGAAATGAGGCCATGAGAAAACCATGCCCCGACAAGAGGCATGGCACGGCCAAAGACTATTTGCTCAGCTCCAGCATACGCCGGATGGGTTTGATGGCCTCGCGGGCCACCTCTTCGGGCACCTCCACGGTGGGCCATTCGTAGCGCAGCGCGTTGTACACCTTCTCCAAGGTACACAGGCGCATGAAGTTGCACTCGTTGCAGCCGCAGGTGCTGTCCTCCGGCGGTACGGGGATGAACCGTTTCTGCGGGCACTGCTTCTGCATTTCGTGCAGGATGCCGCTTTCCGTCACCACCAAGAACGTGTCGCAGGGCGAGGCCACGGCGAATTTCAGCAGGGCGGCGGTGGAACCCACCACGTCAGCCAGTTTCACCACGGCTCCCCGGCATTCCGGGTGAACCAGCACTTGCGCCTTCGGGAACTCCTTTTTCAATTCCAGCAGTTTCTCCACGGAGAAGCGTTCGTGTACATGGCACGCGCCGTCCCAGAGCAGCATGTTCCGTCCCGTCACCGAGTTGATGTAGTTGCCCAGGTTGCGGTCCGGACCGAAGATGAGTTTCGCGTCGGGTGGGAAACTGTCCACGATGCGCCGGGCGTTGCCCGAAGTCACCACCACGTCGGTCAATGCCTTGACGGCGGCCGAAGTGTTGACATAGGAAATCACCTCGTGGTCGGGGTGTGCTTCGACAAACTCCTTGAACTTGTCCGCCGGGCAGCTCTCTGCCAGCGAGCAAGTGGCGTTGAGGTCGGGCACCACCACCTTTTTGCCGGGGCAGAGTATGGCATTCGTTTCTCCCATAAAGTGGACGCCGCACATCACGATGATGTCGGCGTTGGTACGTGCCGCTTGTTGTGCCAGTCCGAGGCTGTCGCCCACATAGTCGGCCAAGTCCTGGATGGCTCCTTCGGTATAATAATGTGCCAGGATGATGGCGTTTTTCTCGCTGCACATCCGTCGTATTTCGGCCTTGAGGTCGATGCCTTCGGGTATCGGTTCATCGGCGTACCCCTTGGCTTGCCAGCTTTCTTTGATGTTGCTCATCTTCTTAGTGGTTAAATTTTGGGGCAAAGATAGTGCAAGGCGAGCGCAGAGAAAAAGAAAAAGCCGCAGGTTTTTGCTTTTTCTCTGCCGAGCCGCCTATTTTATAAAAAGTAGTCGTTTCTATTTATCTGCAACGATAATTTTCCGCAGGAATACATCAACTGACAATAATCTGTAACTTTGCGGCCTGAAAAAAACGAGGATTTCAAGATGAAGATACTCCATACTGCCGACTGGCACCTCGGCAACAATTTCCACGGCTACGACCGTACGGACGAACACCGCCATTTCCTCCGCTGGCTTTTGGAGGTGATGGAAGAGAGGCAGCCCGATGTGCTCATCGTGGCAGGCGACGTGTTCGACACCGCCAACCCCTCGGCACGCGCCGAGGAACTCCTTTACGACTTCCTGCTCCGCGCCACGCAGACCGTGCGGGGCTTGCAAATAGTGCTCATTGCGGGCAACCATGACTCAGCCGGACGCTTGGAAGCGCCGGCTTCGTTGTTGAAAACCCTCAACATCTATGTACGCGGCACGGTACACCTCACCGCGAAAGGCACCCCTGATTTCGACTATTACCTCCTGCCCCTTGCACCCCGGGGAAGCGACGAGGCGGCCATCGTCTGCATGGCACTACCTTACCTGCGCGGCGGCGACTATCCCGCCGGCATGACCCCCGAGCAGGGACTGCGCCACTTCTTCGGCGAGATGCACCGCAGCCTCCGCCACAGCGACTTTGCCGGCCTGCCCGTGGTGGCAGCGGCCCACTTCTATGCCGCCGGAGCCGAGGTGTGCGCCGAGGGCCATTCCGAACGCCTCGTCGTGGGCGGCCAGGAGTGCGTCGATGCCGACGTGGTGGGAAAAGGCGTGGCCTATACCGCCCTCGGCCACCTGCACAAGGCACAGCGCGTAGCCGGCAAGGACATCGTCTGCTACTCCGGAAGCGCGCTACCCATGTCCTTTGCCGAACGCGGCTACCGCCACGGCGTGCAGTGGGTGGAAATCGACAGTGAAGGCCGCGCCGAGGTGAGCCGCGTGGAGTACAATCCCCTGCGCCACCTCATGTGCATCCCCCATCAGGGCAAGGCGGCCACTGTGAAGCAGGTGTTCGACGAGATAGCCCAGCTCCCCAAACGCGCCAAGGACGACGACGGCAGCGACTGGCCCTATCTCGAAATACGCATTGAGGAGCAGCAGCCCGAACCCTCCCTGCAGCACGACGTGTGCGAGGCGCTGGCCGACCGAGCCGTCCACCTGTGCCGCCTGGTACGTGTGCGCCCCGAAGCTGCCCCTGCCGACAATGCCGCAGCCCCCTCCGCCGCCGACACACCCGACACCCTGCGCCAGGCAGGCCCCTTGCAGTTAGCTTGCCGCTACTTCGAGTCGCGTTTTGCGCAGCCAATGCCCCAACCCCTCATCGACCGTTTCAAGGAAGCACAGGCCGAGGCGGAGGCCGACAACGCCTGATTCCGGTTCATCATCCCACTGCCCGACAGAACTAACGAACCATTCCCCCACATGAAGATAGAAAAAATCATCCTTCGCAACCTCACCTCCCTCGAAGGCGAACAAACGATAGACTTTACCGAAGAACCGCTGCGTTCGGCGGGACTCTTTGCCATCACCGGCGACACCGGGGCGGGAAAGTCCACCATCCTCGATGCCGTGTGCCTGGCTCTCTACAACAAAGCACCGCGTTTTGAAAACGCCGAGAGCCTTTCCAAGGAAGACCTCAAGCTCGTGGCCGACAAAGCCCAGCAGGTGCAGGCCGGCAATGCCGCCGGCATCCTGCGACGCGGACAGAAACAGGGCGGCTGCACCGTGGTATTCGCCACCGCCACCGGCGAACGCTACGAAGCCTGCTGGAGTGTACGCGTGAAGCGCACCGGCACTTACGACTCGCCCGAACGCACCCTCACCCGCCTTGCTCCGAAGCGCGAGAAGGTGGAACGCACGGAGCTGCAGGCGCGGATGGAACAGGCCGTGGGGCTCAACTACGAACAGTTCACCCGCACCGTCATCCTGGCGCAGAACAGTTTTGCCAATTTCCTCAAGGCAAAATCGGCGGACAAGGCCGTGCTGTTGGAGAAACTGACGGGCACGGAGGTCTACGGCGCGGTGTCGCAGCGCATCTATGCCCGTTCGGCAGCCGCCGATGCCCAGGTCAGCGCACTCCAGAACCGCATGGAGGGATTGCTCCACGACCGCCTCGAACCCGAGGAACTGGCGGAGCAGCAGGAGCGCAGCCGACTGCTCACCGCATCGCGCCAGATGGAGGAGCAGCAGGCGGCAAGTCTGGAGAAGCAGATAGACTGGACACTCCGCTTCGACCGCGCCACGGCCTGCGTGGCGGAGTGCGAGGCGCAGTTTGCCGAGGCATCGAAACGCTGCATGGAGTTGCGGGCCGACGAGCTACGCTTGGCGCGTTACGACGCGTTGCTCGCCATGCAGCCCCTCTACCAGGAAATCATGGTGCGCACCGGCGACATCGGCAAGGCGAAGTCGGAGGAACTGGCAAATGCCGCCGAGCTGGAGCGCACGCGCCGAGAAATGGAGGCGTTGGCGGGAAAGCTCGACGTGGCACGCGAACGGACAGCCGACGCGGAGCGGCAACTCGAACTCCGTTCGGCGGCCATCAACCGGGGACATGCCCTGACGGGCGAAATCAACGTGGCCACGGAGCAGCTGAAACGTCTGGATGGCCAGCTGGCGGAGGCGGAGCGCACCTTGGAGACGCGCCAGAACATCGTGGCGGCCAAGAAGGAGATGCTGGAGAAGGTGGGTCGCGAAACCGAACAGCAGCAGCTCCACAAGCAGTCGCTCTCGGTTCACCGCTTCATGTTTGAGAAGTTCGACCTCATCAAGGACAAGCTCTCGATGCTCAACACCGAGACACGGCGCAACGTGGAGAGCCACGAGAAACAGGCGGCCCTGCAAAAGCGGAAGGCGGAGCTGAAGGCGCAGGGGGAAAGGGCGGAAGAGGAACAGCATAAGAACCAGGCGAAGCTCAACGCGCTGAAGAGCGAACTGCTCATCCACCGGCAGATGAACCAGGGGCACGACTCGGCAAAGCTGCAAAAGGCGGCAGCGGAAAACCGCAACCGGTTGGCGGCCCTCCACCGCGCGGCGGTGCTCTGGCAACACATTTCGGAGGGCTACGTGCGCATAGCCGAAAGGTACGCCCTGCAAAAGAGGGAAATGACGGAACTGGCGCAGAAACGGCAGGCGGCATCGAAAATGGAGGGGGAGGTGAAGGCGGCCGAAGAGGCTTATGAGCGTATCAGCACGGCCTTCACGCTGAGCCAGAGCCAGAACATCGTGAAGCTGCGCAAACAGCTGAAGGAGGGAACGGCATGCCCGGTGTGCGGTGCCACGCACCATCCGTACCACACGGAGACGGAGCGCGAACTGGGCGAACTGCTGACAAACCTGAACAAGGAGTATCTTGACATGCAGCAGCTGCTGGAACAACGGCGTGGCGCGCTGAATGCCCTGCAACGCGAGATTGCCGCCGATGCGGCACGTCTGGAGGCGGACAACCGCAGCTTGGCGGAGCTGGAGCAGCGGCAGCGCGACGACGTGGAGGAGTGGCAGACGTGTGCCTACTTGGACAACTCGTTTGCCGACTGTTCGGCCACGGTGAACCGCGATGCGCGGCGCATGATGATACAGTTGCTCATCGACAACACCACCCGCGCTGCCGACGAGGCCGACCGCGAGCTGGAAACCTTCAACTTCCACCAGCAGCACATCAACCGGCTCAACGAGGAGATAGCCGCGCTCGACACAATCATGGCGGACAACCACACTTACCTTGACAAGGTGCGCACGGAGGCGCACATCGCGGCGGCGTCGGCGGAGGACTTGCAGCAAATCATCAACCTCTCGGACCGCGCCTGCTCGGAACTTTACACTGACCTCGATGAGATGATCACGCTCTCGGGATGGTTTACGGAATGGAAGAACAACCCGGACGGGCTGCGCCTGCGGCTGACAAATCTCCATGAAGACTGGAACCGGACGTGTACGCGGTTGGACAACGCGCTGCGGCAGACAGACCTGCTTCGCGAGGAGCTGAAGGGAACGGAGCTGAACGTGGAGGAGGCGCGCCACACGGTGACCACCAGCCGCGAGGCCCGCGACGCAGCGCGTGAAGCGTTGAACCGGAAGCACGAGGAGGTGCGCCGCCTATTCGGTGAGATGACACCGCAGCAGGAGGCGGAGAAGCTGAGGCAGGACATCGTCACGGCACGGCAGGCGGAGAAACAAGTGGGGCAGGACTACGAGAAACAGCAGGGGGAACTGCGCCAGTTAGAGGGCTTCCGAAACAACCTGGTGCGCAACCGGGAGGAGAACTGGCAGCTACTCCAACAGTGCCGGCAACGGCTCGACGTGATGATCCTGCGCTTCAACGGCTCCCACTCGCCCGTGCAGTTCGCCGAGCTGGACGAACTCTTCAGCGACAGCCGCGACTGGCAGGCACTCCGCAACCGGCTCAGCGCGCTCCGCGAGGCGCGGATGCTGGCGGAGAACAGGTTGGACCAGGCGCGCTCGTCGCTCACGGCCATCCAGGCGGAAACGACACGGCCACAGGCTTACGACGCGGAGGCACGGAAACTGATGGAGACGGAGCGCGAGGCGTGCGCCGTGCGGCTGGAACAGATTGCCAACGAGCTGAGTATGGTGAACTCCCGACTGCTATCGCACGAAACGTGTGTGCGCCAGGCGGCGGAACTCCGCGAGGCATTCGACCGGGCCAAGGAGGACGCGCTGGAGTGGAACCGCCTGTCAACGCTGTTGGGCTCGGCAGACGGGAAACGCTTCCGCACGGTGGCGCAGAGCTATACTTTCGGCTTCCTCGTGGAGCACGCCAACTGCCACCTCCGCCGGCTGACACCGCGCTACGAGCTGCGTAACCTGCCGGGCACGTTGACCTTGGAAATCATCGACCGCGACATGTTCGACGAGCACCGCTACGTCTCCTCGCTCTCGGGCGGCGAAACATTTGTAGTAAGTCTCGCCCTCGCCCTCGGCCTGGCCTCGCTCTCGGGGGCAAACCTCAGCATCGGCTCGCTATTTATCGACGAAGGCTTCGGCAACCTGGACCGCGACTCGCTGGACCTGGTGATGACAACGCTCTCGCATCTGGAAAATGTGCAGGGCCGCAAGGTGGGAGTCATCAGCCACACGGAACAAATCCGCTCCCAGATATTCCCGCAGATATGCCTTGTCCGCCAGCCCGGCGGCAGCAGTTCGCAAATCGTGGTGAAGTAGCCGCGCCCGCCGCTGTCACCGCTTCACCCTCTTCACCCTTTCCACTTCCACGGCTGTTTCCTTCGGCCTTACCGCTTCGTCTACCGCTTTTGTCCGCCTTTGCATCATGGCGTGTCAAAAACGGTAGGCGTTGTTCTCTCTATACGCTTTTTTTACCTCAAAAAAAACATTCATCCCTTCACAAAAAGGTTCATTCTTCTTGATTTTCAGGCGTTTTGAGTGTGAAGGGTTGAATTTTCAAGTATTCACAGCAGCAGGGAATATTTTGACGATTATATAGCTTTTCCCTTTGGTTATCAACAGTTTTCCGGTGTGAAGGCTTGCTTTTTCAACCCTTCACAAGCGTTCACAGCCCGTGTGAATGCTTCGGAAGTCAGTGTGAATACTTCGGGAACCGTGTGAATACTTTGAAAGCCCAACCCTTCACACTCGAAACCGATGGAAATCAATGGAAAACGCACGCCGTGTGAAGGAGTGAATGCTTTTTTCAGGAAATAAAAACCGTATATACGTACGCGCGCGAAAGGGGCATTTCTCCAAACGGATTACAGCTTTTTCACAGCGATTTACCCAACACTTTGACCAAGACAGACTCTACGTGAAGTTCTCTTCACAAGTCGCCGACTATTTCGACGAACTCGACGAGTTGAAAAAACAACTCCCGGACTTAGGAAATATATATCTTGATTTAAGTTTCGGAGGTTATGAGGGATTAGGTTATGAGGTTAAAAAGTTACTCGGTGCGACTACCGTGACTACCTCCAACAGTATTCTTATAACCTTATAAACCTGGGAGCGAAGCGACCATCACCTTATAACCTTCAACTTTGCATAAAATTGGCTACGGCTCGGCAATAAAAATGTAAATCCTTCGGCTTTTAATTTTTCAATGCGCTCGCCTTGCACTATCTTTGCATAAGATAGGCGGCGGCTTGGCAATCTAAGCAAGCTTATTGCGCTCGCCTTGCACTATCTTTGCGGTAGGATAATCAAAAAACTTGTATCTGATTGAATATCAGAATAGAATGGAGGAGTTGCGGATTTATGGTAACGATTTAGCGAAAGTGCAAGTGCACTGATATTCTGTGATTTACTTTGCCTCACAACTCTGTATGCAAAGGTACACTTTTTATTCGGGTACTCCAAGGAATTGCTCATATTTCTGTGTTTTGAGCGTGATTTCTTGACCTGTTCGTTACTGTTCTTCCGTAAAAGTGAGTATTTATGTAGGAAAGGCGTTGGCTGAAACGAGTTCAGACAACCTCTTTCCTACTATGGCATATCCGAAAGGTATGTCCGCTTTTGAAGCCTATACTCTCGTTTAGACAATCGGCAAGCGGACAACCCTTTCATGGCTATGTGAGAGAGGTACTTTTACGGGGTCTTGCCGTTTTCTTTTTTGTTGTTCCTCTTGGCGCAAGTGAAACCGTGCTGATGATTCACCCTTACGTGGTAAGGGCAGGTCATCGGCACTGGCGGCATGGCTGAAAGAAAGTCCGCATATCCGCATCAAACCGAGGGTTTGACGATGGATGTGCGGATTATCTTTCTTACGGCACAACCGCCTTTACCACTTGCGCCTTTTGTTTCTTGTTGAAAGCG